>DATDBL010000376.1:0-21259 GCA_036524855.1 Aldersonia sp. | reverse complement strand
CACCCTCAGACCGAGGAGTATTGCGGCAACGTCTGCACGGTGGGCCCGCGCAGCGTCTACGACGAGGCGAAGCGCTACGCCGAGGCGATCACGACGGCGTACCGCACCGCGCGGGGGGTCGATACCGGCATCGTGCGCATCTTCAACACCTATGGACCGCGGATGCATCCCGACGACGGCCGGGTGGTGTCGTCGTTCGTGGACTGCGCGTTGCGTGGCGAGCCGCTGACGATCTTCGGCGACGGCCGGCAGACCCGCAGCCTGTGTTACGTCGACGACCTGGTCGATGGGCTCGCGGCGATGCTGGACTCGCTCGACGCCGGGCCGATCAACCTGGGCAATCCGCAGGAGCTGACGGTCCTCGAGATCGCCGAACAGGTCCTGGCCGCCACGGAGTCGGCCTCGCCGCTGAGCTGGGGTCCGTTGCCGCCCGACGATCCGACCCGCAGGCGACCCGACGTCACCCGAGCGTGGACGCGGCTCGGGTGGCGCCCGACCGTCTCGGTCGACGAGGGCATCGCCCGCACTGTGGCCTGGCACCGGGCCCGTCTCGGCGCGGCATCGTGACCGGGGTCGGGACCCGCGCGGGCCCCGACGACGGCGACGTTGCGGGGTATCTGCGCGCCCTGTCCGCCCGGCGGGTGTGGACCGACCGCCCGTCCGGGCCCGTGTTCTCGCGGCGAGTGCCCCGCCGCGTCCCGGTCGGGACGGCGACGTTCGTGCCGGCCGTCGGGGCGGGCGCGCGTGTGTTGATCGGTGTGCTGTCGGGGGCGTGGGCACTGACCTATGTGGCGTTCTGGGTGTGGTGGTTCGACCCGGCGCACCGCGTCGGGTGGGTGGCCTTCGCGGTCAACACCGCACTGCTCGGCTACGTGGCGACGCTGCCGATCTACTACCTGCTCACGGTGAATCGGCTCCGTCGGGTCTCGCCCAGCTTGGCGATCCCGTACCTGCGTGTCGCGTTGGTTGTCACCAAAACCCCGGGCGAACCCTGGCCGGTGGTCCGTACGACGCTGGAAGCCATGCTCGTACAACGGTATCCACACGACTACCACGTCTGGTTGTGCGACGAGGATCCCATCGACGAAACGACTGTGTGGTGCGCCGAGCGCGGTGTGCGGGTGTCCACGCGGCGCGGGATCGCGGCGTATCAGCGCGCCGTGTGGCCGCGCCGGCGCCGGTGCAAGGAGGGCAACCTGGCGTTCTTCTACGACCGGGTCGGGTACCGCGACTACGACGTGGTCGCGCAACTGGATTCCGACCACCGCCCGGCCCCGACGTATCTGGCGGAGATGGTGCGCGCGTTTGCCGATCCGGCCATCGGCTACGTCGCGGCGCCGAGCGTGTGCGACGCCAATCGGCGCACGTCGTGGGCGGTGCGGGGCAGGCTCTTTCAGGAGGCCACGTTCCACGGGCCTCATCAGCTGGGCCACAACGGCGGGCTCGCGCCGATCGGGATCGGGTCGCACTACGCGGTCCGCACGCGGGCATTGGCCTCGATCGGTGGGATCGGTCCGGAACTGGCGGAGGACTTCACCACCTCCTACTTGATGAACGTCGCGGGGTGGCACGGGGCGTTCGCGATCGATGCGCAGGCAAGCGGCGAGGGCCCCACGACGTTCGCCGCGATGTTCGACACCACCACCTGGGGGTGGATCCACATTCTGGTCGGCGCGCTGCTGCTCGCCGCCGGGTTCGGATTGTTCACCGGCGCAACCTGGGCGCGCATCGTGGCGATCATCGCCGCGTCGCTGTCGATCATCGCCAACTTCCTGTGGCTGCCTTACTACCCGGCGTGGTCGATCCTGCTCATCGCCCTCGCCATCGTGGTGATCTGGGCCATCGCCACCTGGGACAGCAGCCGCGCCTGACCGCCAGGGAGCGGGGCACGATCGCGCGCGGCGGCAGCCACACCGCGGCCCACCACAGCGCCGACCCGCCCGGTCGTGGTCGGTCGTGGTCGGTCGCGTGGTGATCGCGGTCCCCGGACCGCCGGGCAGAAAGGCGCGGAGATGGCGGACTCCCGGAGGCCGGCGCGCGCGGTGCGGCGCCGTCGCCGGCGCCGCGCGGTTTTGCGTCCGACACTGACCGCGGCGGTGCTGCTCGTGCTGTATTTCGCCGCACCGTTGGACGAGGTGTCCGATGCGCGCAGCTGGATTCTGCTGGTCGCGGTGTTCGGCGTGGTCGGGGTGGTCGTCGGATGGCAGTACACCGCGATCGTGCGGTCGCCGACGCCGGCCGTGCAGGCGGTCGAGGCGTTCGCGGTCGCGGTGCCGCTGTATCTGCTGGGGTTCTCCGTCCTGTACTACCTGATGGCCGCCGCCGGCCCGGACAGCTTCTCGCAGAGCCTGTCCCGGATGGCGTCGCTGTATTTCACCGTCACCGTGTTCTCCACCGTCGGCTTCGGTGACATCCTGGCGGTCTCCGACACCGGGCGCGCGGTGGTCACCACCCAGATGATCGCCAACCTGGTCCTGCTCGGTATCGGCGGGCGGATCCTGTTCGGCGCGGTCGAACGCGCCCGCGACCGCGCAACAGGCCCGGATCGGGGCTGAAAAGTTGCGGACCTCCCGGTCAGCCGGGCGTGCCGTCGGGGTCGTCGCTGCCCGGGTGCGGGTGTTCGGGGTCCGCCGGTGTCGCGGCGGGCGCCTGTTCGCGCGTTTCGTCGTCGGGGCCGGCGGGCTCGTCCACCCGGTGATCGATCAGCGAGTTGGCCCAGCGGGTCGCCGGGTCGATGTCCAGCAGCAGCGCCTTGACCAGCAGGGTCAGCGGGATCGCCAGCAGCGCGCCGAGCGCGCCGAGCACCCACCCCCAGAACACCAGCGACAGGAACGTGATGGTGGGGCTGATCCCGACGGCGTCGCCGACGAACTTGGGTTGGATGATCGACTGGATGACGAAGTTGATCACGCTGTAGGCCACGATCACCCACAGCATCAGGATCGGCCCGCCTTCGAGCAACGCCAGCATCGCCGGCGGGATCACGCCGATCAGGAAGCCGATGTTGGGGATGTAGTTGGTGATGAACGACAGCACCGCCCACAACCCCGGCAGCGGCACACCCAGCAACCACAGCACACCCCCGTCGCACACCGCCACGATCGCACCGAACACCGTGGACACGACCAGATACTGCCGCGTCCCCGCAGCGAAGGTGGTGAGCGCGTACGCGAGGTCGGGTCGGGTGCGGGACATGACCGCCATCCGGGGGCGGGCGGTCATGCCCCCCGACACCGTGAACAACAGCAACGCGAGCACGAAGAACAGGTTCGAGAACACCCCGAGCAGACCCGCCAGCACCGTGGTGAGGAAACCGACCAGCCGGTCGACGTCGAAGCCGGCGAGCATGTTATGGATCTGTTCGGTGTCCACCCCGGCGTTCGCCAACGCGGTCCGCGCCCCGTCGAGCAGATCGTCGAACTGGTCGGCGTAGTGCGGCAGCAGCGACGCCAACTGCGCCGTGGACACCGCCAACGCCGCGGCGATCCCGATCAGGATCAGATACACCGTGACCAGCGCCGCGGCCATGCCGATCCACGGACGCAGGCCGCGCCGCTGCGCCGCGGTCTGGATGGGTTGCACGGCGATCGTAAGCATCAGCGCCAGCACGACCGGCCCGAGGATGTCGGCGAAGCCCCGCATCCCCGCGACGGTGACCACCGTGGCCGCCGCCGCCAGCAGCACGATCAGGCCGCGGGGAATCGTCCACGACGGCGCCCCCGATGACGATGACGATGACGGTGGTGGTGTCGACGGCGGCGGCGTCGGTACCCGAGTGGATCCGTGAGATCGCATTTGCCTTCCTTCCGTTGCGGGCTGATGAATTCCGCGAGCCCGAGGGTGTCGCTGCGCGACGGGGGATCCGGGCGGACACGCCGGTCCTGTCGAGGTCCGCCGACACGTCGCGGTTCGGGGGGCGTTCGGTCCACTCGAAGGAATCGGCGATGACATGGCCGCGCCCTCGTCGGCTGCTTGTCTGCCCTAGTCGGCCCGGGAACTGTCATCGGCCCCTGCCCAACTCGGACCGGTCGCGTCCGCTCGGATTCCCCCGGGTGGTTACCGGCAGGGTTGGTGACTTCGGTGCGCGAGGTCGCGCCGGGAACGTGAGTGTTGCAGCGTTCGCGGTTCTGTCCGATGAGCGTTGGTGCGTCGAACCCCGCGGGGTAGGCGGGTTCACCCAGCCCGCGATGCCCGGCTCCCAGAACTGGGCGTCGACACCCAGCCGCAGTACCGGTTTTACAGGCCCGATCGTGCTTCGGCGCGACCCTCGGTGACGGCGGCGGCGAGCGCGGCGTGGTCGCGTTCGTTCTGGTCGGCGTAGGTTTCGGCGAACTCGGCGAGCGCGGTGTCGAACCTGCCGGACTTGCCGAGGTAGGCGGCCAGCGCGACACGATCCCCGGAGCGGGCGTGCGCACGGGCCAGGGTCCAGCCGCACAGACCCGCGTAGACCGCCATGCCCTTGGGCAGCATCTCCTCGATCGGGAAGGAGAACTTCCAGTCCCGCAGCTGGCGGATGTAGAAGTCGCGCTCGACCCCGTCTGGGCCGGTGGTGCGCTGCCAGCCGAGGAAGATGTCGCTGGAGGCCTGCATCAGGTGCTGTCCGGCGACCACGCGCTGCCCCTGGTCGTCGTAGTCGCTGCGCCCGCAGTAGTCGGCCAGCACCGACGCCTGGGCCTCCTTGGCCTGCAGGAACAACGGTTCCTGACCGTCGCCGGCCTCGAGCAGCAGGATCCACGCGCGGGTGCCGACGCTGCCGACACCGACGACCTTGCGCGCCACCTGGATCAGGTCGAACTGCTGGACGAGATGGCGACGGTCGGACTGCAGGGTGCCGGTGTAACTCGCGAGGAGCTCGTTGATCTGCCCGTAGAGCGCGTCGGCCTGCAGGTCGGTGAACAGCTCCTCGACCGGCACGATCAACGGCGGGTCGCTGACGATCCGGCGCCGCCCCTCGACCGTGGTGGTCAGCTTGCTCAGCGCCGACATGCTGTCGCGGGTGCGGGCCTTCGCCAGCATCTTGTCGGCCTCTTTGCGTCCCTTCTTGGCGAGCTGGGACCGGACCTGGCGCATCGCGTCCTCGACGTCGAGGTGGGCGTACCAGACGTCGAGCAGCGGCATGTCCGCGAACTCGCGCAGCGCGGTGCGGTATGCCTGCACGCCGGCCACGATGACGCTGCGGCGCTGCGCGGCGGTGAAGTCGTTGTCCCGCCCGGCGACGGTCAGGCTGGCGGCCAGCCGTTTGACGTCCCACTCGAAGGGACCCGGCAGGGTTTCGTCGAAGTCGTTGACATCGAACACCAGGCGCCGTTCCGGTGAGGCGAACGCACCGAAGTTCGACAGGTGCGCGTCACCGCAGAGCTGGACCCGCAACCCCGAGGTCGGGGTCGCGGCCAGGTCGGCGGCCATCGGCAAGGCGGCACCGCGGTAGTAGGTGAACGGCGAGACCAACATCCGGCCGTGCCGGATCGGCACCAGCTCGGGCACCCGCGACGCCGCCTGACCCAGCAACAGCCCCACCGGATCCCGGCCCGGCGCCGGGTCGAACTCGCGATGCGCGTCCAGGGGTGCCGCGGCGCGGGCCGCCTTACCCAGCGCTCGCCGCTCCGCACGGGTCAGCCGCTTGATCGTCATGACTGGACCTCCTTCACTGTCTCTCGAGCCGTCACGGCACACCCCGCTCTCCTCGGTCTTACCTGGGCCTGGCTTGGGCCGACGTCCCGAATCCGAACCGCGACGGATCCGACGTTGTCGCGGGATATCGGGAAGCCTGGGCCCGATTCGGGACAGATGGTCGGTGCAAAGTGGAGGAATTGCGGCGCGGTCCGAACCGTCACATGGCGCTCTGCCGCTCGTATCGGGCCTCGCCGACAATGTTCACCGTGTCGAGCGGCCAAGTCACTCCTCCTCGATGTTCCGACCCGGGCGTGGGCCTGTTTTACTCGTCCTTCGCGACGACCCAGTAGTCCAGCCCGACGGGTTTTTCGATCCGTGTGAAACTGCGCCGGGGTCGAGATGGGGAGTGTGGGCGCGAACGCGCGCGTCCGTTCGGAGGCTCCGGGAACCGAGCCGGTGGCAGTCGTCATGTCGTTCTCCTGTCGCTCCGTGGCGCCGGCCACCCGGTGAGCGGCCGGCGGCCGGTCAGCCGGTGATGTCGCGTCCGTGGGTGGTGAGCGCCCAGATGATGACGATGTCGAGGGTGATGATGGCCAGCGACCAGAACGGGTAGTAGGGGATGAAGGTGAAGTTCGACACGGCGCTGAGGGCGGCCAGGATGACGCCGATGACGCGGGCCCAGGTCTGTCCGGCAAGCAGTGCGACCCCGGCGAACATCACCAACAGCCCGAGCAGTAGGTGGATCCAGCCCCACGTGGTGGTGTCGAACTGCAACAAGTAGTTGGCAGTGGTGAGGTAGAACTCGTCCTGGAACAGGGCTACCAGGCCGGAGATCGCCTGGAAGATGCCGGCCATGATCATGAGCACGGCCGCGAACATGACGAAGCCGGCCGCCCACGCACTGGGCTGGTCCGGCTGGCCGGCGGATCGCGTGGCCTGAATCGATGGCTCGGTCATTGGAAGCCTCCTTGGCGTGCTCATCGGACAAGTTCCAAGCCAACCCCCACGCGCCCGCGGCCGAATCACACTCATTGTGTGAAACGCAGTAGCGCTGCCGACGGGTCGAAGCAGGGCCACGATCGCGACCGCAGTGCCCGCCGTCACGGTCAGCGGGAGCCCGGCTCCGAGCACGCCGAGGTAGTTGCCCAGGTCCCGCCGGACATGACTCGGCCGGACTTGACTGGCGATGCGTTACCGAAGAGCCCACACCAGGGGTCACCCCGGCGATGACCTTCACCAGCTCGCGTCGACATCGCCTCGAACAACGCGACAACCCCGGCGAAGACGTAGCCGGCCGCAAGCAAGACGATCGGCGCAGTGAGCCCGGGACGTTCGAATCGGGTGGCCAGAACGCGCCAGCCGAAAATCGCGGCGAGCCCCAGCGTCAGGTCAGGACTCCCACGCGGGCACGGGTTTTGCAGACCCGCATCGCCGGTTGCCGGCCGATGTCTCGGTCAGAGCGGTCGGATCTCGCCTGGTTGCCAGGTCTTGTCGAAGAAGGACTGGAGTGGGTTGTAGAGCCGGAGGATGGTCCACCAGCCCTTGCCGGGGATGGTCTGCAGCCAGTTGTCTTCGTGGCCTGCGGGTGTGGTGGGTCCGAAGTAGAGGTCGATCGAGCCGTCGGGGTTGGCCTCGACGGTGGCGGACTGGCTACCGAGGCGCGGTAGGTGCTGGTCGGTCTGCAGCATCGACCGGGTTTGGTTGTCGTAGACGATGACCGACCAGAAGCGGCTTTCGGGGATGCCGGGGGGCAGGGTGAGGCGATAACTGCGGGCGCCGTCGAGGTAGTTGCCCTCGCTGTCCCGCATCGTATACAGGTACTGCGACCCGATGCCGGTCAGCCGCATGCACATCGCCGGCGTGATGCCGGTGGCCATGTAGAAGAAGTTGGTGGCAGCGTCGAGCTTGCGTGCACCGTCGCTCGGTCCCACGATCGGCCCGTCGGGCGTGATTTCGGGTGGCGGGTCGAGGAACTGGTAACCCCCGACGAACAAAGCGCTCTGCCACTGCGAGTTCGGGTAGAAGCCGAACCCTTCCTCGGGTCGTGCCGCGAACGTGAGGGTGCGGGCGGTGGCATTGCCGACCACGACGGCGTCTTCGAGGATCGTGCGCATCCTGGCGTCGGGCTCGAAGGGCTTGCCGTGCACGATGCCGATGGCGGCGAGCAGGCCCAACAGCTCGGGGTCGGCTGCTTCGGGTGGTTGCTGCTGGACCAGCTCGTCGACCAGCTCCCAGTAGCCGAAGTCGTTGGGGAACAGGGTGTTGATCGCCATCCCGGACGCCTCGACGAAGCGGGTCTCGGGCACCGGGGCGGGCGTTGCCAGGGGTGCGTGTCCGGCGAGGAAGCTGCCGACCGCGGTGCCGCGGGTGCCGGGCACGTAGCGATGTACCCGGATGCCGTTGCGTATGGCCTCGACCGGGACCTGGGGATCGTTGTCGACCATGAACCCGCGCCCGATCAGGGTCACTCGCGTCGTCCGGGCATGGAAAACGTGGTAGCCGCTGTCGGGTAGCGGGCCGTCGTAGCCGGGCCCCACCATCAGGTACAGGCCGCCCTCGCCGCGGTCCGGGCCGGGCAGGCCGACATCGGTGACCCAGTTGAACCACATGTCGTCGATCGTGCCGAGGATCCCCGACGGCGCACCGAGACCCGGCAGGTCGATCACCATCGGCCCCTCCGTGAGATCGATGAACCCCCAGAAGTAGACGGTGTCGCAGTTGGCGGTCAGGAACAACGACGTCGAGTCCATCAGCTGCGAGAACAACAGAAACGAGTTGTCCTGCACGCCCTTGGACAGGTGGCCCCGGCGAACCGCCGCGATCGAGGCGCCGCGTAGCGCCCCCAGGAACGCCTGGACCCCGCGGGTGAAGTCGAGATGGTCGTACAACAGCGCCGCCGTCGCTTCCGACGGTGCGCCATCGGTGAACTCCAACGCCCCCAGTCGACTCTCGACTCGCTCAGGCGTCGAGAACGACCTCAGATCCATGGCGGCGGATGCCCCAGGCTGCGAAGCGTTCATGGTCTCTCCTCTTGATCGACTTGGCGGCCCGGTAGGGCGATCGTCTCGATCCTCCATTTCCGCTCCGCTGCGCCGCATCACGCAGGTTGTGTGAACGGCCGGCTCCGCTCAGCTGGTCGACGCGTCGGAGGTGTCCTTTCCTCGCTTCACGGCGCGGAGGATCACCTGGATGCCCAGGCCGAGGATCACCAGGTCCAGCAGCATCTGGGCGGTGACGACGAGCCGGGCGGTCTCGGCTTGGGCCGAGATGTCGCCGAAGCCGACCGTGGAGAAGATGGTGACGGTGAAGTAGAGCGCGTCCGATCGGGTCAGGGGTTCGGTGAAGCTCGCAGGATCGTCGAGACTCAGGATGTAGTAGGTGGAGGCGATGAACAGCAGGAACAAGGCAGTGATCACGGCGAGGGACTGGGTCGCTCGGATTGCCGGATAGCGCGAACCGATGATGGTTCGGACCTGCCAGGCGACCACTCCCGTCACCAGCGCAACGCCGATCGCGAGTTCGACGAACACGTGGGAGTCGGACATCCGATCGAGCGGCAGCACGTAGTAGAGGACGACCATCAGGACCGCCGTGGTGAGCGCACGAAGCAGACCGCGCGCGATGAGCCACCGGCGGCGACGAGTGGTCAATTGCTCCTCGGCTGACATCGTCGGTCGTCATGTCCTGTTTCGGCGGCGCTCGGCTGCGATGCCGATGGTCGGCCCGGAGCCGAATGGGGTTTCGCCGTCGACGTCGTAGGCTCCGGCGATCCGCCGAGGGTAGGAGCCGACGTCGGTGAGCTTCTCCTCCGGCGTCATCTGACCCCGCCTCTGCAGCTGGGTGGAGCCGGCGTCCTTGTCTGCCGCGGTCCCTGCGCGGGAAGGCTTCCGTGTACGCCCGTGCGCTTCAAAGGCGACGTACACCCAGGCCGCCACTGACTCCACAGCATTGCGCGGCCTGCCTGTCCTCTGGCGGAACTCGGTCATCGAATCGCCTCCCTGATCGGCCACCCGTGCGTTGTCTCCATCTCATGCAGGGGTCAACCCGCTCGCATCCTGCAGATCGCATGAAACGCGGCCCAATCGGTGTGCCCACGCGTGCGCGACGTTGGTTCGGCCCGGCCCGGCGGCAGCGGCGCGTAGGCTGCGATGGTGTCCGATGATCGCGGCGCGGCGGCGCCGTCAGGTCTCGGGCTCGATCGGCTGCTGCTCGATGCGAAGCTCTCCGTCCCGGCACGGCGGAGGGGGTGGGTGAGTCGTGCCGGGCTGATTGCGGCTACTCGTGCGAGCCCGTGCCGTGTGGTCGGGGTCACAGCCCCCGCGGGCTACGGCAAGTCCACCCTGCTGGCGGAATGGGCCGCTGTGGAAGATCGTCGGGTGGGCTGGGTATCGCTCGATCGTCTCGACGACGACCCGGCGGCGCTGCTGGCCCTGCTCGCGTCGGCCTACTCCCGGGTCTCGCCCGGCGACGCCGATCTGGTGGCCGAGGTGAGCGGTTTGGGGGTCTCGGCATTGGGACGTGCGGCACCGCGGCTGGCGTCGCTGCTGCACGCGAGCCCGCGTCCGTTCGTGCTGATGCTCGATGATCTGCACGAACTGCGTTCCCCGGCGTGTCACGACGTGCTCGGGGTGGTGATCTCGGGCGTTCCGCACGGTTCACAGTTGGTCGCCGCGAGTCGAACCGAGCAGCCGCACCTGCCTGTGCTGCGTGCGTCGGGCGACGCTGTGGAGGTCGTCGCGGGCGACCTGGCCCTCGACGCCGAGGGAGCCCGGCAGATCTTCTCCGAGGCGCATGTCAGGGTCTCGCGCGAGCACGCTGCTGCCGTGTCCGAGCGGACGGAGGGCTGGCCGGCGGGGCTCTACCTCGCCGCGCTGATCGCCCGCGGCAGCCGAGGCGAACCGCCGACAATCTCGGGAGACGACCGATACGTGGTCGACTACCTCTACCGGGAGTCGTTGAGCCAACTGCCGGAGACCACCCAGCGGTTCCTGCGACGTACGTCGGTTCTGGAGAGGTTCCACGGGCCCCTGTGCGATGCCGTCCTCGGAGAGTCGGGGAGCCAGCGCAGGTTGCGTGAGCTCGAAGCCTCCAACGCGTTCCTGATCCCGCTGGACCGGCACCGGGGGTGGTATCGCTACCACGCACTGTTCGGCGAGTTCCTGCTCGCCGAGCTTCGTCGCGTCGAGCCCGAAGCAATCATGAAGCTGCACCTGCGCGCCGCCGATTGGTACGAATCGAACGGTTCGCCGGCGATGGCCCTCGAACACCTCCTGAACACGACCGAGCGCGATCGCTGTGTTCGGCTGGTGACCGAGCTGGTGCTTGCGACCTACACCGCGGGAAAGATCTCGATCGTCGAGCGGTGGTTGGCCGCACTCGGCGACACCGCGATCGAGCAGTATCCGCCGCTTGCCGTGTTGGCGGGATGGGTCAACGCGCTGGCCGGACACACTCTCGAGGCTCAGCGTTGGGCCGCGATCGTGGACGCCGCCTCGTTCGACCTCGTTCCGGTGGACGGCACCGCGTCCTTCGATTCGGCGCGCGCGATGCTGCGCGCCATGATGTGCCCCGCCGGCCCGGTACAGATGATGGCCGACGCCCGTGTCGCCGTGGCGCTGGAGCCGCCGTGGAGCCCATGGCGCGACACCGCGCTGTACGTGCTCGCGGTCGCGCATCAGCTCGCGGGAGACGTCGGCCAGGCGTGCGCGCTGTTTGCCGAAACATGCGCGGTCAGTGCCCAATTGGGCAACACCGACGTAATCGTCGGCGCACGGTCCGAGCTCGCCGTGGTGGCGATGGATCACGGGCGATGGTCCGAGGCGACCGAACACGTCCAACGTGCCCTCGCGATCGTCGAGGAGTACCGGATGCACGACTACGCGACGAGTGTCCTCGCCTTTGCCGCGGCCTCGAGACTTGCCATGCACCACGGCGACCTGGCCGACGCCGACCTACAGCTCACTCGTGCGATGCGGGCACGGCCAGCGGTCACCTTCGCGCTGCCCTTCCTCGCAGTGCGCGACCGGTTACAGCTGTCGAAGGTCTACCTGTCGAGGGGCGACCAGACGACGGCCCGTCACCTGCTACGCGAGATCGACGATCTTCTACGCCGTCGCCCGCAGCTGGGGACCTTGCTCGACGAGGTGGCCGACCTGCGCGACACCCTCACAGCGACCGCCCAGGTCGGCGCGACCGGCGCGTCACCGCTCACCGCGGCGGAGCTGCGCCTGCTGCCGTACCTGCAGACCCATCTGACCATCGGCGAGATCGGGACGCGATTGTTCGTGTCCCGCAACACGGTCAGCTCGGAGGTCGCCTCGATCTATCGCAAGCTGGGTGTCTCCTCGCGAAACGACGCGGTGCAACGGGCGACCGCGGTCGGTCTGCTCGGTGGGTAGCCGTCGGCAGCGTCACCCGCCAGGCTGAAAGTCGAGGCCTTCCTCGACGTCGAACCCCAAGGCCAGCGCCAGTTTCGGAGCCGCCGACACCGCGCACGGCAGCCCGACCACGGGGATGACGCTCACCAGCACCGCGACGATCTCGGCGGCCGTCGCGCCCGCGTCGACCGCGGCGTCGCAGTGAGCACCGTACGACGGCACGGCGCCTCCGACCGCGACCAGCGCGGCCAGGCGGATCAGGGCCAGCGTTTTCGGGTCCAGCACCGGATCCACCACCGGATCGAGCCAGGGTGCTTCGTCGCCGCCGCTGCTGAGGCTTCGGACCAGGCGTTCATCGTTGAGCGCAAGACGGCGAAGTAGGTCGGTGTAGTCCACACCAGCCACCCTTCCGTGACGATTGGTGCATCGAGTCGACCATCGAGGATCGACCGTCGAGGAGCTGCCCTCCCAGTGGGCCAGGGATCGACCACGAGCGCATCACGCAGATGCAGTGAAACCCGAACCCGGTGAGCAGGCGTAGTCCCAGTCCCAGTCCCGGAACCGCCGGCTCGGCGCGGTTTCACACGGTGTGTACGACCGGGGCGCCGCGCCGCGCGGATCGTGAACGTGTCGAAAAACCGGCACGCCGACGAAAGGCACGACGATGTCAGAAGAGATCTCGCAGGCGACCTCGAAGCCGAGAGATCAGATCCTTCGGTGGACCGACTTTCCCACCGACCCCTTGTCGCCGATCCCACGAGCGCGACCGGTCGCCGCCCTGCGGTCCGGTTTCCGCACACCGAATCGGTGTCCCTCAGCCCTCCCGAACCTGATTGACCACACGACCCGTTCGACGGCTGGGTGGGGCGATGGTCCGGAAAGATCTGCTGCAGGTCGGCGACCTGACCGGCCGAGACACTGGAGGGTGTCAGGAAGACCTCCACAGCACCGGCTCGGTGCACGGCGGTGTGGTGAGCGAGCCGGAATACCGGGCGATCACCGAACCGGGCGGAATCAGGTCGGTCGGGTCGATCTTGGCGTCGAGTGGAACCATCGACTGTTCGCCGGTCACGGTTGTCGGCAGCTTCGTGAACAGCTCCGCGAGGGCGGCGTTCTCGGCGCCGGTCGCCACGGCACGCCCAGCACCGCGATGGTGCCGTCCTCGCTGTTGTGGACGAGGTGGACTTCGACCGGGAAGGACCGATCGGTGATCGTGTGTTCGCCGGGGTTGCAGGTGGAACTGCTGCAGGTAATAGTTCGTGCCGTCGAATCGCGATGGAGTTGGCGTGTCGTTGACGCTCAACGGGATCGGTCCGCCGAGCGCGGAGGGGTGGTCGCGTTCCGCGGCGGTCGCCACGGCGAGTCGGTCGATGCGCCGCCGCCACGCTCGGACAGCTGGTGTAGTGCCGGGATTCGGGGTCCACCCGATGGGAAGTGGTCGAATTCGACCACGATCCCAGTTCGACCCTGTGCGTCCGGATCGGCACGTGTCGGTCGAGGCACGCCCACGCATCCACGCCGGATTTCGGTGCTCGCGCGATTCCTGGGGGGCGGGTTACGTGACGGCGGGTGGGGTCGGGTCCGTGGCGTCGGGTTGGGTGTGCAACGTCACCCGACGGGTGGACACCGCGGTGACCGGGACCCGTTCGGGTGCGGTGGCGGGCAGGGTGGCCGCCCATCGGCCGTACCGCGCGGCCAGCGGGGACGCGCTGAGACCGTGCGCGAGGATCGACAGCAGCACCGTCACCGCGGCGATGTCGACCACGTGATCGGCGACCGCGGTCGCACCCAGGTCGTGCAGCGCGATCAGCGCGAAGATGACGGTGGCCAGACCGCGCGGACCGAACCAGCCGACGAACAGCACCGTCGGGCGTCCCCACCCGCCGCGGGCCAGCGCCACCGCCACCGGGATCATCCGGGTCACGGTCAGCGCACCGATCGCGACCACCCAGGTGCGCACGGTGGCGTCGGCCAGCGCCGGTCCCAGCATCGCGGCCCCGAACGCGGCCCACACCACGTAGGACCCCAGCAGCCCGTTGGTCTCGGTGAACCCCGTCGCCGCCCGCAGTTCCGCCCGGGCGGCGAATCCGAACACCATGCCGGCGGCGAACGCGGCGACGAACCCGTTGCCGTCGGCGGCGGTGGCGGCGAGGTAGCTCAGCAGCGCCAGTGCGAGGACCGCCACCTGCTCCGAGAGCGGCGAGGTCCACGTGCGGTCGCGGCACCAGCGCAGCACGACCCCGCCCACCCCGCCGACCGCGACGGCGACCGCGACCGCGACCGCCAGTGACCGGACCGAGTCGAGCAGCCAGCCGCCGTCCCCGAGGAGTCCCGCCTCGGACGCGATGACCGTGATCAGCACGGTGACCACCGGCGTGGCCAGCCCGTCGTTGAGTCCGCTCTCCACGTTCAGCATCCGGCGCACCCGCGCGGGCACCCTGGTGTCGGCGACGACCGCGGCCCCGAGTGCCGCGTCGGTGGGCGCGAGCAGCGCCGCGATCAGCGCGGCCACGACCCAACCGTGCCCCGGGAACATCCAGTACGCGAGCAGGGCCCCCGCGATCACGGTGAACGGCAGACCGATCAGCAGCAGCCGGGTCGGCGGGCCCGGATCGCCCTCGACCGCCCGCAGCCGCAAGTGCGAGGCGTCCGAGAACAGCAGCAGCGCCAAAGTGAGTTCGGCGACCGTCAGAAACCAGGGGGCGTCCGGGTCCATCGCGACCAGCCCCAGACCGGTGTCCCCGACCAGCACACCGACCGCCACGAACACCATCGGCGCACTCACCCGCGCCCGGTCCAGCCGCCGCGCCGCGACCGAATACACGAGCACCACACCCACCAACAGAAGTGGGATCGCCGTACCTACCGCATCCTGGTGCTCGCTCATCGCACTTCACTTCCGCGACGCGCCACCGGCGTTCGCCGACCCTGCATGCACCGCAGCGTCGGGCGCAGCGCTCGGTCCTCACCCGTTCCAGGTGAGCAGCCACCCGCGACGCAGCACGCCGGTGAATCCGGTCCGAAATCAGCACACCCGCTCGGTTCGGTCGACCCGGTCACGGCTTGTCGTCGTACCGGTCGGCGGCGGTGTCGATGGTCAGCCCGGAGCCGAAATGCGGTCCGCCACCGACGTTGTAGACCCCGGCGACCCGCTTCGGGTACGAGCCGGCGGCGATGATCGCCTCCGACCAGGCATCGAGGTGCTCGATCAGCTCGTCCGCGTCGTCGCCGAGCGCGTCGAGCAGCGGCCGTTCCAGTTGGTCGGTGCGGACCTCGATCTCCTCGCGGAACGCGCGCCCGGCGTCGGTGAGTCGCTCGCCGCCGGTCATCAACCCGCGCCGCGTCAGCCGGTCGACGCCGGCGTCCATGTCCGCGGCGGTCCAGCCGCGGCTCGGGGTGTAGGCGCGGGCCGGCAGACCCCACCACTGTTCGGTCAACAGCAGCACCTCCACCGCGTCGGCGCCGCCGACCGCCCAGGAGATGACGTGGCTGTCGCCGCGGTGCTCGCGCACCAGATCCGCGGCCCGCCACAGCGCACCCAGCGGGTGATCCGGGAAACCGAGGGAACGCAGCCCGGCGTGGATCGCGCGGCCCGGCCACGGCGCCGCGGCGGCGGCGCGGCGCAGCAGCTCGGTCACCCGGTCCAGGCCCTCGGGCGCGTCGCCGAGGACTCGCCGCAGCATGTCGGTTGCGGCGTGTTCGCGGGCGGAGAGGACGGCCTCCCGGGTGGTGATCTGCCACCCGGCCGCCACGGCCGCCACGACGACGTCGGGGTTGAAGCAGCCGAACGCGGCCGCGACGACCTCTCCGGGCACCCGGCCGAGGCAGGCGCCGCGGCTGGTGAAGTAGGCCTTCAGGTCCGGGCGGGCCACCCCGTCCTGGGTGACCGGGCTGCCGGCGAACCCGAGCGCGGCGTACGCGGCGTGCGCCTCCGGCGCGAAATACACCCCGGCCGCCACCGGCTCCACCGCGTTGCGCAGCCGGCGGGCCCGCTCCTGGAAATCGGTCGTCATCGAATACTCCCCTTTCGCGGGTGGAAACCACCCCCCGATCGCCCTGTGTCGGCGGCGCGCACGTCAGCCGTCGGTGACGAAGAGGTGCGGTTGGTCGGATCCGGGTTCCGTCGAGGTCGGTAGCGGCGCCGCTCAGTCGGTCTGCTGGATTTCGCTGGGCCGCCAGGTCTTGTCGAAGAACGAGGCCAGCGGGCTGTAGAGGCGCAGGATGACGAAAAATCCCTTGCCCGGGTCGGTTTGGATCCAGTTGCCGGCGGCGACACCGTCGGGCCGGTCGGGGCCGAGGTGGACGGTGGTGGACCCGTCGGCGTCGGCCGCGGCGGCCGGGGTCGGGTAGCTCTGGCTGCCCGCCCGCGGGAAGCGTTGCGGGGTGTGCAGCATCGAGCGGGTCTGGTTGTCGTAGAGGGTGACCGACCAGAACCGGGCCGCGGGGATGTCGGGCGGCAGCGTGACGGTGTAGTGCCGGGCGCCGTCGAAGAACCGGCGCTCGGAATCCTTGAACGCCACCAGGTACTGGGACCCGAGGCCGGTCAGCCGCATGCACATCGCCGGCGTGATGCCGGTGTAACCGTAGAAGAACAGCGTCCGCAGATGCAGCTTCCGCGCACCCGACGCGGGGAACGGCTCGATCCCGTCGGGGGTGACCCGCGGCGGCGGCGTCTCGAACGTGTAGCCGCCCGGGAACAGCATCGCGGTCCACGCCGATCCTGGGTAGTAGTCGACACCCTCGGACTCGCGGGTATCGAACATCAACGCCCGCGCGGTCGCGTTCGAGACCGCGGCGGCCTCGTCCAGGATCGCGCGCATCCGCGCGTCCGGGGTGAACGGCTGCCCCTTCACGATGCCGATCGCCGCCAACTGCCCCATCGTCTCCGCGTCCGTCGCGTCCGCGGGCTCGTCCTGGATCAGCGCGTGCACCATCTCGAAGAACCCGAAGTCCGACGGCGGGATCGTGTTGAACGCCGTCCCGCTGGCCTCCACGAACACCGTCTCCGGAACCTCCGCGGGCTCCCCGGCGCGGACCGTGCCCTCCAACAGGGTCGCCACGCTGGTGCCGTACCCACCCGGTGTGTACGGGTAGATCTTCAGCCGGTTCTTGATCTCGGCGACGGTGGGAGCGGGGTCGTTGTCGGTCAGGAACGACCGACCCAGCATCAGGACCCGCGTGGTCCGCGAGTGCGCCACGTGGAAGCCGCTGTCGGGCAAGTCGCCGTCGTAGCCCGGCGGCACCAGCAGGAACCGGCCGCCCTCGCCGCGGTCCGGGCCGGGCAGCCCGAAGTCGATGATCCATCCGAACCACATGTCGTCGAACACGCCGAGCGCGTTCGGCGGGGTCGCCACCACCATCGGCCCCCCGGTCAGGTTCACGATCCCCAGGTAGTAGACGGTGTCGGCGTTCGCGGTCAGGAACAGCGACCGGGAATCCATCAGCTCGGAGAAGATCAACACGGTGTTGTCCTTCGCGCCGGCGTCGAGGAACCCTCGGCGCAGCGCACAGGTCGACGCCGCCGCGAACGCGTCCAGGTAGGCGTTGACCCCGTGCAGAAAGTCGAGATGGTCGTAGAGTTTCTCGACCGCGCCCCGGTTCGGGACACCGTCGGTGAACTCCAACGCGCCCAGCCGCGTGTGGACACGGTCGGGCGACCCGATCGATGCCAGAATGTCGTGGGCGATGCTCATCGTGTTGATCCCTTCGAGGTCGGCGACATGTCGACCGATTCGTGGTTCCGTACCCCTCGGATCTTCCGCAGCGCGGGCCGAACCGGCATCACCCAGGTCATATGAAACCGAGCCGAAACGAACACGGACCCTCCGAGTCGCGCATCGGCCACCGACCGCGCCTGCCACTCCCCACCCCGGACCGCCACGCACCGCCCACTAACGCCTGCGCACACCCACCACGACCTACTACGCGGCCGGCTACCCACCGCCACGGTCATCGACTGCGTAGTCCGTCATCGGTGGCGGAAACTTCGCGGGAAGTAGCAGTCACGCGATTCCATTCCGGACCAGGTAGCAGATTGGCGACGCCGATGTCCTGCCGCGCCCGGCGGTGTTGCCGAGCGGCGGCAGCTACGGCTCGGGCACGTGCACCTCGACTGCCTGGGCCGCTACCCTTCAGCAAGCCCGGCGCGCGGTTTCCGTTTCCGGCACGCCGAGTCGGTGCCCCTCAGCCCTCCTGAACCTGGTTGATCACACGGCCGTTCGACGGCTGGGTGGGGCGATGGTTGTCCGGGAAGATCTGCTGCAGGTCGGCGACCTGATCGGGCGAGACAGTGGCGGGTGTCAGGAAGACGCTCCAGAGCACCGGCTCGGTGCACGGCGGTGTGGTGAGCGAGCCGGAATACCGGGCGATCGCCGAACCGGGCGGGATCAGGTCGGTCGGGTCGATCTTGCCGTCGAGTGGGACCGTCGACGGTTCGTCGGTCACGGAGGTTGGCATCGTCGTGAACAGCTCTGCGAGGGCGGCGTTCTCGGGGCCGGTGGCCAGCGGCACGCCGAGCACCGCGGTGGTGCCGTCCTCGCTCTTGTGGACGAGGTGGATTTCGATCGGGAAGGACTGGTCGGTGATCGTGTGTTCGCTGGGGGTGTGCAGGTGGAACTGCTGCAGGTAGTAGTTCGTGCTGTCGATCGTGATGGAGTTGGCGTGGAGGTCCTCGGGTACGGCCTCGATTGTGTGTCCGGTGTTCTCGACCTCGAAATGGGTCGGGATGTAGTGCAGCGTGACGGCGCCCGCGTTCGGTGGTGATTCCGGCACGAGACTCGACGGGTCGATATCGATGGGCGATTGGCTACTCGACGGCCCGGACTGGCAGCTCGGCACCATTTCTCCCCAGTGGTCTGGTCCGTTGTCACCCGAATAGCTCCACTCGACCGGTGCGGCGGTACCGGCCGCGCTCGGAGAGGACGAGGAAGATGCGCTGTCGGTGGTGGTCGCGGACGAACATCCCTGTAGGGACAGGGAAATGCTCACCGCGGCCGCAACGGCAATGAGGGGGCGTCGGCGGGAACCGGTTCTTCCGATCACGGAAATGGGTTTCATTCGCCACGGATCACCGATGACGTCGGTCATGGCAGCACCCCTTCGAGCTCTCGGGACCGGGGGTCGTGCGGTCGCTCGAAGGCTAGCACCGCAGCATCCCGGGTTTGCTGTCCACCTCGTTACGCGTGACCGGTTCTGCCCGACCAGTGGTCAGCCTAGAAATCGGCCTCGGCCGGAGGGTATCGGCCGAGGCCGGTGCACGAGCCGGTTGGTGTTCGAGCCGGCTGGTGTTCGAGCCTCACCGGCGCATTGCTTCGGAGATTTGGCAACCTCTCCACCATCAACTCACGAAGCAGCGCAAGCGATTCATCGGGGGTCACGCCGGTGGCAATGGCCTCACTGCGGTCGATGCCGTCCTCGTCGAGCCGGACTCGGCGCTGCACCAGGGCAGGATTCGGCGACCTCGACTGTCTCGCGAATCGCTGTGTCGGCTGTTCAGGACAGCCTCAGATCGACGTCGAGACCATCCTCGACGTCGCAGTCAGGCTGTCGAAGCGGCTCGCCGCCTCGCACCGCTTGTCGATCCTAGCCGCGCGGTGCTGATCTGGACAGCAAGACCCCCACACCGGAACACCGCTGGACTTGCGGTGGTGAGCGGGATGCTGGTGCGGTGGCCGACCTCCGGTGGCGGCATCGCTGTCGCGACGACCGTACGGTGGCACTGCACAGACCGGACCATCTGGCCGTCGGCGTGGGCACCCCCGCGGGCACATCGTCTGTGGCGGTGACACCGGCCGGCGGCCAGATGGTGACCGGCGACGCCGCCACCGCACTCCACCTTGCGCCTGCGCCATCTTGCGGGTCCTCAACCGACCGTAATGCCTTCTCGACGTATTCGTCCAGGAGCTTCGACTGTGAGGCCCACCGTGCCTGACGTACCCCAATCGCGGCGAGGGCGGCGGTGCGGTAGCGAGGATGTCTTGGGGTTTGCGGGCGTCGATCGTCTCCCGCCGGTAGCTGACGGTTCGATCATCGGAACGTCAAAGGCTGCGAAGCCGTTTACTCGCCGGGAATCCCGTCGCCGCCTGTTCGAAAGCGAGCAACCGGCAATCGTCGTATCTCGTCGTTCTCCCGGGCCACCGCGCAGCGCGGGCTACGGTGATCGGACACTGCACCGAGGTCAGGGAGGCATCGTGCCCAAGCTGGAGGTAACCCGGAAATCCGAGCTCTCCCGAAAGGAGGTGGCCGACCGGCTCATCGCGCTCGGACGGGCCCTCGCGAGTGGATCCGAGGTGGAGCTGGGCTCGGGGGGAGACTCGATCAAGATCGAGGTCGCCGAGCAGGTCCAATGGGAACTCGAGATCGAGGTCGATGGCGACGAAACCGAGATCGAACTCGAGATCAAGTGGCGCGACAATCCGCCGTCCGACGAACTGGAGGCCGCCGCGCAATCCGAACCAGAAACTGCGATGCCGGCCAAGACGGCTCGGCGTGGCCGCCCGCACAAGAGTACCGCGAAGTGATGCTCGATCGACCCACTCTGATCAGAAGCTTCCTTAGCGCAAACGCTTCGAGATCGGGAATGGCACATCGTTATCGACGTTTTGCCACGCGGCGTTCCCGCGGGGTCCATCGCTTCCACGAAGCGGCGGCGGACAGGCGTGGCCCACCGACGTCCCGGCCAGCGGTCCTCCCAGGTGGACGAGCGTTGCCAACGACCACCCGCGGCCAGGAGCGCGGGACACAGGAATACACGCGGTCTCGACCGGGATGCCTCGGCGCCGAACGAGCGCTCACACTCGCCGAATCCACGCTATCGGGCACGACACCGTGCCCTCACCGAACAGTCGCTGGCGCAGATGCTCGGCCTGCACCGCCTCACCGCGTCGGAGACAATTCGCCGACTCCACGCCGCCGGCCTCGTCCACCACCGCCGCGGCGCCCCGACCATCACCGACCGCGACGGCCTGCGCGCGATCAGCTGCGCCTGCTACGACATCGTCGCGGCCGAACTCCACCGCAAGCACACCCCACACACGATTGAAATACCCCGACCGCCACCAGGTTCCGGTAATCGGCCCAAATCACATCGCGCGGCTCTGCGTGGAACGAAGTGCCGGAATCCTCGGCCGGGGTGGTCCGGCCGGGCGAGGACGAAATCCGGCGCTTCGAACCGATCTCACCGACATGAGTCAACGCAGCGCCGATATCAGCCGGTGACCGCACCACGGGTTGTGCCGTGTCCTCTGTTGCCCCAGACGGACTTCCGCAGG
>DATDBL010000375.1:0-22979 GCA_036524855.1 Aldersonia sp. | reverse complement strand
CGATCCGACGGGGCTTGTCGGACTGATCCCGTCGGTGATGGTTTCCGGTTCTATTCCGTGACCTTCGGTGCGCCACGGCGGGACGCCGCCGACTATTGCCTCGACATCGGTGGATTGGTGCAGACGCCGCGCAGCCACTCGCTCGCCGACCTACAGGCGATGCCACAGACGACCCTGGTGCGCGATTTCCAATGCGTGACCGGGTGGCGGGTGCCCGAAGTGCGTTGGAGTGGCGTTCGTTTGGGAGATCTGATCGACGATGCCGGCCCGACCAGCGCGGCGACGGCAGTGCGCTTCAGTTCGTTCGACGGCACATACACCGAAAGCCTCACCCTCGAGCAGGCCCGCCGCGACGACGTGATCGTTGCGCTGACGATGATCGGCGACGCCGTCACCCATGATCACGGTGGACCGGTGCGGCTGTATGTCGCGCCGATGTACGGCTACAAGAGTCTGAAGTGGCTCTCCGCGATCGAGCTGACCAGCGGGGTCGAACCGGGGTACTGGGAACGGCGCGATTCTGGGTCGAACGACCTCCGACCGCTGCCTGAACGGCAGCCAGCCGCGGTCCATGCTGGCCGGGTGGAAGCCCAGGGCTCCGGAAAGGTCGGCGTGTAGCCCTGTGACCTGCGGAATGGGTCGGATGAGGTCGGGACAGCGGGCATGCATGATGCTCGCTGGCCCCGCCCGATCACGTCGTCGGAGTTTTTCTTTGACCTGCCGTTCCGTCATCCGGCAGGCTGGTGGCAGGAACGAACGCGGGAGGCCCCTGCGGCCAGGCGGTGAAACGTCGTGGGTGATTGCGACACGTGGGTGATTCAGACAGAGGGTGATTAGGGTGATCGAGCCCGCCACGAGCGAACCATCGTTCGAGTTTCTCGACGAGTTCCTGCAACACCATTTCGGCTCGGAGGTCGGTTCCTGTCCGTCGATGCGTCCAGAAGATGTCGAGAAGCTCCTTGCCGACGACACGCGCAGGCGGGTAGCGCAGGTCCGGATCGCGGCGGTGGAGTGGGGAAACACCGAAATTGACGGCGAAGTCGTGATCGCATCGGATCACTTGGTGATCACGCCCTACGGGGTACTGTATGCCGCCGGATTGACCGGGGCGGGCGAGCGTCTGCACTACTTCGCGACGCCGCCGACGTTGTTTCAGCCGCTTGCCGATCGGGTCGGTGCAATGTCGGTGGCACCGCGTACCGCGGCCGCGGTGGACACCAGGCTCGGCCACGAGCTCACATTCCCCTGGCCGATCGACGCAGACCTGCGCCGCCTGCTCGACGCGCACTCCGTGCTGCGCCTGGAGCTGACCGGAAGCTGAGGGGCGGCCGGGCGCTCAACGCACCAGCCGACCCAACAGGCCCGACGCCACGGCGATCCCGACCACGGCCGCGCCGGCGAGGACGGCGAAGTCGAGCGCGAGATGCGACGACGTGCCGATCAGCAGCCCGCGCAGCCCGTCGACCTCGTAGGACAGCGGGTTGATCCGGCTGACCACCTGCAGCCAACCCGGCATCAAGTCGATCGGGTAGAGGGCGTTGGAGGCGAAGAACAGCGGCATCGTGATCGCCTGGCCGATGCCCATGAGGCGGTCGCGGGCCTGCACGATGCCGGCGATGCTCATCGACAGGCACGCGAAGAACGCCGCGCCCAGCATCACCACCAGCGCCGCGCCGAGCAGTTTGAGCGGGTTCATCGTCATCGCCACGCCCATCAGCAGCGAAACGACGACCACGACCACCACCTGCGCGATCGAGCGGATGCCCGCCGCGAACGTCTTGCCGGTGATGAACGCCGCGCGCGGCGTCGGGGTCACGAGCAGTTTGTTGAGGATGCCGGCGTCGCGGTCCCAGATGATCTGGATGCCGTAGAAGATCGCGATGAACAACGCGGACTGGGCGATGATGCCGGGCGCGAGGAAGTCGAGGTAGGGCACGTCGGTCGGGAAGGCGTGCAGCCGCGCGAACGTCGTACCGAAGATCACCATCCACAGCACGGGTTGGATTGCGCGCGTGACGAGTTCGGTGCGGTCGTGGCGCAGCTTCTGCAGTTCGACGAGGGCGAACGTGCCCATCCGCGACGTCAGCGTGACCAGGCGGCGCCAGCCGTGCGGGGCACGGATCAGCGGGGCGGGTTCAGCCCATGCGGCCGGCAGACCGGCGAGTGCTTCGGACACTGCGCAGGCTCCCTTCGTTGTCGGTGTCGGCGAGGTCGGTGCCGGCGTAGTGGCGAAACACGTCCTCGAGAGTCGCGGTGGTCCCGAGCGCACTCTTCAACTCGGCCGGTGCGCCGACCGCCCGCAGGGATCCGCGGTGCAGCAGGGCGACCCGGTCGCACAGTTCGTCGGCCTCCTCCATGTAATGCGTGGTGAGCAGCACGGTCGTGCCGAACTCGGCACGCATGGCGCGCACCCGTTCCCACACACTGTCGCGGGCGATCGGGTCCAGGCCGACCGTCGGCTCGTCGAGGACCAGCAGCGCCGGCCGGTTCACCAGCGCCTGCGCCAGTTCGAGTCGGCGGATCATGCCGCCGGAGTACGTGCCGGCGAGGTCGTCGGCGACGTCGAGCAGGTTCATCGCGGCCAGGGCGTCGTCGGTGCGGGCGCGGCGTTGCGCCCGCGGCACGTCGAACAGCCGCGCGAACCACATCACATTCTGCCGACCGGTGAGCGCGGCCTCGATGGACAACTGCTGCGGCACGAAGCCGAGGTTGTAGCGGACGTCCATCGCCTGGGTGCCGACGTCGAAGCCGAACACACGAATGCTGCCCTGCTGCACGGGGACCAAGGTGTTGATCAGACGGATGGTGGTGGTCTTGCCGGCGCCGTTCGGGCCGAGTAGGCCGAAGACCTCGCCGCGTTCGATGCTCAGCGTGAGCCCGTCGACGACGGTCTTGGTGCCGAATCGGTGCGTGAGGCCGGAGCATTCGACGGCAGGGGTCATGGTTCCTCCCGGGTGTCGAGCAGGTGAGCAACGAGCAGGTCGGTGAGCTTGGCGAGGACGGCGAGTCCGCGTTCGAGCTGTGCGGTTTCCTCGCTGGTCAGCGCGTCGAGTGCCGTCGCGATCATCGCGTGGCGCCGGCGACGGGTTTCGTCGGCGATCGTCTGCGCCGGCGGGGTGAGCGTAAGCAGCGAGGCCCGCCGGTCGGCGGGGTCGCGGTCGCGGACCAGGAGGCCCGTGTCGACCATGGCCCCGACGAGCGTCGAGACGGTGTTCGGCGCGAGGTTCATCTCCCCCGCGGCCGCCTTCACCGAGATGCCGGGATTGCGGCCGACGAGGCGCACGAACTCGGCCTGCGAACTGGTCAGCCCGGTGTCGTCGAAGGACTGCCCGGCGCTGCGCCGGACCTGGCGGCGGAACCGCCCAATGGTCCGGAACAGGTCACCGACCACGGTGGCTTCGGGTGTCGTCGTGCTCACGCCTCCGAATATACCTCTGAAACAGAGGTAACGTCTTTTTATGCGCCTGGTTGCATAGTCTCCTGGGTGCATATACCGTCGGCCGCGTGGCGCTGGAACATGCGATCCTGGTCGCGCTGGCCGAGGCCCCGGGGTCGGGGTACGAGCTGACGCGACGGTTCGACCGGTCGATCGGGTTCTTCTGGACGGCGACCCATCAGCAGATCTACCGCGTGCTCAAGCGGATGGACGAGCGCGGCTGGGTGCATGGGGTCGCGGTCGCGCAGGACGGCCGGCCCGACAAGCGCGTCTATGCGATTTCCGACGGCGGGCGAGCGGAGTTGCACCGCTGGATCGGCGCGCACACCAACCCGGGTCCGCTGCGGGAGGATCTCGCGCTCAAGATCCGCGCCGCCGCGCACGGCGACCTCGCCGCGCTGTGCGCGGAGGTCGCGCGCCACCGCGACCGACACGCCGAGCGTTTGGACGTATACCGACTCCTCGAGAAGCGGGATTTTCCGGCGCCCGAACAACTTTCCGGCACCGCGCTGCACCAGTACCTGGTGCTGCGCGGCGGCATCCGGGTGGAGGAAGGCTTCACCGCGTGGTGCCAGGAGGTCCTCGATGCACTCGGCCCACACCCACCGGAGGCACCGTGAGTCCCTACCCGCACCTGTTCACCCCGCTCGACCTCGGGCACACCACGCTGCGCAACCGGGTGGTGATGGGGTCGATGCACACCGGACTCGAGGACCGGGCTTGGGACGTACGACGTCTCGCGGCCTACTTCGCCGAACGCGCGCGCGGTGAGGTCGGGCTGATCGTCACCGGAGGGTACGCACCCAACCGCACGGGATGGCTGCTTCCGTTCGGCGCGAAACTCACCTCCCGCACGGAGGCCTACCGGCACCGGGTGATCACCCGCGCCGTGCACGCCGAGGGCGGCAAGATCGCTCTGCAGATCCTGCACGCCGGGCGGTACGGCTACCAGCCGACCAGCGTGTCGGCGTCGGCGCTCAAATCGCCCATCACGCCGTTTCGGCCGCGGGCGTTGAGCCGGCGCGGGATTCGTCGCACTGTCGCCGCCTACGCGCACTGCGCGGAACTGGCCCGGTTCGCCGGCTACGACGGCGTCGAGATCATGGGCGGCGAGGGCTATCTGATCAACCAGTTCCTCGCGCCGCGGACCAACAAGCGCACCGACGAGTGGGGCGGCAGCGCGGCGAACCGGCGCCGCTTCCCGGTCGAAATCGTCCGCGCCGTGCGTGCCGCGGTGGGTCCCGAGTTCGTGATCCTGTTCCGGCTGTCGCTGGCCGACCTGGTGCCGGACGGGCAGACCTGGGACGAGATCGTGACGCTGGCAATCGAACTCGAAACCGCCGGGGTCGACATCATCAACACCGACATCGGCTGGCACGAATCGCGGGTGCCGACCATCGTGACGTCGGTGCCGCGTGCCGCGTTCGTCGACGTCACCGCGAAGCTCAAGGCGCACGTGCGGATTCCGGTGTGCGCGTCCAACCGGATCAACATGCCCGAGGTCGCCGAGGAGATCCTGACCCGTGGCGACGCCGACCTCGTCTCGATCGCACGGCCCCTGCTCGCGGACCCCGACTGGGTCCGCAAGGCGCACCGCGACGATTCGGCAGAGATCAACACCTGCATCGCCTGCAATCAGGCCTGCCTCGATCACGTCTTTGCGCACAAGACCGCGTCGTGTCTGCTCAATCCCCGTGCGGGACACGAGACGCAACTGGTGCTTTCGCCGACCCGGCTGACGCAGCGGATCGCGGTGGTCGGCGCCGGACCGGCGGGCCTCGCGGCGGCAGTGAACCTCGCCGAACGGGGGCACCGCGTCGAGTTGTTCGAGGCCGCTTCGTACATCGGTGGGCAGTTCGATTTGGCGCGCCGGATTCCCGGCAAGGAGGAGTTCGCCGAGACGCTGCGGTACTACACACGTCGGCTGGGCACAACTGGCGTCACGGTACATCTCGACCACCGCGCGGTCGCGGCCGATCTGGACGAGTTCGACGAGGTCGTCGTCGCGACCGGCGTGCGTCCGCGAGTCCCGCAGATTCCCGGCATCGATCACCCGATGGTGCTCACCTATCCCGAACTGATCCGCGAGGAACGTCCCGTCGGGCATCGGGTCGCGGTGATCGGCGCGGGCGGAATCGGGTTCGACGTCAGCGAGTTCCTCACCGTCGACGGGTCGCCGAGCCTCAAACTCGACGACTGGCGCGAGGAGTGGGGAGTGACCGACCCGGAACTCGCGGCCGGGGCGCTTACCACGCCGCGCCCGGCCCCGGCCGCGCACGATGTGGTGCTGCTGCAACGCAAGTCCGGCCCGTTCGGCACCACCCTGGGCAAGACGACCGGTTGGGTGCACCGGGCGGCACTGCGCGCCAAGGGCCTCGAGCAGGTCGGCGGGGTGAACTACGAGCGCATCGACGATGCCGGCCTGCACATCAGCTTCGGGCGCGGACGCGAAAGGTCGCGGGTGGTGGCGTGCGACAACGTCGTTGTCTGCGCCGGCCAGGAGTCCGTCCGCGACCTCGCCGACGATTTGATTGCCGCCGGCCGCCGCGCCCACGTCATCGGCGGCGCCGACGTCGCCGTCGAACTCGACGCCGAACGCGCCATCTCCCAGGGCACCCGGCTCGCCGCGCGCCTGTAGTCCCGACCTCGCAGGGCAATTCGCAACCTCGCAAACCGTGTACCGTCTGCGAGGTTTCGAATGGCTCTGCGAGGTCGCGCGCCGCCGGTCAGCCACCCAGTTTGGCGTAGAACCTTCCGACGATCGACGCGGTCAACGAACGGGGACTGTACTGCCCGGCCACCGACATCGCCTTGCTGAGCACGCCCGGCACGACGCGCATCTTGTTCTGCGCCAGCGCGTCCAGCGACACCCTTGCGGTCTGCTCGGTGGATACCCACAGAAAGTCGGGCACCAGGCGGTCGACGATGGACGCATCCGCGGGGTCGGGCGCCTCGCCCCGAACCGGTCCCGGTGCGAGCAGGGTGACGTGCACTCCCCCGGCCGCGACCTCGCCGCGCAGCGACTCGGAGAAGCTGTTCACGAACGCCTTCGTCGCGGCGTAGGTGGCATTGTTGGGGATGGGCATGTTGCCCGCCGCCGACCCGCTGAACAGGATCCCGCCCGCGCCGCGCGCCAGCATCCCGGGCAGCACGGCGAGGGTGAGGTCGTGCACGGCGACCGCGTTCAGCTCGACCTGCGCGCGCTCACCCGCGGGGTCCTGCGCCGACACCGGCCCGAATGTTCCGATGCCCGCGTTGTTGCACAGGATCGCGATCTCGCGGTCGGCGAGTTCCGCGACCAGCGCGGCCCGCTGGGTGCGGTCGGCGAGGTCGACCGCCCGGACCTCCCCCTCGACGCCGTGCGCAGTGTGCAACCGCTGCGCGAGCACCTCGAGCAGGTCGCCGCGCCTGGCGACGAGGATCAGCGAGTACCCGCGCGCGGCGAGTTCGGCGGCGAGCGCCTCGCCGATTCCGGAGGAGGCGCCGGTGACAACGGCGCAGTTGGTCGTGGTGGGCGGCGGCAGACTCACGGCGAGCCAGTCTAGGACCCGTGAGTGGTTGATGAGTCTCTGGACTCATCAACTACTCACGGGTCAGCGTCGACGTCGCGTGCCGAAGATGGAGCGCGAGATCTCGCGACCCGCTGCCGAGGCGGCAGATCGCAGGAAGCTTTTCACCGCGGGGTTCTTCATGATCCGCTCCGCGGCACTCTCCTCAGGCGGCGGCGGGGGCGGCAGGTCCGGGAGCGGGATGTCCTCCGGCGGCGGGGCCTGCGCGGCGATCCGGGCGGCGAGTCGCTCGTAGGCCGAGTCGCGGTCGACGGTCGCGCCGTACTTGGCGTAGAGCCCGCTGCTCGCGGCGGCGGAGCGGATCGCCGCCTCGCCGACGGTATCCATCAACGACCGCGGCGGCCGCAGTCGGGTCCAGGCGACCGGTGTGGGAGCACCGCGCTCGGACAGCACCGTCACGATCGCCTCACCGATGCCCAGCGACGTCAGCGCCGACTCCATGTCATACACCTTGGTCTTGGGGTACGTGCGGACCGTCTTCGTGAGCGCCTTCTGATCGTCGGGGGTGAATGCGCGCAGCGCGTGCTGGATGCGCGCGCCGAGCTGGGAGAGCACGTCGTTGGGGACGTCGGTCGGCAACTGGGTGCAGAAGAACACGCCCACGCCCTTGGACCGGATGAGTTTCACCGTCTGCTCGACCTGTTCGATGAACGCCTTCGACGCGTCGGCGAACAGCAGGTGCGCCTCGTCGAACACGAACACGAGCTTGGGCTTGTCGACGTCGCCGACCTCCGGCAGTTCCTGGAACAGGTCCGCGAGCACCCACATGAGGAAGGTAGAGAACATCGTCGGCCGCGCGGCCTGCGCGCCGAGTTCGAACAGGGTGATGACCCCCTTGCCGTCCACGACCCGCAGCAGGTCCGACGTCTCGAACTCCGGCTCCCCGAAGAAGGTGTCCCCGCCGTCGGCCTCGAGGTTCACCAGCGCACGCAGGATCACGCCGGCGGTCGCGCTGGAGACCCCGCCGATGCCCTTGAGGTCGGCCTTGCCCTCGTCGCTGGTGAGGTGCGCGATCACCGACCGCAGGTCCTTGAGGTCCAGCAGCGCCATGCCCTGCGTGTCGGCCCAGTGGAAGATCAACCCGAGCGTCGATTCCTGGGTGGCGTTGAGCCCCAGCACCTTGCTGAGCAGGATCGGTCCGAACGAGGTGATGGTCGCCCGGATCGGCACCGCGACACCGCCGGTGCCGAGGGAAACGAACTCACACGGGAAGCCGGTCGGTGCCCAGTCCGTCGCGCCGGCCTCGGTGGCGCGCGCGGTGATCTTGTCCGTCGACTCCCCCGGCGTCGACAGCCCCGACAGGTCGCCCTTGATGTCGGCCATGACCACCGGCACCCCCGCCGCGGAGAGTTGCTCGGCCAGTCCCTGCAGCGTCTTCGTCTTGCCGGTACCGGTGGCACCCGCGACCAGGCCGTGCCGGTTCACGGTCGCGAGCGGAATCCTGACCCGAGCCCCCGGATCGACGGCATTGTCGACAACGACCGTCCCCAATTCCAGCGCCGCGCCCTCGCCCGCGTAACCGGCGGCGATCTCCTGCACCGCACCTGGCGCTTCAGGTGTTTCGGGTGCTGCCGCAA
The DNA here is from genome assembly GCA_036524855.1 of Aldersonia sp. GTDB lineage: Bacteria > Actinomycetota > Actinomycetes > Mycobacteriales > Mycobacteriaceae > Aldersonia. The sequence goes on along the minus strand of DATDBL010000375.1, from coordinate 14,397 downwards.
CCTCCTGCGCGGCCGCGGCCTCCTTTTCCGCTGCGTCCGCCGCCGCGGCCGCCTCGGCGGCGACCTTCGCCGCTTCCTCGGCCGCCTTCCGCGCCGCCGCCGCCCGCTCCTGCGGAGTCGTCATCGCGCCCCCTCTCGCCGTCCGTGCGCACCCTAACTCCGCCGTTTCCCCGTCGCTTCGGTCGCCCCGGCGACGGCGACGCACAAACGGTGCACCGCGCTGTCTACGCTGTGTCGAGTGCAGGACAAACTCGTGTGGATCGATTGTGAGATGACCGGCCTGCGCCTCGACAGCGACAAGCTGATCGAGGTGGCCGCGCTCGTCACAGACAGTGAGCTGAACGTGCTCGGCGACGGCGTGGACATCGTCATCCACGCCGACGACGACGCCATCGCCGCCATGCCGGACGTCGTTGCCGAGATGCACCGCAAGTCCGGGCTTACCGAGGAGGTCCGCCGCTCGACGGTGACCCTCGCCGACGCCGAGGCGCAGATCCTCGACTACGTCCGGACCCACATTCCCGTCGCCGGTACCGCGCCGTTGGCCGGCAACTCCATCGCCACCGACCGCGGCTTCATCACCCGCGACATGCCCGAGCTGGATACCCACTTGCACTACCGCATGATCGATGTGAGCTCGATCAAGGAGCTGTGCCGGCGCTGGTATCCGCGCATCTACTTCGGGCAGCCGGAGAAGGGCCTCGCGCACCGGGCCCTGGCCGATATCAAGGAGTCGATCCGGGAGCTGCAGTACTACCGCCGCACCGCATTCGTCGCCGCGCCGGGGCCGTCGACTACGGAGATCGCGGCGATCGCGAAGGAACTCAGCCCCGACGGCACCGAAGCCGAGATGCGTGCCGACCCGGCCTGACATAGCCGTGACAAAGCGATTGGCACCCGACCGTCGCGACACGCTAGTATCGATCGCGCTGGTCGTCCCTTCGGGAGCGGTGAGCGATGGTGAGTGTAGTTCAGTTGGTAGAGCACCAGGTTGTGATCCTGGATGTCGCGGGTTCGAGTCCCGTCACTCACCCCAAGGTCAGAGGGCATTCCCTCTGCGTGCCGGCGGGTCGATACGCAATGTGCACCCCGGCCGACCCCGTAAACGATCGACTCCCAGGTGCCACCAACACGGAGTAGGACCCCGCGTGACACGGCGTCTTGTACCGCCTGCAACCGGGAGTTCCATTCGTGCTGCTCTTCCGGGTGCACGGGCATCCGGGTCGCCGAAGGCGTGATGCCAGCATCGGAGGTCAAGTCCACTTCGCCGGTCGTGACCACGACACGCCTCGAGTTACGTCTGTGACCGTCTCCGGCAACTGCGAAGATCTGATCTTGCTCATGCCGAGGTGAAACGAGCGCGGCATCAGGTTCTGCAACTCAGCCGAGAACCGTTTCGGCGGAAACGCGGCGGCGATGAACAGGTGCGGATTCACTCGACGCGCCATGCGGACGGCCGGCGCAAGATCACTGTCCGCGGACAACAGCAACGCAGCATCTGTCGATCCACTTGCCGCGTCCGCCACAAGTGACACAGCAATGTTGACGTCGGTTTCCTTCTCCTCGTACTGCGTCCAACCGGCGCCGCATTTCCGGCATCGCATCACTTTCGCTTGGTAACGCCCCTGGATGATCTCGATCTTGGATCCGCCATGCGCGGCGAGTGCGGCAAGGTAGTCGCTTTGGCGGGACGCGGCCCCGGGGTCGTTCAGTACGGGCGCCGTGAAGTAGCGGACGGCGACGAGGTCGCTTCGCGGGCGCAGCCGCTTCGCGAGCATAACGAGATCGAGCCACAGATCGGCATGTCCGCTCTTATCGTGTAGGCCGTGGTACAGGTTGAACCCATCCACGTACAGCACGTATGAGTCGGCCATCGTGACCCCTTCCACGTCGAAACCCGCTCGATCCTCGAAGCGTGGTGTCGCGTCGCGAAACGTTGCGCTAACATGTGCAAGTACCCCGCCATCGCCTCCGGGCGATTGGCTCAACGGCCCTCCCCTTTTGGAGAGGGTCGTTTTTGTATGCCCCGCCTCGATCGGGGCCGCGCGTGCTCTCACCGACTATAGGGGCTGTGTGGCTGCAGCGCAAGTCTTGTAAACAGGATCAACGATGTACACAAGGTCTTGCTGTACACAACTTGGCGGCGTAGCGTCACGACTGTGACTACTGCCGAGCACGACGAGATGACCGCAGCCGCTATCGCGCGGCTGGCCGGTGTCGGTCGTGCCGCGGTGTCGAACTGGCGCCGGCGCTATCCGGAGTTCCCCAAACCTGTCGGCGGCAGTCCGAACAGCCCCACGTTCCGGCGAGCCGATGTCGAGTCATGGCTGACAGCAACGGGCAAGGCGAACCAGCTGGCGACGGCCGGACGTACAGACACCGGTAGCCAGCGCGTCGACGAGCCGGTGCCGGAACGGGCAGTCACGGAACTGACATCGGGTGAATTGCTGGCAAGGGTGATGGTGGCGCTGTTGCCGAGAGCGACCGCCACCGGTCGCGACTTGGATACTCCCGTCGTGCTCGATCCGGCGTGCGCCGAGGCGACTTTGCTCATGGCGGTTGCGGACCGGTTCAGCGATCGCGTCACGCTCGTCGGACAGGACGTCAATGAGCAGTCCACCGCAGCCGCGGCCTCGAACCTGCGACAGAGGCCCGACAGCGTTGCGTATGAGATTCACACGGGCGATTCTCTTCTGGACAACCGGCTCGGCAGGTACCTGCGCGCTGCTGCCGCGGTGGTCTGTGAACCGCCGTTCGACGTGCCGGAGTGGCCATCGGAGGAGTTGACGACCGATCCGCGCTGGCGGTTCGGAGTTCCGGCGCCACGTGATGGCGAGCTGGCCTGGATGCAACATTGCTATGCGCACCTGCGTCCTGGGGGCGTGGCCGTCGTCGCGGTATCGCCGCGGACGTGTGTGCAGCCGTCCGGACAGCGCATCCGCGCCGAGCTGGTGCGTTCGGGGGCACTTCGCGACGTGATCGCGTTGCCGCCGCGAATGGGCTCGCTGCCCGGCACCGACGTGTACCTGTGGGTGCTACAACGTCCGTCCGGTGCCATGAGCCACTCGTCGGTGCGTTTCGTCGATTTGACGGGACTGCACGATGCCGCCGACGTCCCACACGAGTTCGGGGCGTGGCAGCAGTTGTTCGACGACGCCGACCCGACGATTTGCCGTGTGGTTCCGAGCGTAAAGCTGCTGGACCGCGGTACCAGTCTGCTGCCGGCCGATCACGTCTCGCGCGTAGAGGCGTCTGCCGACGACATCGCGCTTGTTGTCCGCAGGCTGCAAGCCCTGTACGCGAGCATCGGCCGGGGCCTGCCCCGTTTCGCTGCGCCAGTGCGGCCACCCCGCTATTCCTACGTGACCATCGCGGAGTTGGAACGCACCGGTGCGTTGACGATCCGAACGCGTGACACCACACCCCGCGCCGGGGACGTGTTGCTGCGGACGCTCGGCCGGCCACCGGCGGTCGCGACCGGCACCGACGCCGACGACGTTGGCGTCGCGCAGGTGGTCGAAATCGACGCGACCCGTTTGGACGCGGATTTCGTCGCGACGTTTCTGCGCGGCGACGCCAACGCTCTGCCGACAGCGAATACACTTGGCGCAGTCAGCCGTGACGACCTGCGACGGTGCCGCGTACCCCGTATGCCGCTGGCCGAGCAACGGCTGTACGGGAACGCGTTTCGCCATCTGCACGAGCTGCAATTTGTGCTGTCCGCGCTCGCTAACGTGGGGGTGAACGTGATCGACCAAATCGTCCATGGCCTGACCGTCGGTGCATTGGCCCCCGAAGATGAGATGAGGAATCTGTGACTGCCGGACCTACGCATTCGAAGATGGCGAATGATATCTGGTCGGTCGCTGACCTGCTGCGCGGCGATTACAAGCGCCATGAGTACGGCGAGGTGATTCTGCCGTTCGCGCTGTTGCGTCGGCTGGATGCGGTGATGGCCCCAACGCGCGACGCGGTGCGCACTCGCGACGCTGCTTTGGAGATGCAGAACAAGCAGCGCTTGCTGGAGGTCGTCGCGAAACTACCGTTCTACAACACGTCGGCGCAGGATTTCGCGTCGATCGCCGCCGACTCGACTAACGTCGCAAAGAATCTGCGCGACTACATCAACGGCTTCTCGCCGAACGTCCTGCAGATTCTGTCGCGTTTCGACTTGGACAATCAGATCACCCGTCTGGCGAGCGCGAAGATTCTCTACCAGGTGGTTGGCCGGTTCGCGGCGATGCGGGATCTGGACAAGCTGACCAACGAAGACATGGGCTACGTCTACGAGCACTTGATCCGCAAGTTCGCGGAAGATTCGAACGAGACCGCCGGTGAGCATTTCACCCCGCGCGAGGTCATCAAGTTGATGGTCAATCTGCTGATCGCTCCCGACGCCGACACGGTCGCGGGGGAAGGTCAGGTGATCAACATTCTCGACCCGGCCTGCGGGACGGGCGGGATGCTGACCGCCACCGAGGACCACATCAAGTCGATCAACCCAAACGCGCAGGTGTTTCTGTACGGCCAGGAGGTCAACGCGGAGTCGTGGGCCGTCTGCCAGTCGGACATGCTGATGCGCAATCAGCGCGGCCACATCGAGTACGGCAACTCGTTCAGCGCCGACGGGCACGAGGGTAAGAGGTTCGACTACATGCTGGCCAATCCGCCGTTCGGGGTGGAGTGGAAGAAGGTCAAGGACGCCGTTGAGGCCGAGGCCGAAATCGGATACGCGGGCCGCTTCGGCGCCGGACTGCCACGCATCAACGACGGCTCGTTCCTGTTCCTGCAGCACATGATCGACAAGATGGAACCGGTCGAGGGCAAGGGTGCACGGCTGGCCATCGTCTTCAACGGCTCGCCGCTGTTCACCGGTGCCGCCGAGTCCGGCGAGTCGCGGATCCGCCGGTGGATCCTCGAAAATGACTGGCTGGAGGGGATTGTCGCACTGCCGGACCAGTTGTTCTACAACACCGGCATCTCCACCTACTTCTGGATCCTGTCCAACCGCAGGCCGAAGAAGCTGCGCAACAAGGTGATTCTGCTCGACGCTCGCGACCAGTGGGAGAAGATGCCAAAGTCGCTCGGCGACAAGCGCAAACTGATCAGTGATTCGCAGATCAATCGCATCACCGAGCTGTACGTGGACGCGTTGAAGGACCCGGAGACCGCGGACAACGCCAAGGTGAAGATGTCCGGCACCCGCGACTTCGGTTACCACCGGATCACCGTCGAGCGACCGCTGAGGCAGCGCTTCGAGATCACCGACGACACGATTGCGGCATTGGAGAATACGAAGGGGCTGGCGCAGTGGGACGGCCACGGCGCGATGCGCGGTTTGCTCGGCTCGGTGTGGTGGACGAAGGCGGAGGCTGACAAGGCGTTGAAGAAGGCTGTCCGTGACGCCGACGTGGACTGGCCGAACAAGCCACCGTCGAAGCTGAAGGCATTCTGGAAAGCTGTCTCGGTGTCCGACCCGGAAGGTGAATTGCAGACCGACACCGACGGGACCGTGCTGCCCGACCCCGACCTGCGCGACTACGAGAACGTTCCCCTTGACGAGGACATCGACGAGTACTTCGCTCGCGAGGTCACGCCACACGTCCCCGATGCGTGGATCGACAAATCGAAGACCAAGGTCGGATACGAGATCCCGTTCACCCGCCACTTCTACGTCTACACGCCGCCCCGGCCATTGGCGGAGATCGACGCGGAGTTGCGAGAGTTGGAGGGGCAGATTCAGAAGTTGTTGGGCGAGGTGACGCGGTGAACGAGCGACTCGATTTCGCCCTGCCGAGAAGCTGGAAGTGGTCGCCACTAAAATTCTCGACAACATATCTCGGTCGAGGCACAGCCCCAGACTACGCGGATGATGGCGCAGTCCGGATGATCAGTCAAGCGGCAAACCAAGCGCCAGGTCTCGATTGGGAACGCACGCGTTTACACTCACACAACGGCAACCCGCAGCGCCTGAAGGGATTCTTGGTGTCAGGGGATGTGCTGGTCAACTCGACTGGCACCGGGACTCTCGGTCGTGTTGGATATTTTTCGGCGGGGCCGGACGATCTGCCTTGTGTCGCCGACGGGCACATCACTGTTGCTCGGGCGGACGGAAAGCTCGCAGATTCGCGCTACATGTACTACTGGCTGAACTCCCGGCCCTTCTACGAGTATATCTACTCCGCCTTGATCGTAGGTGCGACCAACCAGATCGAACTAAACGGGGAGCGCCTGGCGGCAGCCCCGACAGCGCTCCCACCGCTCGACGAGCAGCGCCGCATCGCCGCCTTCCTCGACGCCGAGACAGCCCGGGTCGATGAACTGTGCGCGCTACAGCGTCGTGTCCGAGACGCAATTCTGGCCCGATTGCGGGCCCATCTTGACGTCACGACGGACGGGCTAGCCGCGTCGCACGGCACGCTGCCGTTCCGTCGCATGATTCGTTCGATAGAACAGGGTGTTAGTCCGCAATGTGACAACTTCCCGGCCGACGTTGGTTCATGGGGTGTTCTGAAGGTGAGCGCTGTCAAGAATGGATCATTCTTGGAATCAGAGAACAAGAGCCTTCCTCCCGGAATCGATCCGGAGCGTCGTTACGAAGTGAAGACCGGCGACCTATTGATCACGCGCGCGAACACGCCACAACTGGTTGGCGCTGCTGCAGTTGCACAAGCCCCACGTGCGAAGCTCCTGCTGTGTGACAAGATCTTTCGCGTTGCACTAACACCGGATTTGTTGAACGAGTTCTTAGTCCTCGTATCGCTTTCGACGAGAGTCCGTGCGATGTGCGCGGGGGCATCTCACGGAACCTCGCAATCTATGGCGAATCTGAAGACCGAAGAAATCAAGCGATGGCCTATCCCGAGGGCGCCCCTGGCCGCTCAGGAAAATGCGATAGCTGAACTGTCCGAGGCCCGCGACCATGCGACGCAATTAACAGGCGCGATTGATCGTCACTTGCCCTCCTCGCCGAACGCCGCCAAGCCCTGATCACCGCCGCCGTCACCGGCCAGCTAGATGTCACTACCGCACAAGGACTTTCGAAAGCAGGCGTGCCATGACCCCCGGAGTCCACACCGAGTACGCGTTGGAAGAGCGCGTCGAGTTCGAGCTGATCCAGCAGGGCTGGTGGCGCGCACAGGGCACGTTCAACGTCGATCTCGGCGTCGACACCGGCGAGATGTACCGATTCATCGGCGCCACGCAGATCGAGAGCTGGGGCAAACTCGTCGGCTTCTACGGCGACGATCAGCCGACAGCACAGCGGCAGTTCGCGCAGCGCGTCGCCGCCGAGGTCGACGCTCGCGGCGTGCTGGATGTGCTGCGCCAAGGTGTGCGAGACCGAGGCGTCCTGATCAACCTGGCGTACTTCCGCCCCGGCCACACGCTGGCGGCAGATGCGTTGAAGGAATACAACGCAAACGTGTTGACGGTAGCGCGCCAGCTGCATTTCAGCTCGCGATACCCGCTCGAGTCCGTCGACATGGCGTTGTTCGTCAACGGACTGCCGGTCGCATCCGTGGAATTGAAGAACCCGAACACCGGCCAGAATGCCGAACACGCCATCGCGCAGTACCGCGATCGCGACCAGCACGAGGTGTTCTTCGCCAAACGGGCACTCGTCCATTTCGCTGTCGACCCAGACCGAGCCTTTATCTCCACTCGACTCCGCGGCGCCGACACCGAGTTCCTGCCGTTCAACATCGGCTCCAACGGTCCCGGGCTTTCGGGCGGTGCCGGCAATCCACCGGCGAAGCCGGGTTCCTACGGCGTCGCCTACCTGTGGGAACAGATCTGGCAACGCGACAACTGGCTCGAAATCCTGCACAGGTTCATTCACGTCAAGGTGGCTGATAACAAGGGCGCCAGGACAAGTCGGCACCAATCTCAACGTATCTTCCCCCGCTACCACCAGTGGGACGCGGTGCAGAAGATCATCGCGCACGCACATATGCACGGCGCCGGGCACAGCTACCTGGTTCAGCATTCGGCCGGGTCGGGTAAGTCGAACACCATTGCGTGGCTGTCGCATCGACTCTCGAACCTGTTCGACGCGGACAACCATCCGGTGTTTCACAAGACGATCGTCATCACCGACCGGGTAGTGCTCGACCGGCAGCTGCAGAAGACCATCTTCCAGTTCGATCACACGCCCGGCGTCGTGAAGAAGATCGATGAGAACTCGAGCCAGCTGGCCGCGGCCCTCGACGACGCCACGTCGAAGATCGTCATCAGCACGCTACAGATGTATCCGTACGTGTTGCAGAAGATCGCCGATATGGGTCTGGCTGGCAAGCGGTACGCGGTCATCATCGACGAAGCGCATTCCTCGCAGGGCAGTGAATCCGCCGTGAGCATCAAACGGGCGCTCGGCGTCAACGCGATGCCGCGTGAGGCGGACGAGGACGAGGCGGAGTATTTGACACGCGTGCGCGGTAAGCAGCCCAATCTTTCCTACTTCGCGTTCACTGCCACCCCGAAGTCGCCGACACTCAAGCTTTTTGGCATGTTTGATCCAAGCCGGGTCAGCCCGCACACCGGCGAGCAGGGCATGTACGTGCCGTTCCACATCTACTCGATGCGGCAGGCGATCGACGAGGGCTACATCCTCGATGTGTTGGCCAACTACGTCACTTACGACACCAAGTGGCGGCTGCGTAACGCAGCAGTCGAACAGCAGGAACAATCGCGCATATCCAACCCCGACGTCGATGCGTCCAAGGCCAAGGCGGCACTGGTTCGCTATGCCGAACAGCATCCCAAGTCGTTGGAGCAGAAGGCAAAACTGATCATCGATGACTTCCGGGAGAACATGGCCGGACGGCTCGGCGGCCGGGCCAAGGCCATGGTCGTGACCGGTAGCCGCCTGCACGCTCTCGGCCTGTATAAGGCGATCCGCAACTACGTCACACTCTGCGGATTCACCGACTGCGGCACCCTGGTCGCGTTCTCCGGTCAGTTGAAGGACGGCGACCTCGAGTTCACCGAAGCGCAGCTCAATGGCTTCTCCGAGAAGGAGCTCCCGGATCGGTTCGGTTATACGAAAGCCGATGACCCGCAGGCTGCTGCGCGAGCCAAGGACGAGTACCGCCTGCTGGTCGTCGCGGAGAAGTACCAGACCGGGTTCGACCAGCCGCTGCTGTGCGCGATGTATGTCGACAAGCCGTTGACCGGTGTCGCGGCCGTGCAGACGCTGTCACGACTCAATCGGATCCACCCCCTCAAGTCCCAAGACGACGTGCATATCCTCGACTTCGAGAATAAGGCGTCCGACATCCAGGCCGCTTTCGAGGATTGGTTCGAGACGACAATCACCGAGCCGAGCGACCCGAACCTGCTCTACGACAAGCAACGTGAGGTGATGGATTTCGGCCTGCTCGCAGCTTCGGAGATGGAGGCGTTCATTCGCGTCCTCGGCGCTGTGGTTCCAGGGCGGATGCCGGACGCGGCAGAACGCAAGCTGCATGCCGAGCTTCACCAGTATCTCCAGCCCGCGGTCGATCGTTTCAATGCGCTCGACACGGACGACGAACGCGAGGACTTCCGCGGCGCGCTCCACGGCTACCTGCGGGCGTACAGCCTCGTGGCACAGATCATCGCGTGGGGCGACCGAGATCTGGAACGACTGTACCAATATGGCCGGATTCTGCTCATTCGGTTGCCTGGGAGGCCAGCTACGTCGGTCGACATCGGGGACGCCGATCTGAGTCACTTCCGGCTGGAATTTACCGGACGGCACAATGTTTCGTTGTCGGCTGTCGGGGATCGTGACGTGCGCGGCCACGCCGCCGACGGCGGCGGTTACCGGGAACCGGACATCAAGCCGCTGTCGGAAGTGATCGAAGAGCTGAACGATCGGTTCGGATTGGACCTCGGCACCTCCGACCAGATCCTGGTCTACCAACAGGTCGTCAGCCTGGTCGAGGACACGTCGATGCAACAGATCGCACTCATGAACGACGAGGCACGATTCGGACAGGTCGCCGACGACCGGCTCGACGGTATCGTCGCCGAGAACGCCGAGCGCAACACTGAATTCATGAAGTTGTACTTCGACAACAACGAGTTTCAGAAGGCGATCAAGGAGGCCGCGCGCAAGCGGGCGTACCGGATCATCACCGAACCTGCGCGGGACGAGGCGCTGGCCCGGTTGCGTGCCGAGATGCAGCGCGAGACATTGGGCCAATGACCGAGCAGCCGGCCGAGAAACGGCTACTCGCGGGGCGCTACCGGGTGGACGGTTCACTCGGCCGCGGCGGCATGAGCGAAGTCTTTCACGGTTATGACGAACGATTGGACCGGCGGGTGGCGATCAAGTTGCTTCGCCCACCAGCGATCGTGCCGGCCGCCCCGGACAGCCCCGAGGCGGTCGAAATCCTCGACGCTCAGGAACGCGACCGCAGACGATTCCTTCGCGAAATCCGTACGACCGCGCAGCTGGAACATCCTGGCACACCGGCGGTCTACGACACCGGCGTCGAGACGGGCCCAGACGGCACCCAGCAGCTGTGGGTCGTCATGCAGCTGCTGCGCGGCTCGACGCTCGAATCCGTACTCGACCATACGGATTTCGCCGCGTCGCCGCCCAGTCTTTCGTGGGCCGCTGCGATCGGGGCGCAGATCGCCGCGGTACTAGCCGATGTCCACCGAGTCGACATCGTCCACCGTGACATCAAACCCGCCAACGTGATGATCGCGGACGGCGGCCTCGTCAAGGTGCTCGACTTCGGCATCGCCATCCTGCGCGGGGCGGGGGCGCTTCCCCGATTGACGCAAGTGGACAAGACCGTCGGCACCCCCGCCTACATGTCTCCCGAGCAGTGTCTTGGACAGGCGGTGACGTCCGCGTCGGACATCTACTCCCTGGGCTGCCTGCTCTGCGAGTTGCTGACGGGCGACGTACCCTTCCACGGGACGACCGACATGCCGCTGCGTGCTCACCACCTGCAGTCGAATGCACCGTTGGTCAGTGCACGGCGGGCTAGTATTCCGCTCGACGTGGATGGGCTGGTGGCCTCGATGCTTGCAAAGGATCCGCGCGGACGGCCGCACGCGGATGCGGTGTACGACGCGCTCGTCGCGCTGGCAGCTGCACCGACTGGAACCCCGGAGGGTGACGAGAATCGCGACCCGACGCGTCCATTCCGCCGACCACTGCTGGCACCGGCCAAGATTCGCGTGCAGGAGAGCGACCGTGACCGCCTCACGGACGCAGAAGTCGGACAGCTGAAGGCTAACGTGCGTGTGCTAATGGACAACGACCGGCCGTCCGAGGCGATCAGCCTCTTGGAGAGCGGCATCGCGCATGCGCCTGACGCCGCACAGGATCTGCGGTTGCGCCACTTGCTTGGCGCCGCCCTGTTCTATGCGGGGGAGTTCAGCCGGGCTGCAACGCTATTGAGCGCCGCTGGGCGCGACTATCGGAAGTATCTGCCACCGAACAATGCAGACGTTCTCGACTGCGCATACTACGCGGGGCTCGCCTACGCCGAAGTCGGCAAGCAGGACAAGGCGATGCCGCAGCTGCGGTTCTACATACGAAACGCCGATACCGGGGGGAGCGAGGACGAGACGGACAAGGTTCTCGAAACGAGGTTCGTCATTGCCCAGATGCTCGCCGCTGAGCATCCCGACGAAGCACTAGCGGAACTCGAAGCCATCCGCCCGCTTCTGGCTGACGCCTACGGTGCCGACTCGACGCATGTCCGCAACCTCGACAGACAAATCGGCCGGCTGCGTCAGCCAAGCAGGTCCTGCAGTCTGGGCGACGACGGGCCGTGAGGCCGAGTCGTGGACCGGGGTTGCCGGGTAGCCGGGGGAATCGCACTCCCTGGCCCCCACAGATCGGCGGAGATTGCGTACTCTCGCTCGGATCCAGCGGTCGCCCGTCCGATCCGACACGCGCGTCGAGGTCCCAGCACCATTCGGCCTCGGCGAAGTCGCTGTCGCGGGGGGAAGATCCACGACCGGTACAGCCTCGCTTCGAGCGTGTCTTGCGACAGCCGTCGGCGCACCCTGCGCACCGCCCGAGTCAACCGGCTCAGCTCGCGGCGCTGCGACCCGGTCAAGGTGATCCGAACCGCACAGTTCATAGATAAATTTCGCGGCAAGTTGCCGGTTGCCACCGGCACCTCTACATGATTGGCGACGCCGACTACCCCCGCTCACCGCTCGCCCGTTCCTCCACACAACGCTACCTTGACGAGCCGAGCCACTGGGCTGCCACTGGGCCGCACCGAAGGCCGTCCACATCCTGACCCGGAGGATGCGCGGAGCGAGTGGGCGATTGACCCGACCCCGACCCCCGACCCCACGAGGTCCTTCGGACTGTGTGGCGCGGGCCATTCAGCTTTCTGAGTGCCTCGGAGGGCTGCCACCCCACACGGGGTGTCAACGCGATGGAGTCACGGGTGACGTGACGTGGCACCGACATTCTGACTCGCTGGGGCACGCTGCGGGAACATTCCAAGTAGGGAATCGCTTATTTCACGGCGAAACGACCTCTTCGTCCTCAAGAAGTAGCCGCCGGAGAGACTTATTTCGAGACACAATCATGCCGTCGTCAGTTACCGCAGTATATTCCGACCAGACATCATCGATGACACGATGATAGATCGTAATATGCTCCTGGCTGCCGTTTATATCCACAGTAAGATCGTCACTGTAGGCGCCGAACTCCTGGTCGCGCTGGACTTCAACCGGCGATTTCACTGACTTCCTCCTGCTTGCGTATAATTGAAGCCTGAAACTATTCATATTCGAATCAACTTCTTTTTCAAAAGTTGATCGACGGTTCCAGCAAGAGTGTCTACGAACCACCAGCCAATCTCGACCTCTCGATCACGCCTGAAAGCATCGATCTCGTCAGAATCAACACACAGAAATCCAATTATGTTTCCCTTGCCGTCGCGCGGGTATTCCGCAGGCCCAACTTCGAACGTACGTAAGGGCCAGACAATAACAGAATGATAGGGGAGGACATTGCTAGTGTTCGAGTAGTTGGATATCTCGGGACGCGAACCGTCGTGGATGTCACCACTGAACCAATAGGGCTTTCTGTTGTTTAGGACTTCGCTAAAGTCCGTATTCTCATCTACAAAATCTGGCCGATCTCTTAGATCTGACTTTGCGGTATTGCTCCTGACGATGGACTTCACGGCGCGCTTCGTTCTTCCACTGTCGTCTGTGTGGTCGTAGACCATCTTTACGCAAACCCGACAATTTACACCGGACAACACCGATGCGGCTGTCTCTAATGAAACAAGCGACTCGCGTAGTAGATCTCTAACAATTCCCGTCGGATTTTCGTCACGGGATGCTTCGAACTCGATCTTGCGAAGCTCAAGCGAGAGCGTAGCCATTGTTCCGATCGCCGCACGGATCTTCTCAAGTTCAATTTTCAGGTCGGCGACTTCGTCAGAAGTGGCTTTGATGTCACTTGAGAACCTCTCTTGGATAGCGGCGACCGTCTTCTGCTGCTCTTCGCCGACTTGCGTCAAGAGTGTTCGTGACGTGCGATCGAAGATCCGCCTGCCACTCCACGCCAGGTACGCGGAGATCCCAATGATGCAGCCGACTCCGATGACTGCTATTGCTGTGCGGCCGAGAATATCGCCAGCCAAATACAGCGCAAGAGCAACGACGCTCGCGATCGCGCCAGCAAAGTTGACACACAGCTCGACGATTTTTCTGGCAGGCGGCCAGTCTGCAGGCATCGCGCTACGTCCCGGTCTCGTGCGAGGCTAGAAGGGAATCACACACATGCGATTCTGCATCAGGCGCACGCCAATACCAGTATTGACGTCGCGACACGCCCAAGACCATCGCTCCCACTCCCCGACGTCGAGCTGTCCTCGTCCACACCCGTGGTCGGGTGTGTCGCGTCCCGCAGATAGCCAGCGTACAGCAGGCGGTGCACCCCGATGTGCACCGCCTGGGTGCCCGCGAGGCCCTTTGTCTGTCGCCGGAGAGCCTGATCTCGGCTGCGGCGTGTTGCGTGGGACCGGGCGGCGCGGGCCCAGGCCAGCGCTAGGCCGCCAACGCCGCATATCGGCCGTCGTGATCGAGCAGATCGCCGTGGGTCCCCGATTCCACGATGCGACCATCGTGGAGCACCGCGATCTGGTCGGCGCCCCGCACGGTCGATAGCCGATGGGCGATGGTGATGGTGGTGCGTCCGGCGGCCAGGCTGTCGAAGGCCTGTTGGACGGCACGCTCGGTATTGGTGTCGAGCGCGCTGGTCGCCTCGTCGAGGACGAGCACCTTCGGGTCGCGCAGCAACGTGCGCGCGATCGCGATCCGTTGTTTCTCGCCGCCGGAGAACCGGTGGCCACGGGAGCCGACCATGGTGTCGTACCCGTCGGGCAAACCAGCGATCAGGTCGTGGACCTGTGCAGC
>DATDBL010000374.1:0-5354 GCA_036524855.1 Aldersonia sp. | reverse complement strand
TGGACGACTGCCTGGTGCATGCTGCGGTGATCTTCCTCGGCGGCGGCACGCAGCTCTGCGGCGAGATCGGCTGGAAGCCGCAACGTCATAGCCATATCACTATGGTATCAAAAAGCACCATTTCGGTGTTCGCACGTTCCCTTAGAAGCGGTTGTTGCCGAAGGCCCGCGCGGAGGGCTACGAGGGGTCGGCGCGCAACTTCCGTCGTCTGGTCGCGCGAGAGGGGTGAGCTTCGGTCCTGCGAAAACCCCTCGACAACAACCTGACCCGAGGGTAGACCTGCCATCATGCCGGAAATGATCGCACCCAAGGTGCTGAACTTCGCGTCCCACATCGACGAGAACACCCTCGCCCAGGCGAAGCAGACCGCGGCGATGCCGTTCGTGCACCCGCACATCGCGCTCATGCCCGACGCACACTTCGGCAAGGGCTCGGCGGTGGGCACCGTCATCCCGACCCTGGACGCGGTGATCCCGGCCGCGGTGGGGGTGGACATCGGCTGCGGCATGATCGCGGTGCGGACGGTGTTGCGCCACAGCGACATCGGATCGCTCGACCTGGCGAGCCTGCGGCGGTCGATCGAATCGGCGATCCCGCTGTCGCCCGGCCACTACAACCGGTCGACGAACCGCTACGACTTCACCGCGGCCCGGCTCGCCGAACTCGAGGAACTCGCAGCGGCGGATGGCGTCGACCTGTCGCACTCGACGAAGTGGCGCGAGCAGCTGGGTTCGCTCGGCGGCGGCAACCACTTCATCGAGTTGTGCCTCGACGAGGACGATCGGGTCTGGCTGTTCCTGCACTCGGGTAGCCGCGGCGTGGGCAACAAGATCGCGCAGTACCACATCAAGACCGCGCAGCGGCTATGTCGGCGCTGGCATATCGAGTTGCCCAACGCGGATCTCGCCTACCTGCCGACGGGCACACCCGAGTTGACGCGGTACCTGCGGGAACTCGCGTGGGCACAGAAGTTCGCGTTCGAGAACCGGGCGGAGATGATGGACCGCTTCGTCCGGGCCGTCGAGCACTGGGCCGACGTCGGCCGCGACGAACTCGAGGCCGATCGGATCAACTGCTTCGCCGGCGAAACGCCGGTCATCACCCGCGCCGGCACCCGCCCTATCGAGGCGTTGTCGGGCGGCGTTCATGAGCTACTGACGGCCGACGGCGAATGGGTCAAGGCGCCGGTCAAGTCGTTCGGGCGCCAGGAGGTCTCCGAAGTCGTACTCAGCCGTTCGGGTGTCACAAAGACAATCCGCGCAACGGCCGGCCATCGCTGGCTGCTCCGGTCGCGCCGCGGAATCGAGCACGAAGCCACCACCGCAGAGCTGAAGCCCGGCGACCGTTTGCAGTTCTCATTCGCCCAGAGCCCAGACGGACGCGCGGTCGACCGGCTATCAGCCGCGAGGGGTTTCGTCTTCGGTGACGGCTCCATGAAGCCGACCGGGCACCGCTCGTACGCGAACTTCTGTGGCGCCAAGGACGAGGCAATGATCCCGTACTTCGAAGGCATCGGGAACCCCGTGCGAACCTACGGCAACGTCAAGCTGATCACCGGGCTTCCCCGGGAATGGAAGTCCGACTGGCCGAGCCTCGACGCGGACCCCTCCGAGATTTACGGGTGGCTCGCCGGGTACTTCGCTGCCGACGGCGACGTGGGAAAGACCGGTCGCCCCACTCTGTCCTCGGTATCGGTCGACAATCTCGAGCACGTCCGCACTGCGTGCCAGGCCGTCGGAATCGGCACCTTCGGCATTCGCACTCGCATGCGCAATGGGTATCACGATGAGCCCACGGCGTTGTACCTTCTCGGACTGATGCGCGGCGACCTCGACGCCGACTTCTTCCTCGTGCCCTCGCATCGGGAACGGTTCGAGGCGGGACGTGGAGCGGCCGAACGGCGGGGATGGAACGTGGTGTCCGTGCGCCGCACAGTGGAGGTGACCGAGGTGTACTGCGCGGTCGTGGAGGGAACGCACTCGTTCGCGCTCGCCGACAACATCCTGACCGGGAACTGCCACCACAACTACACCGTCCGGGAACGCCACGGCGGCAAGGACGTGTGGCTGACCCGCAAGGGCGCGATCGCTGCGCATGAGGGGACCCGCGGCGTCATCCCGGGATCGATGGGTACGCACTCGTATGTGGTGCGCGGCAAGGGAAACGCGGGCGGGCTGTGTTCGGCACCGCACGGCGCCGGGCGCCGATTCTCGCGCACCGAGGCGCGCAGGCGGTTCACCGCCGACGACCTCGCAGCACGCATGGTCGGCATCGAGTACCGACACGGCGCGCAGTGGGTCGACGAGATCCCCGACGCCTACAAGGACATCGACGTCGTCATGCACGACGCCCGGGACCTGGTGCAGGTCGAGCACACGCTGCGGCAGATCGTGAATGTGAAGGGCACCTGACTACCGGCCACCCCGAATCACATCGACGGACAGGGAATGTCGACCCCAGGGATGACCTGGTCCAGGACGACGTCATCGCCCTCGACGTGCACCGGCCGACACAGCAGCGGGATGAACGCCGGTCCCTGTGCGACGGTGCCGTCGAGGTTGAATTTGCTTCCGTGACAATGGCAGTTGATCGTTCCGTCGCGGACCTCGGCGAGGTGACAGCCCATGTGCGTGCAGGTCGCGCAGAAGCCGCGGAACTGGCCGGCGGTCTGTTGGGTGACGACGGTGTCGCCGATGATCGCCCCCGACCCGACCGGAATGTCGGCGGTCTTCGCGATGGGTCCGGCGGCGCACTGCTGGGTCTGGGGTCGCGGTGCCGCCGTCGCCCCGCTGGCGCTTACCGTGGCGAGTGCCGCGGTCGCCGCCACCACGCCGACGCCGCCGACGATCGCGGTGCGCCGGTCCACGCGTAGCTCGTCGATGCTCATAATCTGACTCCTTCTCGGGCTGTGAGTCGGGTGCTGTGCTGACCACGTGCGAAGGTGGGTTCTGGTTCAAACCAGAGTAGGTAGTAGGAGACGAAGGGAGCCGACGTGGACGAGGCGGCGTTGTTGACCGATGCGTTCGGGCGCGTGCAGGCGGACGTGCATGCCGTTCTCGCCGATCTTCCCGAGGCGGCGTTGACGTACCGAGTCGACGAGGACGCCAACACGATCGCCTGGTTGGTCTGGCATCTGACACGCGTGCAGGACGACCACGTCGCAGGGGTGGCCGGCACCGAGCAGGTATGGATGAACGACGGCTGGTACGAGCGCTTCGGGCTGCCGTTCCCGCCGGCCGCGCACGGGTACGGACACTCGTCCGCCGACGTCGTGCAGGTCAAGGTGGGTGCGCAGTTGTTGAGCGACTACTACGACGCCGTCCACGCCCGCACGCTCGAGTACGTCGCAGGCATCGAAGCCGACGACCTCGACCGCATCGTCGACACCCGCTGGAATCCGCCCGTGACGCTCGGGGTGCGCCTGGTCAGCGTGATCAACGACGACACCCAGCATGTGGGTCAGGCGGCGTTCATCCGCGGGGTGTTCGAGCGGGTGTCGGGTCAGTAGTACTCGCAGGCGACTCCGTCGCCGTCGGGGTCGAGCCGGGATGAGTACCCGGGTTCGCCGCGGTACAGCGGTGCCGCGCCGGCGAGTCGGGCGTCGGTGCAACTATGGTAGTAGGTCCAACTCGGCTTGGGCGGCGCTGCCGGTTGGTCCTTGCGTGCAGGTGGCGGGAGTTCCGTCGGCGGGACCGGGCAGAACTCGGGAGCGACGACGGAGCCGGTGAGCCCGACGCTGCACAGCCAGTCGGTGACAGGGTCGGCATTCGCCGTTGCCGGCGCGAGCAGGGCGACAGCGGCCGCTGAGGCCAGCGCGGTCGTGCCGATCCGGAGAGCTCCCACATCTCCAGCGTCCGCGGGCGGTGGGCGGGCGTCAAGCCGCGTGTCGAGTCTGCGATTGTGCAGGGATTTGCTCGGGCGATGCCTGCACAACCGCAGACTCGATGCCGCGGAACCGGTCGGGGCGCGGGCATGTTCGATCTGACGAGGTGTTTGCCGTCTGCAAGGAGGCGTGACCTGATCCGGGCGAGGCACGCCGCGCAGGTTGGATACGCGTCGCGCACGCTGCAAACCGCGCGACGCGTGCGGAAGGTGCGCGGCGTGGGTGGAACCGTTGAGGCATTGGTGGCGGCGGGGGTGGGTCCGGCGACGGAGAACCCGGACTTCATGGGCGTACGCATGCGGCGCGGAATGATCGACGAAAATTCACGGAACCGCACACGGGACTGCCGCGTCAGAGTAGGTGTGCACGCAAAAGACCCGATGAATCCGCGACGGGGGACCGCTCGGGGGACGGTGTTCGCGGGGTCGGTGCGCATGGTGTCGGCGGTGGTCGGGTGCGGTCTGCGGACCGTGGGGGAACCCGACCATCGCGGCACTTTCCGACGCACGACGAGCTGGGGGGACTGACATGGGGCTGCCGTCGCTGGCAGACATTTTCAGCGGTCTCACCGATTCCGCGATGGACCTCGTCAACAACGCGAACCCCGCCCTGCGCAGCGGCCTCGAGGCGCACGGGGCCGTCACCGGGATCGACACGCTCGGCTGGGCTCATGACCGTTCGATCCAGCAGGCCGGCGACGACCGCCGCTCCGACCTCTACTCCGAACGCGCGCGTGAATCGCTCGGCTTCGGCGGCGGGTACGAGCCGCCCGCGGTGCAGATGGAGAACTTCGAGGCGTTGTCGCACGAGCAGATGAAGGCCGCCGTCGAATCGACCAACCCCGGATCCATGCTCGACGACGCGCGCGCCTGGCGCAACGCGGCGGAGCAGATCAAGGCCAGCGTCACCGCCTTCAACGAGGCGATCCGCGGCGCCATCGAAGGCGGATGGGAGGGCAAGGGCGCCGAGAGTGCCCGGGCAACTGTCGCACGCTACGCGACTCAGTCGCAACAACTCGAACACGCCGCGCGCCTGGTGGCCAACAAGATCGAGGAGGCGCACACCGGCATCGACCAGGCACGTCAGCGCATGCCCGAACCCGAGCGCGGCGGCGTCCTCGACGTTCTGCGGGGCGCCGCCATGCTCAACCCGGTCGGTGGACTCATGGCCGCGTTCCACAAGTCGGAAGCAGTCCGGCAGCAGGCCGTCCAGATCATGACAACGGAATACGCTCCCGTTGTCCTGCAGGCCGATTCGCAGGTGCCGATCCTTCCGGTCCCCCGAGGTCCGTCCGGTGGCGGAGTCGACGTCGATCATGTCGGCATGGGTGGTAGCGGATCGCATTCCACACCAGCTGGATTAGGGAACACCGGCGCGTCCGGGGCCAACGGTTCGGCAACGCCCTACGGTGCCACGTATCCGACGCAGTTCGGTTCCGGCGCGTCCTCGAGCGACCCGTCCGGTGCCACGA
>DATDBL010000373.1:0-7217 GCA_036524855.1 Aldersonia sp. | reverse complement strand
CCCTCGCCGAGGCTGTCGACCAACTCGCCGAACGCCATTCGCCGAACCGGTCTGTGCTGATCGGCCACTCCATCGGCGGGATGCTGGCGCTGCGCGTCGCCTCGGAAACGAGAGTGCCACTGGCGGGCGTCGAGGTCAGCGGGCTCGGGGAACGGTGGCAACCCGGACTCCGCGAGATGTGGGCATCGCTGATCGGTGACGCACCTGAGGTGTCGGTGCCCGCGGAGGCACACGCCCAGGTGATGTTCGGCCCCGCCGGGACTTTCGACTCCGAGCAGATCACTCGCGATCGCGACCTGCTGCGCCCGATGCCGATGCCGGAACTCGTCGACGTCGTCGACTGGTCGCACGCCCTGCCGTCGGTCGCCGCGAGGATCGACGTATCGGTCGGCCTGACGCTGGCCGAGCACGACGGAATCTGGCAGTCCGACCTCGAATCCCGGAGCGCGTTGGCTGCGCGGTTCACCGCTTGCCCGTCGGTGCGGATCGATCTGTTCCCGGGTGCCGGGCATTGCATAGAATTGCATCGGGGTGCGCGGGCGTATTGTCTGCGTCAGTTGGCGTTCGTCGAGGAAGCGCTCGAGGCCTCGGCGAAGGTGTCGCTGGCCTAGTATCCGGCCAGACGCGGTCACCGCACCTGCTTGCGCGGATCGGGAAACCCGAGTTCCCGGTACCCCGCCGCCCGCTTCCATAGCGACGACGCGATCACCGGGGTGAGTTCGTCGTAGTAGTCGTGCACCGTCGCGGTGGTCTTGCCGGGGTACGGGCGGGTGACGCGCCCGAGGTTCTGGACGAGGCGGCCCCTGAAGGTGATCGGCGCAGCGAGGAACAGGGTGTCCAGCGGCGGGCAGTCGAACCCCTCCCCGATGAACGACGCGGTGCCCACGATCAGCAACGGCGGATCCGTGGGCGCATGGCCAGCGAGTCGCTGTGAGATCTCCTGCCGCTCTCGGGCCTTCATCCCACCACGCAAAACGGTTACCCCGAACCCGGCGTCGGTGAGCCGCGCCGTCATTGCCTCGAGATGCTCGACCCACGAAGTGAGCACCAGGACGTTCGCGCCCTCGCGACGTGCGGTCGCCACGTCGGTGACGACCTGGTCGAGGCGGTCCTCGTGCGCAACCAGCGCGCGGTAGATCTCGGCCATGCCGCCGGGTTGGCGCGAATCGGCGTCGCCGGTGTAGCGGAACCTGGTGGGATGCACGTGCAGGACAGGGTGCGGCGCGGGCGCATCCTGTGCCGTGGTAGGGAGCTGACCCGCTACCGGCGCGTCGAGGGTGTGGCGGTGTGTGCCGAGTTGGTGGTAGATGAGGTCATCGAGTTCGTCGCGCCGGTACGGGGTGGCGGTGAGCCCGAGCCAGTATCGCGCCGGGATGCGGTTGAGGACGTCGGTGAACGCGGCCGCGGCGACATGGTGACACTCGTCGACGATGACGAAACCGTATCCGCCGGTGATCTCCTCGACGTTGTCCCGCCGTGCGAGCGTCGGCATCAAGGCGATGTCGATGACGCCCGTCGTCTTCAAGCGACCACCGCCGATCTGGCCGCACTTGATGCCGAGGTGGGTCTGCAGGCGCGACCGCCACTGATCCGCGAGCGCCTTGCGGTCGACGAGAACGAGGGCGGTCGTCGCGCGCGCGGCGATCGCGGCGCAGGCAATGACCGTCTTGCCGGACCCGGGTGGGGCGACGAGCACCGCCGCGTCCTCGGTGCACACGTCGCGCAGCGCCGAGGATTGCTGGGGCCGCAACTCGGTCGTGCACGTGAACTGCTGCTCGGTGCCGGTGACGCGGACGTCGTCGATGTGCAGGGTGCTGCCGGCCGAGTCGGCGAGGGTGGTCAGCAGCGGTAACAGTCCGCGGGGCAGGACGAGGTCACCCTCCAGAGTCTCGTCGTAGCACCGCAGGTACCGCGGAGTGTCCCAGGTGCTTCGACGGGCACGTTGGCGGGCGTAGAACTCAGGATTGCGGATCGAGGCGGCGTGTTTGACGGCGGAGATCATCGCCGGACCCAGGTCCGCCGCGGTGAACTGCAGCCGCGCACCGAAGCGAACCCGGATGATCGGCGCCGGTCGCGGAACGATCCGCGACGACGTCGGCAATTCCAGGCTGCGGACGTCGTGGCCGACCTTCGGCTCGGGCAGCCGGCGCGCCAGCGACGTCACCTCGTTGAGCGAGAGCCGCGCGACGCTCGACAGGTAGGCCCATTGGTCGTCGAACGGTTCGAGGGTGGCCGGATCGAGGAACAGGGTGGTGCCGTGCTGGCGGCGGGCGCCGTTCAACGGGGCGGCGATCAGGTTCCCCATGCCGCGCCCGGTATGCACGTCCTGGGACGGGAACAGCCGGTCGTAGCTGGACAGGTTCATCCGCCCGCGCAGCTGGATCGCCTCGCCGAGCAGGCAAGTCGCGATCCGCCGCGCGAGGGCGGCGCTGATCGCCTGGGCGAAGAAGATCCACACGTGCGCCCCGCGACCGGACTGCGACACCTCCAGCGCCGCCGGGATCTTGTGGGAGCGAGCAGCTTTCAGATATGCCAGGGCGTCGAGCATGGCGGTGTCCTTGTCGAAGTCCGCGGCCACCCACCAGCACGTGTCGTCGTCGAGAAGCGGATACAGGCCGATGTGCTTGTTCCCGACCAGATGCTCGGCGAGCACCCGCGCGGTCAGCGGCAGGTACGGCGCGTCGGCCCGCTTCATGCCCTTGCGCCAGCGCCCCGCGATCGCCGGCATCCATCCCGACCGGCCGTCGCGCCGGTTCTCCCACCGAAGGGCATAGATGTCGGTGCGGCAGCGGAACAACCCGGTGTAGAACCCCACCTTGTCCTCGGGCGAGGACCGCATGTCGAGCGGCGCCGGCGCCGGGACGCTCGACAACGCGGCTTGGTCCGGATCGGCCGCGCGGGCCTGCTCCGCACTCAGGTCGAGCAGACGCCGCAGCCGCACGTTCTCGGCGCGCAGCGTCTCGAGCTCGCCCGGGAAGCGTTCCTCCACCGTGAGCATTCTGCGCTCCGGAATTCATCCCGCGCATCGGAGCAGGTACCGACGTCGGTTCGCGACCGTCGCTCGGCTCGTCCGGCGCGGTCGGTGACGGAGTCTGCTATCCGTGCTGAACGACGGTCGTACCATCGTCAGTCATGACCACCGCAGTGGGCAGCGCAACAGCCGGGCACACCGTCCTCGCCGACGCGGACGGGAGCGCGTACCGGTCACTGCTGCAGCGACCCGTGACGCGAGCCGAGCGCTACGCGCTGGGCAAGAGCCTGCGTCGCCGGGTGCCGCGGCGATCGCTGGCCGAGTGGACGCCACCCGCGGACCGGCCCGACCCGGTCGATCTGATCATGCTCAGCCATCAGCGCAGGGTCGAGCTGCTGATCCCGGTCCGGGTCGGGCGCATGGTCGCCTCGCCGTACGGGTTCCTGCGCGACCCGTTGCTCGGGTGGGCCACCGTCGACGGGCGGCAGTATTACGTGCGCCAGTTCCGCAACATGAAGGGCACGATTCCGCTCGACACCATGGACGCGGACACGTTGACCGACGACGGCGGCGTGGTAGGCGCGCTGCTGGCCAAGGGGCACGCCCGCACCAGCGGGTCGTCGATGATCGCCGGCTATGGGCCCCTCCGACCGCGTCGACAACGCGTTGTGCACGTTCGCGCGGCGTTACGCCGACCAGACCGAGGCCGACCACGCCGCGCTCGTCGCCGCCGTCAAGCACGGGCGGCTGCCGGTGGAGCATCTGGCGTAGGCGATTGCACCCGCCGACGTGGGCCTAGCGACACACTCCCGGTCGAAATCGACGGCTTTCGGGCGATCGAGACTCATAGTGTGCGCTGAGGCCCACCGGGTCCGGTACAAGAGGGCATACGACAGGAAGATGTAGATGCTCGAAGCGTGCGCAATTCCTGGAGCCGGGTGACCGGCCTGAACGGTGGTGTGCGCAAGCGTGCTCAGCGAGTTTGACGAGTTGCGGTCGACGTCAGTCGGACGATTCGGCAGCTCCTTGTGGTGCCGAATGCTGGTTGGCGACGTGGCGTTCGACCGCGTCGCGGAGGCGCGTCATGTTGGCTTTCTCCTCCTTCCGCATTGCGAGCAGGAAGAGCGGAAACACCAGCAGGAACCAACCTTTGGGGCGAGCGTCGAAATCGGCGTAGAGGCGGGTCTTGCCGTTCTCGGGCTTCAGCCGGCAGCTGACGGTGACATGCACGGGTACGCCGTTTCGGTGCGCCCAATGATGCGGCCGGTCGAATTCGATGCACTCGACCTCCAACTGCCTGCTCTGCTGCCACTTGGCTGCAAACCTGGTTCCCAGTGCGCGCAGCGCCGTTGTGGCCAGCCGTGGCCGCGGCCGCCGCGGTCGACGAAGCCGTCGAGGAGTACTGGAACCGCGTCGCGACGAAGCGGCGCACCGGCATGGCGCGTCTCGTGGCGCGTCTGGCCTACACCATTTCGACTTCGTCAGTAAGTGCCAGTGCCGTTTCATCGCCCTCAACAACGTGCGAATCAACAGCCCCGAAATTGGCCGACCCGATTCTGCAGTAAACGCGGCGAGCCGAGATATGGCAGGGCGCTCACGCCGACGGCGTGGGTAGTCTGATGATCGATGGGGTGCAGGCGGTGGGCTCGCTCCCATGATTTTATGGACACAGGGCGGAGAGAAGTACAGGGTGGTCGACAAGTCCGAACAGAACCGCTCGGTCCGCACCGCCGTCTCCGCGCTGCGGACGAGATGGATTGTGCGTGCGCCGATCTGGATCTTCCGGGCGCGCCTCGGGTTCCTCTTCGCCGGGCGGTTCGTGCTGCTGGAGCACGTCGGGCGAAGCTCGGGGCGCCGTCGGTTCGCCGTGCTGGAGGTCGTCGATCGTCCCGCTCCGGACAGCCTGGCCGTCGTCGCCGGGCTGGGAGCGCTCTCGCAGTGGTACCGCAACATCGTCGCCGAACCGCGGGTGCGGGTCCAGACCGGCATCGGGCCGCCCCGGCCAGCGGTTGCGAAACCACTGGATCCGGAATCGGCGCGGCGCGTCCTCGATCGATACGCCACAGCGCACCCGCGAGCGTGGCGGCGATTTCAGCCGGTGCTCGAGGCCGCAAGCGGGGCGACAGTGGAGCAGGCAGGCACCGCCTTGCCGGTGGTCGCCATCACGCTGAAGTGAAGCGGCAGTTGCACGGTCAGACGCTGACGACGACCTTCCCCGCCGCGCGATGACTCAGCATCCGTGCGATCGCCGTCGGGGCCTGGTCGAGCGCATACGTCGCGTCGACCACGACGCGCACGTCGCCGGGAGAGAGCAGGGAGACGAGCGCGTCGAGGTTCGCGCGGTTCACGACGCAGGTCACGAACTTCACGTTCGCCGACCGCAGGACCCGGGCCCGCGCCATCCGGGGCAGCCCGGCGAGCAGTCCGCCGGTGTTGCCGATGCTGTTGGGGATCAGGGTTCCCGACGGTGCCAGAACCCGGGCGGTCGTGGCCGGTGGATGGTTCATGACGTTGTCCATGACGACGTCATATCGCTGAGGGCCCTGGGTGAAATCCTCCGCTGTGTAGTCGACGACATGGTCCGCGCCGAGGGATTCGACCAGTGCGACGTTGCGGGTGCTGCACACGCCGGTGACCTCCGCGCCGTACGCCTTCGCGATCTGTACTGCGAACGCGCCGACGCCGCCCGAGGCGCCGTTGATCAGCACCCGAGTGCCCGTCCCGACCCGCCCCACGTCCCGCATCGCGAGGAGCGCGGTGAGACCCGACATTGCCGCCGCCCCCGCCACGTCGAAGCCGAGTTCGGCGGGCTTCCTGATGATCTGGGTGGCCGGCGCCACCGTGAACTCCGCGAACGTTCCCGGCGGGTGCAGAATGCGCCCGTTGTCCCACAGGGAGCCGAACACCTCGTCGCCGGGCCGCAGGTCGGTCACCGCGGCGCCGACGTCTTCCACGACGCCGGCGACGTCGGTTCCCCGCACCGGAGTCGACGGGCGTCGCAAGCCCATCCGCAGCCGCAGCACGTAGGGCACACCCGCGACGGCGATCCAGTCCGGGGTGTTCACGCTGGTGGCCTTCACCCGTATGAGGACGTCGTCGGCACCGACCTCGGGCCGGTCGATATCCGCGGGGCGGAGGACCTGGCCTGGGTCCCCGTATCCGGACTGGACGATCGCTTTCATCGGGGCCTCTCGTTCGGCAGTGTGGCTGATCCCCATTGTGGGCGACCATCTGCACGACCGCTCAGAATTCCTGGCCGATCGGTGTCGGGGTGGTCGAGTTCAGGTGACGGCTGGACCTACCCCGCCGCCCGCCGCAACCCGTTCTTGTCGATCTTCCCGACGCTGGTGTGGGGGATCTCGGTGACGAACGACCAGCGTTCGGCGTCGGGGATCCACCATTTCGCGACGCGGCCAATGAGGAATTCCGTCAAGTCGGCGGCGCTCACCGCCGCTCCGGTCACGACGAACGCGTGTGGCCGCTCTTCCCATTTCGAGTCGGGGACGCCGATGACGGCGACCTCGGCGACGGCGGGATGCTCGGCGATGGCGTTCTCGAGTTCGACGGTAGAGATCCATTCCCCGCCGCTCTTGATGCCGTCCTTGAGCCTGTCCTTCAGCTGGATCCACCCGCCCGGATGGATGACGCCGAGATCGCCGGTCCGGAGCCATCCGTCGTGGAACTTGGTGGCGTCGCCGTCGCCGATGTAGGCGCCGGTCACGGTGTTTCCCGCGACCTCGACCTCACCCTGCGAGTTCCCGTCCCACGGCTGCACCTCCCCGCCGGCGTCGACGATTCGGGCCCGAACGCCGGGCACCAGCCGCCCGGTGCGGGTGGTCCGACCGATTTCGTCCGCATCGGCCGTCCCCGCGGGCGGGCGTGAGAACGTCAGCAGGGGAGAGGTTTCCGTCATTCCCCAGCCCTGGGTGACGGTGATGCCGGTGTTCGCCCGCAACTCCCGGGCGAGCGCCGGCGCCAGCGCCGATCCACCCGACACCGCGACCCGCAGACACGTCAGGTCGACACCGTGCCGGCCGAGCTGGCTCCAGATCGTCGGTACCGCGGCGAGCATGGTCGGTGCGGTCGCGTCGATCATCGTCGCGGGGTAAGCATTCACCCCCAGTGTTGACCTGTGGTTTCGCCGCATGATGGGGGCACGTGATGGCCGCCCGCCAGATTGGGCTGTGGCGGGTGGCGTTGGGATCGGGTGAGGGGCTCGCTCAGGCCGGGGCTGGGTCGGGTGGCA
>DATDBL010000372.1:0-46306 GCA_036524855.1 Aldersonia sp. | reverse complement strand
CCCCCCCTGCTACAGCGCCCGTACCGCCGTCTCTCAACTCCCTGTTCGAAAAGGTCCCTCCCGAAAAGGACACAGTCATGCCCGATCACAAGCCCGTCGTCGTCTACGGCGTCTCCGGTTACACCGGCCGCCTCGTCTGTGAATACCTGCGCGAGTTCGACATTCCGTTCGTCGCCGCCGGCCGCGACGCCAAGCGGGTGCAGGAGGTGATCGACCGGGTGCCCGGCCTCGACACCGTCGAGCACGAGGTGATCGAGGTCGAGCACACCGTGCCCGCACTCACCGAGTTGTTCTCCGGCGCAAAGGTCGTCAGCAACATGGTCGGCCCGTTCGTCAAGCACGGCCCGGAGGTCGTCGAGGCTGCGCTCGCGGCGGGCTGTCACTACCTCGACACCACGGGCGAGCAGGACTGGATGCTGCACGCCCAGTCCACGTGGGGCGCGAAATTCGCCGACGCCGGACTGCTGCTCGCCCCCAGCGTCGCGCACATGTACACCACCGGTGAGATCGCCGCCAATATCGCACTCGAGACACCCGGCATGGACACCCTCGACATTCTCGTGCTGTGGAAGGGATTTCCGACCTACGCCTCCACGCAGACGATCTTCACCATCCTCAAGGCCGACTGGTTCTACCTCGAACGCAACAAGTACGTGAAGTGGGATCCGTCCGCACATGTCGAGGTCTGCGTGCCCGGCCAGCACCAGACCGCCATCGCACTGCCGTGGGGCGGCACCGCACATCCGGTCTGGTTCTCCGACGATCCGCGGGTGGCGAACTGCAAGGCGATCGGTGGGGTGTTCGACCGTTCCGTGATGGAGGGCGTGATCGCGACCGCCCAGATGGTGGAGGAGAAGATCAAGCCGCTGCCGTTCGAGCAGCAGGAGGCGGCCCTCGCCGAGATCGCCGGGTCCGTGCAGGCCGGCATGCCGCCGCGGGAGAACCCCCGGATCAACATCTCGCTCGACTCGGTCTACGCCTCCGGGCCTCTCGGCCGCGCGCACGTCGTGATCCACGGCAACTGCAACTACAAGCAGACCGGCCTGCTGCAGGCCTACGCGGCGCATTCGCTGTTGCAGCAGGCGCCGCTGCGCACCGGGTTCGCCTCGGCGTGCCAGGCGTTCGGCCACCGCAACCTGCTCGGCGTGTTGCGCAGCTTCGGGATGGTGCTCGAACCCGTTGTCACCGTGCACAGATGACCGCTCTGACGTACTACCTCGACAAGGGCGCGTCCATCGCACCAGACGCGCCCTGTCTCACCATGGGCGGGGCGAGCCGCAGCTACGCCGACGTGCAGGCGTTCAGTCACCGGGTCGCGGCCGCGTTGCAACGGTCGGGGGTGCAGCCCGGCCAGACCGTCGCGATCCTGTCGGCGAACGATCCGATCGCGTTCGCCTGCGTGTTCGGCATGTCTCGCGCCGGGGCGGTGTGGGCGCCGATCAACCCGCGCAACGAGGCGGCCGAGAATGCCGAACTACTCGACCTTTTCGACTGCGTCGCCCTGCTGTATCAGGCGTCCTTCGCCGACCTGGTCGAACAGATCAGGCCGACGTTGCCGAAGCTGAGCACCGTCGTGTGCCTCGACGACCTCGATGACTGGCTGGCCGGCACCGAGGGAGTCGTCATCGACGAACCGGCCTCGGCACTGGCGATGCTCGTCGGCACCGGCGGCACCACCGGAAAACCCAAGGGCGTCATGCTCACCGGCGCGAACCTCGAGGCGATGACGGCGATCACGCTGATGAGCTACCCGTTCGAGGGCACCCCGGTCTATCTCGCGCTGGCCCCGCTCACCCACGCCGCCGGCGTGCTGTGCTTCCCCGTGATGGCGCTCGGCGGCGAGATCGTGGTGATGCCGAAGCCCGATCTCGGCGAGTTCCTCACCCTCGTCGGCCGCCACCGCGTGACGCACACATTCCTGCCGCCGACGCTGATCTACATGCTGCTCGCCCACCCCGACCTTCCCGCCGCCGACACGAGTTCGCTGCAGTGCCTCTGGTACGGCGCCGCGCCGATGTCGCCGGCCCGGCTCGAGGAGGCGATCGGGCGATTCGGGCCGGTGCTGGGCCAGCTGTTCGGGCAGTCGGAAGCGCCTATGATGGTGTCGACGCTGGCGCCGCGGGACCACTTGCGCCCCGACGGCACAGTCGCGACCGAGCGACTGCGCTCGGCCGGTCGGCCCTCGCCGCTCGTCACCGTCGCGATCATGGACGGCGCGGGCAACCTGCTGCCGCGCGGCGAACGCGGCGAGATCGTCGTGCGCGGCTCGCTGGTGATGGCCGGCTATTACAAGAATCCCGACGCCACCGCGGAGGCGGGCAAGTTCGGCTGGCACCACACCGGCGACGTCGGCTACCTCGACCCCGACAACTACCTCTACATCGTCGACCGCGCCAAGGACATGATCATTTCCGGCGGGTTCAACGTGTACTCGGTGGAGGTCGAGCAGGCGCTGCTGGAACATCCCGACGTCGGGGACTGCGCGGTGTTCGGCATGCCCGACGACAAGTGGGGCGAACGCGTCACCGCGGTGCTGCAACTGCACCCCGGCCGCAGCGTCGAACCCGACGACGCGATCGCGTTCGTCAAGGCGCGGATCGGCAGCGTCAAGGCGCCCAAATCCGTCCTGATCTGGCCCGATCTGCCGCGCTCGAAGGTCGGCAAGGTGCTCAAGGCGCAGATTCGCTCGGAGCTACTGTAGCGGCCTCGGCGCGGCGCAGGAAGGACCCGACGACCTCGCGGAAGCGCTGCGGCTCCTCGACCATCGGCAGGTGCGCGGAGTTCTGGAACACGACCGACTCCGCACCACGGATTCCGTCGACGAGTGGCGCGATGAGTTCGGGCGTCATCTCGTCGTACACCCCGGAAGTGACGAGCACCGGCAGGTCGAGTTCACCGAGCCGGTCGGTGACGTCCCAATCCTTCAGGTTGCCGGTGACGTTCCAGTTGGTTCCAAACATCGTCGCGTAGACGTCCTCGTTCCAGCTGGAGTATGAGGCCAACAGGTGGTTCGGCCACGGATCGAGCCGGCACAGCCAACGCCCGTAGTAGACCATCGTTGCCTGCACATACTCCGGATCGTCGGTCGTGCCCGCGGCCTCGTGCCGGTCGATAACCTCATGTACGTCGGTGGGCAGTGACTCCATCAGACGCCGGGTGACCGCGGCGTAGGCGGGAATGCTGGCGCAAGTGTCGGCGAGCACCAGTCCAGCGAGACCGGCCGGCCGACCCAGCGCGTACTCGAGCGCGAGCCACCCGCCCGCCGAATGTCCGAGCAGATGGATGCGGTCGAGCCCGAGGCCATCCCGTACCGCGGCGATCTCGTAGACGAAAGTGCTCATGGTCCAGAGCGACTCATCGTCGGGATGGTCGGACTCGCCGCAGCCGAGTTGGTCGTAGAACACCACCGTGAAGCCATCGTCGGCCAACGCGGCGAGGTCATCGAGGTAGTTGTGCGGCGCGCCGGGACCTCCGTGCAGCACGAGCAGCGGCAACCGGTCCGGCGCGCTCGGCAGATCCCCGACGATCCGATACCAGGTCCGGTATCCCCGGAACGGCACTGTTCCCTCACGCTGGTCCATGAGCGCCTCCCGTCGTCGCCAAGGATAACGCTCAGCCGGTGAACGCCTCTACCGGCGGACACGAGCAGACGAGGTTGCGGTCGCCGTAGGCGCCGTCGATGCGGCGCACGGCGGGCCACACCTTCGGGCGGGCCTTGCCGCGCGGGTACACCGCGACCTCGCGGCTGTAGGTGTGCGTCCAGTCCGCGACCAGGCAGGCCGCGGTGTGCGGGGCGCCGCGCAATGGATTGTCCTCGGCGGGCCACTCCCCCGCGCCGACCCGGTCGATCTCGGCGCGGATCGCGATCATCGCCTCGCAGAACTCGTCGATCTCGTCGAGGCTCTCGCTCTCGGTCGGCTCCACCATCAGCGTGCCCGCTACCGGGAAACTCATCGTGGGCGCGTGGAAACCATAGTCTGCCAGGCGTTTCGCGACGTCGTCGACGGTGACGCCGGTGCGCTTGGTGAGCTCGCGCAGGTCCAGGATGCACTCGTGCGCGACCATGCCGTTCTCGCCCGTGTACAGCACCGGGAAGTGCTCGTCGAGGCGGCGGGCGATGTAGTTGGCCGACGCGATCGCGGTCAAGGAAGCCCTGCCGAGTCCTTCGGCGCCCATCATCCGGATGTAGGCCCAGGTGATCGGCAGGATCGACGCCGACCCGTACGGCGCTGCCGACACTGCATCGGTGCCGTCGGG
The DNA here is from genome assembly GCA_036524855.1 of Aldersonia sp. GTDB lineage: Bacteria > Actinomycetota > Actinomycetes > Mycobacteriales > Mycobacteriaceae > Aldersonia. The sequence goes on along the minus strand of DATDBL010000372.1, from coordinate 42,049 downwards.
CTTCGGCAGGAACTCCGCGAGGTGCCCGCGCGCCGCGACCGGCCCGACGCCCGGGCCGCCGCCGCCGTGCGGGATGCAGAACGTCTTGTGCAGGTTCAGGTGGCTCACGTCGCCGCCGAACCGCCCGGGTCGCGCCAGCCCCACCAGCGCATTGAGGTTCGCGCCGTCGACATACACCTGACCGCCGGCGTCGTGCACCAGCGCACACAACTCGGCGACGTCGTGTTCGTATACGCCGTGCGTCGAGGGATAGGTGATCATGATGGCGGCGAGTCGCTCGGCGTGATCATCGATCTTCGCCCGCAGGTCGGCGAGGTCGACGTCGCCGTTGGCACGACAGCGCACCACCTCGACCTTCATCCCCGCCAGCACCGCTGACGCCGCATTGGTTCCGTGCGCGCTCGACGGGATCAGGCAGATGTCGCGGTGGTCGTCGCCGCGGGAGCGGTGGTAGCGCCGGATCGCGAGCAGCCCCGCGTACTCGCCCTGGCTACCTGCGTTGGGCTGCAGGCTCACCACGTCGTAGCCGGTGATCGCGACCAGCCAGCGTTCGAGGTCGGCGATCACCCGCAGCATGCCGGGCGCGTCCGGCGTCGGTGCGAATGGGTGCAGCCGGGAGAACCCGGGCCAGGTGATCGGCTCCATCTCCGCCGCGGCGTTGAGCTTCATGGTGCACGAGCCGAGCGGGATCATGCTGCGGTCGAGCGCGATGTCCTTGTCGCTCAACGCCCGCAGGTAGCGCAGCATCGCGGTCTCGGTGCGGTAGCGGGTGAACGCGGGGTGGGTGAGGAACTCGCCGGTACGGGTCTCGATATCGAGGTCCGCCACCGGAACCGGCTCAGCCCCGAACGCGGCGAGCACCGCGGCCACGTGTGCATCGGTGGTCGCCTCGTCGCAGGAGATGCCGACGTGGTCGGCGTCGACGAAACGCAGGTTGATGTTCGACGCCTTCGCCGCCGCGACCACCGCAGCGGCCGCCCCCGGGACCCGCGCGAGCACGGTGTCGAAGAACCGCTCGTGCACCACCACGACGCCGGCCGCGCGCAGTCCGGCCGCGACCACTGACGCGTGCCCGTGCACGCGGCGCGCGATGGCCCGCAGCCCGTCCGCGCCGTGGTAGCTCGCGTACATCGCCGCGATCACGGCGAGCAGCACCTGCGCCGTGCAGATGTTCGAGGTCGCCTTCTCGCGCCGGATGTGCTGTTCGCGGGTCTGCAGCGCGAGGCGGTAGGCGAGGTCGCCGTCGGCGTCGACCGACACGCCGACCAGCCGGCCCGGCAGCTGTCGGGCGTGCCGTGCGTGCACCGCGAGGTAGCCGGCGTGCGGACCGCCGAAGCCCATCGGCACGCCGAAGCGCTGGGTGGTGCCGAAGCACACGTCGGCGCCGATCTCCCCCGGCGGGGTGATCAGGGTCAGCGCGAGCAGATCCGCCCCGACCGCGACCAGTGCACCCCGCTCGTGGGCGGCGTCGATCAGCGCCGCCCAGTCCACGACCGCGCCGGAGGCGCCGGGTAACTGCGCGACCACACCGAAGAAATCGCCGTCCGGCAGGCCGGCGCGCAGGTCGGCTTCGACGAGTTCGATACCGAGCGGTTCCGCCCGGGTTGCGAGCACCGCCTTGGTCTGGCCGAACAGGTCGACATCGACGACGAAGCGCGGCGAGCGACTCTTGCCCGCCCGGCGTAGCAGCGTCATCGCCTCCGCGGCGGCGGTGGCCTCGTCGAGCATCGACGAGTTCGCGACCTCCATCGCGGTCAGGTCCGACACCATCGTCTGGAAGTTGAGCAGCGCCTCGAGCCGGCCCTGACTGATCTCCGGCTGATACGGCGTGTAGGCCGTGTACCAGGCCGGGTTCTCGAGGATGTTGCGGACCAGCACCGGCGGGGTCAACGTGTCGTAGTAGCCGAGCCCGATCATCGACGTGGCGACCGTGTTCGAGGCGGCCAGTGCTGCGAGCTCGGCGAGGGCCTCGTGCTCGGACGCCGGCGCCGGCAGCGACTCGAGCCCGGCCCGGTCGAGGATGCTGACCGGCACCGCCTTGCCGGCCAATTCGTCGAGGGAGCCGACGCCGATCACGTCCAACATCTGGCTCAGGTCGGCGGCATCGGGTCCGATGTGACGGTCGGCGAACATGACAGCTCCCAGGGTTCGGTGGATCCTCACCCTCTCCCTCTGTCGTGGCGCCTGAGAGATTCGGCCGGTTGCCTTTCCCCGTGGGCGGGCGGACCGCGCGGCCCACCACTTTCCAGAGGCGTCGGAGCCCGCACGGTCCGTGTGCCTGAGAGATTGACGGAGAGGTGCTGCTCCTTCGGCGCTCGTTCCCGAAACGCGGGCCCGAGACTCTCCCGTGCGGCGTAGACGCGGGGTCGAGTTTACCCGGTCTTGCGGTTCACGCGATTCTTGCGCCGGTACGCGAGCTCGTCCTCGGGCCGCTCCGCGGTGTCGCCGCCGTCGGCGCGCTCGGCGGGGAAGTTGGCGATGGCGCCGGTCAATTCGCGCATCGCCCCGGATACGGCGATGCCGAATACGCCCTGTCCGCCCTGCAGCAGGTCGACGACCTCTTCGGCGGAGGTGCACTCGTAGACCGTGGTGCCGTCCGAGAACAGCGTGATGCGGGCGAGGTCGTGCACGCCCCGGCCGCGCAGATGGTCGACGGCGATGCGGATGTTCTGCAGCGAGATGCCGGTGTCGAGCAGTCGTTTGACGATCTTGAGAACCAGGATGTCCTTGAAAGAGTACAGTCGCTGGCTGCCCGAGCCGGCGGCGCCGCGGATGGACGGCACGACCAGGCCGGTGCGGGCCCAGTAGTCGAGCTGGCGGTAGGTGATTCCGGCGATCTGACAGGCGCTCGGCACACGGTAGCCGACCAGCTCGTCGGGAACGGAATCGTCGGGAAACAGGCCCGGCTGCGCGTCTTCGGCGGTGGAACCTGTGGTGCGACCCGACAACTCGTCCTGTGGCTGATCTCCCACTGGCTACTCCCTACTGATCGCTGCCGGTAAAGGTTGAGGCTACTCCCCGATGTAATGCGATGACCGGTGCACAATCAATTCGGCGCGCCCAAGCTCTAAACCTTTAGTTGAGGGTGAGGCCGGATCGTTATGGGGTATTCCTAACCGTCGGTCGCCTTGAAGTCGTCCGGCGACACCGATTCGAGAAACTCCTTGAACTTCTCCACCTCGTCCTCGCGCTCGTCGGGCATCACCAGACCGGCCTCGGCGAGCACCGCCTCCTCGGCGTAGATCGGGCACCCGACCCGCAGCGCGATCGCCACCGAATCCGACGGCCGCGCCGACACCCGCAGGTCGCCGTCGAAGACCAGGTCCGCGTAGAACGTGCCGTCCTGCAGGTCGACGATTCGGATCTCCTTGAGCGTGCGACCCAGCGCGGTGATCACGTTCTTGATCAGGTCGTGGGTCATCGGCCGCGTGGGCTCGACGCCCTGCTGCTCGAGCTGGATGGCGTTGGCCTCGGGCACGCCGATCCAGATCGGTAGGTAGCGCTCACCTTCGGCCTCGCGCAGCAGCAGCACAGGCTGGTTGTGCGGCTGCTCCATGCGAATACCGATCACGCGCATCTCGCTCATCGCCTCTGCCTCCCAGCGCTCGGCCCGACGGTATTTCGAGTCTAAGCGAATCACCCGAGGATGGTCGGGCGCTGGAAATCGCGGGCTCAGTGATCGAGCGCGCCGCGCACCGCCGACTTCACGAGAAAGGTGTGCAGCGTGAGCGACAGCGCGGCGAGTTCGCGGACCATCTCCTCGGCCCGGTCCCGGGCGCCGGCGTCGCGGCCCTTCGCGATCGGTCCGGCGATCTGCGCGACGAGGCCCGCCTCACGGTCGGCGGCAAGCTTGAACGCCCGCAGATGCCGCACCTCGAGCCCGTACTCGGACATCGCCTTCGCGGTCGCAGCGAGCACAACCGCGCCCTCATCGAAGTACCCGGCCCGGCCCGGCACCACCAGCCCGGCCCGAATCAGCTCGGTCAGGAAGGAATCGTCGATGCCGGCGCGTTCGAGGAGGTCGGCGCGGCCGACACGCACGTCCGGGTCGCTGCGGAAATCCTCCGGTGACACCTCGCCGGGCACCACGCCGAGCCGGCGTGGCGCGCGCGGCTCCCCGGAGCCCAGGGTCGCGACCCCGCTGTCGATCGCCTCGAGTTGTTCTTTGATCACCTTCAGCGGCAGGTACTGGTCGCGCTGCGCCGTCAGCACGAAGCGCAGCCGTTCACAGTCGGCCACCGAGAACCGGCGGTAGCCCGACGGCGTCCGTTCCGGGCTGATCAACCCCTCCGATTCGAGGAATCGAATCTTGGAGATTGTGATGTCGGGAAAGTCGGGTCGCAGCTGATCGAGGACGGAGCCGATCGACATCCCCGCCCTCGCCGCACGCTGCTGCCCGACCGACGTCATCGGCTACCGGCACCCGCCGACGGCAAGCCCGGCTCGGCGGCCTTCGGGCCGGTCAGAAAGACCAGGCGGAACTTCCCGATCTGTACCTCGTCGCCGTTGGCGAGCACCGCCGAGTCGACCGGTTCCCGGTTGACGTAGGTGCCGTTGAGGCTGCCGACATCGACGACCTGGAACTCGTCGTCGTCCTGGCGGAACTCGGCGTGGCGACGGCTGACCGTGACGTCGTCGAGGAAGATGTCGCTGTCGGGGTGCCGGCCCGCCGAGGTGGTGGGCTGATCGAGCAGGAACCGCGAGCCGGCGTTCGGACCGCGCTTGACGACGAGCAGAGCGGAACCGACCGGCAGTCCCTCGACACCCGACACCGGCGCCTCGCCCTGTTGCTGGGCGGTCGCATCGACTTCGTTGAGGAAGTCCGCTCGGAAGACCGACGTGGTCTCCGCCGGGCTCTCCCCGTAAGCCGGTCCGTTGTCGTTCTCGCTCACGTTTCTCCTCCTGAATCGACTATCCGTCCGGGTAATCGCGGGTGTCCGGAGTCCTCGCCCCGCCCAATACGCAGTCGTACAAACCGTACCCTGCCCGACACGCCGTGTGCAGGCAGACCCGCAACGCTGTTCAGCCTTCGATTACCGCTCGGTAGGCGTCGGCGTCGAGGGTCGAAGCCAGCGCCGATTCCAGCGCCGCCTCGTCGTCGGCCTCGAGTTCGACGAGCCAGCCGTCACCGTACGGGTCGGCGTTGACGGTCTCCGGATTGGCCTCCAGATCTCCGTTGACGGCAACGACTTTCGCGCTCATCGGGGCGTAGATGTCGGAGACGCTCTTGGTCGACTCCACCTCGCCGAACGATTCGCCGCCGGTGACGTCGTCACCCACCGCCGGGAGCTGGATGAACACGACGTCGCCGAGTTGCTCCTGGGCATGGTCGGTGATGCCGACCCGGGCCGTGGTGGGCCCGGTCCGCAGCACCCATTCGTGCTCCTCGGTGTAGCGCAGGTCGGCAGGCAGTTCGGCACTCACGTCGCGCGATCCTCTCTGAATCCCTGGTGGGTTAGTTGCCTGGCTGGGCGTAGCTGTGCTGCTGCGGGTCCCGGACGGCGGTCACGCTGACCTGGTCGGACTGCTGCACCGCCAGGTCTCCGCCGCTGCGCGAGACGCTATCAACCACACCGCCCGGAATGTTGACCGCGGCCGCAAGTGTCGGCGAATCCCCGATCGCTACCACGGTGTACGGCGGGGCCAGCTTGGTGCCGTCGACGACGATCGCGCCTGGCGCGCCGCCGACCCAGGTGTCGACCCCGACCCGGATCGGTGCGGTCCCGTCGCCGGCGATCTGGATGGCCTCCGCGCCCGCGGCCCGCAATTCCTGCACCGCGTCGAGCAGCACGTCGGGGCCAACCCGCCCCGCCGGGTCGGCCAGGCGCAGCGTCACCCCCGGGCCGGTGGCGGGCACCGTGCCGACCTGGATCGACAGCGCCGCCAGCCGCGCCCGCGCCTCCGCCAGCGCCGCGTCGGAGCCGTCGCGTTCGAGGCTGTCGACGCTGGCCTGCAGGTCCGCGATCTCCTGGCGCAGCGCGGCCTCGCGGCGGTTCAGGGTGTCCAGCACGGCGAGCAGATCGGCGGGGCGGGCGGAGTCCAGCGAATCGCCCGAGGAGGCTCCGCGGACCTGCGTGGCGATCGCGACTCCGAGCACCGCGATCAGCGCGATCGCGACCACACCCAGCACCCGGTGCGAAACCCGCTGCGTGGTCTTGATCTCGTGTCGGCCGGTTTCGCTCATCGCCTCACGCCCCGAACAACCGGCGCCGCAGCGCCGCGGCATTGCCGAAGATGCGGATACCGAGCACGACGATCACCGCCGTCGACAGCTGCGTGCCGACTCCGAGTTGGTCGCCCAGCCACACGATCAGCGCCGCGACGAGCACGTTGAACACGAACGAGACCACGAAGACCTTCGCGTCGAAGACCTCGTCGAGGTAGGCGCGTAGGCCACCGAACACGGCGTCCAGCGCCGCGACCACCGCGATCGGCAGGTACGGCTCGGCCCACACGGGCACCTGCGGGCTCACCAGCACCCCGAGGGCGATCCCGCCCAGCAGGGCGAGCACCGCAATCACCCCGAACCCCACCCGCGGAGACTTCGGTGACTTCGGTGACTTCAGTGACTCCAGTGACTTCAGAGACCGCAACTTCATTCACCCTCCTCCCGCGCGACGCGGATCTCACGCACCGCCGCCGCGGGCAACTCGAGATCGTCGGCGGCGTGCACCTCGAAGCCGACACCGTACAACTGCGCCAGCCCGGACATGCGCAGGTATGTGTCGGTGCGGACGAAGTCGGTCTCGAGCCGTCCGGGTGGGCCGATCGCCTCGACCCGGTACGGCGAGCGCACTGGTGAGTTGTCGACGAGCACGGCCGCGCCCGCCTGACGCACCGTCACCCCGGGCCCGATCCGCACCCCGGACACCGCAACCGCCTCGGCGCCGCTGGCCCACAGCCCGTTGACGACGTCCTGGAGGTCGCGGTCGAGGACGATCGAGCGGCCGGAGTCGGCCTCGGTTGCGCCCGTCGCCGTGTCCGCATCGGCGAGCGTCACGGTGATCCCCGGGCCGCGGACCGGTTGCGCCGCCGCGGCATCCGACATGTCGTGCACCCTGTCGAGCAAGTTGGCGCCGGCCGCATTGCCGGTGAGGGCGGCCTCGCGCTGCGCCTCGACGGTCCCGGCGAGCCCTTCGCGTTCGGCGGCGAGTTCGGCGGTGCGCTGCTGCGCGGCGCGCACGGTGTCGGCTAGTTCGGCGCGAGCGTCGCCGGGCCCTTGCACGGTGTGCCGCCAGGCGACGCCGACCACGATCCCCACCAGCAGCACGCCCAGCGTCAGCCACACCCACGCCGGCACCGTGGACGGGCGGGCGTGCCCGGAATCGCGGTCACGGGCGGCCGCCTCGTAGCTGGGGTCGAGGTGCTCGGACAGCAGCGGGGTCAGCAGCGAGTTCACCCGCGGGCCTCCGCGGTTCACCGTTGCACCGGGATCGCGCGCGCCACCGCGACGGCCTTGCCGACGTAGAGGATGCCGGTCCACACGTACAGCGCGGTCCCCCAGATCAGGAACGCCTGCCCGAAGGCCTGTCCGAGCCCGGCCAGCGGCCAGTCCATCTGCCCGGCGAGCAGCCACGGCAGCGCCGACATCAGCGCCAGCGTCGCCGCCTTGCCGAGGTAGATCACCTCCGGCGGCGGCAGATCGCGACGCCGGTAGATCAGCAAAGTCGCCGTGAGGACGAGGTCGCGGCCGATCAGGATGGCCGCCACCCACCACGGGATGATGCCGCGGATCACGAACCCGACCAGGGTGGCGAGGACGTAGAGGCGGTCGACGAGCGGGTCGAGCAACTCGCCGAGCCGCGACGACTGGTCGAGCGTGCGCGCGATCTTGCCGTCGAGCCAGTCGGTGGCGCCGCTGACCACCAGCAGCGTGAACGCCCAACCGTCGGCCTCCTGGACCAGCAGCAGCCACAGGAACAGCGGCACCCCGATCAGCCGCAGCAGGCTCAGCATGTTGGGGACGGTGACGATCCGGTCGCGGCCGGCGTCGGCCGTCACGGCGCCGGCACCCGGGCGATCGCGTCCGCGGTGAGGCTGCCCAGATAGAGCCAGCCGTCGGCCTCACGCACCCCGGTGATCGGGGCGTAACTGCCGCGCGAGCCCTGCAGGCTGTGCACGACCGCGCCGGCGGCGTCGAGCCCGAGCACCCAGCCGCGCCGCGGCGGGTCGGGGACCAGCACCGCGGGCAGGTTGGCGGCGACGGTCCGCAGCACCGGGTGCGGCGCGATGACGTCGAGCAGCCGCATCCGCGGGCTGTAGAGCGCGACCCAGAAGATCCCGGCGGCCGTCTGCGACGTCATGTTGTCCGGGATGCCCGGCAGGTTGTCGCAGAAGATGCTCTTCGCGCCGGTGTCGCGGCCGGTCAGCACGACCTTGTGGATCCGATAGGCCCCAGTCTCGGCGACCAGCACGTACGACTCGTCGGCGGCGAGGCCGACGCCGTTGGCGAAGTACAGCCCGTCGGCGACCAGGTCGATCTCGCCGGTGGCGGGATCCAGCCGCAGCAACCGCCCGGTTCCATTGTGTTCGAGCAGGTCGCGGCGGTGCTCCGCCATCGGGAAGCGCGCCGACGAGTCGGTGAAGTACACGGTGCCGTCGCGCGCGACGGCCGAGTTGTTGGTCGCGAGCAGGCGCCGACCGCCCGCGGCGTCCGCGAGCACCTCCACCCGGCCGGCCTCATCGACCCGCAGCACGCCGCGTTCGCTGTCGCAGACCAGATAGCGGCCGTCGGGCAGGATCTCGATCCCGAGCGGGCGCCCGCGCGTGTGCGCCAGCGCCTGCGCGCGTCCGAGGGTGTCGAAGCGCCAGATCGTGCCGTCGACGCCGCCGGTGATCACGCGCCCCTCCGCGTCGACGGCGACGTCCTCGGGCCCGTTCCCGGTCGGCAACCGCCACTGCTCCGCGTGGTCGAGCAGGCGGTTGGGCGCGTAGCCGCCGGTCGGCGGCGGCGGCGCGGCCGGGTGCCACGGCTGCGGTTCGAGCCCTACCCGGTTGAGCCGGCGGGCCGCGCCGGTGAGGAACCCCACGGCGTTCACCGCCAGGCGAAGACGGGCTGTTCGAGCCCGTCGATCCGGGTCGCCCGGCGGTGCAGTACGACCTCACGGAACTGGTACACCACGGCACCGGTCGGGGCGTGGATGAAGAAGCCGCGGAACGGCCACTGCACCACGGGGCGCTCGGATTCGGGGATCGTCACGAACCGCGGGTCGACGTCGACCTCGGCCATCGTCGGCGTGTACAGCTCGGCGACCTCGGTGGGGTTCGGGATCGCCGCGGCGAGCCGGTCCCCGACCCACACCACGAACGGTGACATCACGTAGCCCGAGCGGGTCACGTAGTCGTCGAGTTTGCCGAGCACGTCCTCGGGCGTGGCCTCGATCGCGAGTTCCTCGTGCAGTTCGCGCAGCGCCGCCGCCTGGGCGGTCTCGCCGTCGTCGACGCGGCCGCCCGGCAGTGCGAACTGCCCGGGGTGCGCGCGCATCCGGTCGACCCGGCGGGTCAGCAGTGTAGCCAACCGCCCGTCGGGGTCGTGCCCGACCGCGACCACCACCGCGGCGGCTCGCCGTCCACCGAGGTCGGACGGGCGCACGTCGAACGCGGTGAGCGCGTCGGCGATCGTGGCCCGGCTCGGCTCGGTGGCCGGTGGCGCGAAACGGTCGGAACTCATCTCCCCGACCCTATGTCAGGGCACGCCGAATCAGCGCGGCGCCATCCGGATCGCGCCGTCGAGGCGGATCACCTCGCCGTTGAGCATCGGGTTGGCGACGATGTGCGCAGCCAGCGCACCGTACTCGCTGGGGTCGCCGAGGCGAGCGGGGTGCGGCACCTGGGCGCCGAGGGAACGCTGGGCCTCCTCGGGCAGCGAGCCGAGCAGCGGGGTCTTGAACAGGCCCGGCGCGATCGTGACGACGCGGATCAGCAGCGAGGCAAGGTCGCGAGCGATCGGCAGGGTCATGCCGACGACGCCGCCCTTCGACGCGGAGTACGCGGCCTGCCCGATCTGGCCGTCGAACGCGGCGACCGACGCGGTGTTGATGATGACGCCGCGCTCACCGTCGATGGGTTCGGTCTTCGCGATGCGCTCTGCGGCGAGGCGGATGACGTTGAACGTGCCGACCAGGTTGACCTGGATCGTCTTCTGGAACTCCGCGAGCGGGAACGGGCCGTTCTTGCCGACGGTCTTGATCGCACTGCCGATGCCGGCGCAATTCACCGCGACCCGCAGCGGGCCGAGTGACTCGGCGAGGTCGAGGGCGGCGGTGACGCTGGCCTCGTCGGTGACGTCGGCTGCCGAGAACCGGACCCGATCGCCGAGTTCCTTCGCCACGACCGCACCGTCGGACGACGGCAGGTCGATGATCACCACGGTCGCGCCCTCGGCGATGAGGGCCTTGGTGGTGGCCAGGCCGAGCCCCGACGCACCCCCGGTGACGACGGCTACCGAATCGCTGACGTTCATGCATCTCTCCTCGATGGACCTACTTATCGCTCGCTAAACAGCTACCACGCCACCGCGGCTGACGTCAAACACGCCCAGCCCCGACCATCTGCACCGCGATCGCGACGTACTTCCGCGCGACCTCCTCGGGCGAGAGCGTGCCCTCGGCGTGGTACCAGCGCGGAATCGACTGGCACATGCCCAGCAGCGCGCGGGTCGTCTCGGCGGCGTCGTCGACGTGGAAGGCGCCGTTCGCAATCCCGTCGTCGACGATCTCGCGCATGAGGGTCTCGACGCCCTTACGGACCACGCGGTAACGCTCGCGGTTCTCCGGGCTCAGGTACCGCGACTCGCCCTCGATCGCGACCGTGCGCGCGCGTGCCGTCATCCGCAGCACGATCGCCTCGATGACGTTGGACAACCGTCGTACCGGGTCGTCGCCGCCGGCGGCGTTGGCGGCGTAGGCGCGGCCGACGACGTCACTCGTCGACAACTCGAGCAGCGCGATGAGCAGTCCTTCCTTACTGTCGTGGTGGTAGTACAGCGCCGGCACCGTGACGCCGACGCGCCGCGCGATCTCGCGCACCGACGTCCCGTGGAATCCGCGCTCGTAGAACGTCTCGAGCGCGGCCTCGAGGATGGGGGTGAGCTCGAGCGGTTCGACTCGACGCCAGGCCGAAGCGTCCGGTGCGGCGGCGTCAGGTGCGGCGCTGGGAGTGGCCATACCCGCAGTCTACCGATCGCTCGCTAAATCGTCGGATGCTTACACAGCAATTCCGCCAGCATCGCCGCCGCCCGGGCGGCGCCGTCGGTCTCCACCGACCTGGGCACGGTGGGTCCAGTGAGCGCCGCGGTCACGGCGTCGGCGAGGCGGTCGGGGTCGCACGCCTCGCGGTAGCGCAGCAGCGTACCGGCGCCGTAGCGGTCCAGGCGGTGGCGCACGTGGAAGTTCTGCTCGAAGTGGTGTTCGAGCGGGACGTACACGAACGGTGTTTCCGCCGCGGCGAGTTCCATGCAGGTGCTCAACCCGCCCTGCACCACCGCGACGTCGCACGCGGCCAGGTAGTTCGTCAGGTCGGGGACGAAACCACGCACCCGCACCCCGCGCCGGCGCGGTAGCGTCGCGGGATCGATGCGGGGCCCGGTGACGAGCAGCACATGCAGGTCGGGTATCCGGCGCCGGATCGTCGGCACCGCGTCGAGCACGCGATGCAGCAGCGCATCCCCAACACAGGTGCCGCCGACCGTCACCACGCACAGCCGCTGTCCGTCGGCGAGCCCGAGTCGGCGCCGCAACGCGCGACGCACCGTGTCCGTCGGGGCGGGACCGCCGGTGACGTAGCCGCTGAACTCGAAGTTGCGCACGGTCCAGTCCCGGATGCTCGGCAGGTCGGTTCCGAACCGGTCGGGGACGACGTCGTCGGGATTGCCGACGAAGATCGACAGATCCCGCAGCCGCGGGTAGCGCGCCCGCTGCTCGAGCATCTCCAGGTTGTAGTCCGCGGCCAGCGCCGCCTCCCGCGACCCGCCGTCGGGCATGGGCAGCCAGCCGACGAAGTCGGTGAGCCACGCGAGCGCGGTCCGCTTGAGTTCGGGGTTCTCGTGCAGGAAGTAGTCGACCTCCCACGCCTCGTCGCCGATCACCAGGTCGACGGGCTCCTCGCGGGTGATCTCGTCGAAGAGCATGAAGTTCGCGACGAGGATCTCGTCCATGCGCCGGATCGCCTCGAACGCATGCAGGTCGTGCTCACCCGATTCCGCCTCGATGTGCGCCGTCTCGCCCAGCAGCCAGCGTGCCGCCGGGTGCACGGTCTCCCCCGCCGCGGCCAGCACCTCGGTCACCGGATGTTGCGCGAGCCAGGTGATCTCGACGTCGGGGCAGCACTTGCGCAGCTCGGTCGCGATCGCGACGTCGCGGCGGGCGTGGCCGAGACCGATCGGCGACGACAGATACAGCGCCCGCCGCGGTCGCCGCGCCGCACGGGTCCACGCCCGGCGCGCCGCGGTCGGACTCACCCGCTCGACGAACTCGTGGATCAGCCGGTTCACCCGCACCGGATCGCGCGCGATCGGCGCATGGCCGGCGCCCTCGACGACGGTCAACCGGCCGCCGGTCAACTCTGCGAGCCGCTCGGCGGTGGACACGTGCCGCATGTGGTCCTCGGTACCGTGCAGCACCTCGACCGGGCAGCGGACGCGGGCGGCGAACTCGTCGAGCGTCTCGCGCGCCACCCCGTCACCGCCGAGGCGCGCGGCGGTGGTGGCCGCGAGCGTCTCCGCATCGATGGCGGCCGACCACGACAGCACGTCCTCGATCTGCTTGGTGGAGTGCGGTTCCGGGAACATCTCGGTGAAGAAGAACTTCCGGAAGTCGTCGAGATGCCCGTCGCGCCAGTAGTGCCGGTTGTAGGTCTGCCACCCGACCGGCGACGCCGCCGGCTCCGCCTCCCAGCGACGCAGTTCGACCTCGGTGTGGTTGAGGGCGAACCCGCACGACGAGGAGATCGCGACCACCCCGCGCACCCGCTCGGGATGGTCGGCCGCGACCCGGATCGCCCAGTTGCTGCCGCACGAATAGCCCACCAGCACAGCCTGTTCCGTGTCGGTGGCATCGAGTACCGCGACCGTGTCGGCGGCGTACTCCGCGTCGCGGTAGGCCGCGGCGCAGGCCGGGCGTGACGAGGCGCCGGTGCCGCGGCCGTCGAAGGTAATCACGCGGTGGTGCCGGGCGAGGAAGGCGATCTGCAACTTCCAGATCCGCGAGTCGACGATCGACCACGTCGGCAGCAGCAGCACCGTCGCGGGCGGACGCCCGTGCAAAGCGCTGCCGTACACCGCGTAGTGCAGCGCGACGTCGCCGCGCCGGGTCGTCCCGGTCGCGTCCGGCGCTCGCGCCGGACGCTGCTCCGACCGCATGGGCCCATCCTCCTCGCTTTACGGGCGTACCTCGAAGACGTTGTTGAACGGGGTCTGCGCCACCAGCGCGAACCGGGTGAATCCGGCGGCGGTCACGACGTCACGAATGCGCGCGGGACCGGCCTGCGTGCCCAGTGCCAGGCCGACCGGTTGGGCCAGCGACGACGGCGTGCACAGCAGCGTGGAGAACCCGTAGTAGGCGCGCCCGACGGGATTGAGGTTGTCCTCGACGCGGTCCCCCGCCGCCGGTTCCACAATCATCCAGGTGCCGTCGTCGGCGAGGACGTCGCGGATGTGGCGCGCCGCCCCGATCGGGTCGCCCATGTCGTGCAGGCAGTCGAACATGGTGATCAGGTCGTACGGTCCGCCGGTGAAGGCGTCGGCACCTGCGGTCTCGAACTCGACCTCGGCCCCGGCCTGTTCGGCGCGCTCGCGCGCTGTCGCGATCGAACCGGAGTGGTAGTCCGCGCCGCGGAATGTCGAGGCCGGATACGTCTGCGCCATCAGGATCGTCGAGGACCCGTGGCCACAACCGACGTCTGCAACGCTCGCGCCGCGGGCGAGCTTGGCGACGACGCCGTCGAGCGCCGGCAGCCACTCGGTCACCAGGTACGCGTGGTAGCTGGGCGCGAAAAACCGCTCGCACCCGAGGTGCACGTCGGAGCCGTGCTCGTGCCAGCCGACCCCGTCGCCGGTGCGCGCGGCGGCAACGATGCGGTCGGTGTCGACGACCGTGCCGTGCAGGATCTGGAACAGCCCGCCCACGAACGCCGGACTGGTCTCGTCGGTCAACGCGACGGCCTGTTCCGGCGGCAACGTGTACCGGGCGGTGCCGGGGTCGTAGGTGACGAAGGACCCCGCGGCCTGGGCGTTGAGCCATTCGCGGGCGTAATGCTCGTCGGTGCCGGTGCGTTCGGCGAGTTCGGCCGGGGTGCTGGGGCCGTGCGCGGCCAGGGCCCGGTAGTAGCCGAGCCGGTCGCCCATCACGACGAGCGCGGCGTTCAACGCGGCACCGGCCTCCTCGACCGTGCGGAACACGAACGTCATGAGCTTGTCGGGATCGACGGCGGCGGTGTCGGCGGGATGGTCGAGGGTGGTCATCGCGAGTCCTTTGCTCGTTGCGCTGCGGGGGCGATTCCACCGTGGCACCGGGCGGGTCGTCACCGAATCCGGTGACCCCCCTAGTCCGCGTACGATTGCCTCCCATGCTGGTCGGGCGCGTTCCGGAGCAGCAGCGGCTGGCCCGGCTCGTCGCGGGTGCCCGCATCGGCGAGAGCGGTGTGCTGGTCCTGCGCGGGGAGGCGGGCATCGGCAAGACCGCGCTGCTCGACGACACCGCCGCCCGCGCCGAGGGCATGCGGGTGCTCCGGATCGCCGGCACCGCGCCCGAGTCCGGCCTCAGCTTCGCCGGCCTGCACCGGTTGCTGCTGCCGGCGCTGGGTCTGCTGGACCGAATCCCCGGCCCCCAGCGCGATGCCCTGTCGATTGCGTTGACGCTCGCGACTGGCCCGAGCCCCGACCGGTTCGCCGTCGGCGCGGCGGCCGTGAGCCTGCTGAGCCGCTTCGCCGAGGAGCGACCGCTGCTGGTGTTGCTCGACGACGCCCACCGCCTCGACCCGCCCTCGGCGCAGACGGTGCTGTTCGTCGCACGCCGGCTCATGGCCGACCCGATCGCGCTCGTCGCGACCGTGCGACCGCCCGGTTCGCCGTGGACCGACGCAGATCTGCCCGTCCTCGACCTCGACGGGCTGGACCTCCCCGCAGCGACCGAACTGCTCGGCAGCCTCGGTCCGCACCACCCCGACCTCGTCGCCCGCCTGCACCGCGCGACCGCGGGAAACCCACTGGCGCTCGTGGAACTCGGCCGCGACACCGAGCGGATCGAGATGCTCGGCCCGGAGGCGCCGATCCCGGTTCCGGAGGCGGTCTCGGCGGCCTACGCCGACCGGGTGGCGGAGTTGTCGCCGCCCACCCGCGCGGCGTTGCTCGTCGCGGTGGTCGCGAACGCCGACCAAACGGTGACGGCACACGCCGCGACCGCCGTCGGCGCGACGGTCGGCGATCTGGTGGCCGCGGAGGCGGTGGGTCTGCTGCGACTCGACCACGGCCGCATCGAGTTTCGCCACCCACTGGTCCGCTCGGCGGTGTACGCGGCCGCGACCCCAGCGCACCGGCGCCGGGCCCACCGAGCAGTCGCCGACGCGCTGCCCGACGCCGCGCTCGACCTGCAGGCGTGGCACCGCAGCGCCGCCGCCCTCGGGCCGGACGATACGGTCGCCGACGCGCTGGTCGCGGCGGCTGGACGCGCCCGCGCGCGTGGCGCCGACGGGGTGGCGACCGTGGCGCTCGCCCGCGCTGCCGACCTCACCGACAACCCGCGCACCCGCGCACGGCGGTTGCTCGCCGCCGGGGAGTCGGCGTGGTCCGCCGGTCAGGGTGCCCGCGCCGACGCGCTGCTACGCCAGGTGCCCGACCTCTGCGCGGACGCCGACCTGCTCACCGACGCGGACGGCCTACGGGGCACCATCGCGCTCCGGTCGGGATCGCTGGACGACGCGCGCCGCCTGCTGCAGCGCGCCGCCGCGAGCGCGCCCGACCCCGACCGCGCCGTGGTCGCGTTCGCCGACATGGTCGCCGCGTTCTTCTACCTGTGCGACCCCACGGCCGGGCTCGCCGCGGCCGACCGACTCGAGGCGCTGCTGCCCCGCTGCAGCCATCCACCCACACGGATTCGCGCACAGGTGGCGATCGGCATCGCCCGCGTGCTCGCCGGCCGACCGGGTGTCGCGTGGATCCGCACGGCCGTGACGGAACTCGGTGAGGACACCGAACGGCACGACGATCCACGCCTCCCGGACTGGGCCGTGATCGGCACGCTGTTCCTGCGCGAGTCGCGCGCCGGCCGCGACCTGGTAGCGCGGGCCGTGACCGACCTGCGCGCGCGGACCGCATTGAGCGCATTGCCGAACCTGCTGTTCCTCACCGCGCGCGACGACGCGACCACCGACCGCTGGCGTTCGGCGCTGACCGGTTTCGGTGAGGGCATCGCCCTCGCCCGCGAGGCCGGTCAGAGCACCGACCTCGCCGTGTGTCTCGCGGGCCTGGCCTGGTTGGAGGCGCGGATGGGCCGGGCCGACGACAGCCGAGCGCACGCCGGCGAGGCCCGCGATCTCGCTCGGCGGTACGGGATCGTGATCGCGGCGCTCTGGGCGGACTTCGCCGACGGCGACCGCTGCCTCGCCGCCGGCGACGCAGCCGGGGCGATCTGCCACTACGTGCGGCTCTCCGATGAGCTGGTCCGCGTCGGGTTCGACGACGTCGACCTCGCGCCCGGGCCGGACCTCACCGAGGCGTACGTGCGGATCGGGCAGGCCGACGCGGCCGGCGCCGCGGCGGCCGACTATCTCGCACGGGCCGAGCGGAAGGGGCAGCCGTGGGCTCTGGCCCGCGCGCACCGAGCCGCGGCTCTGGTCGCGGCGGACGGTCGGGAGCGGGTAGCGGCCTACGAGCGGGCGCTGAGTTACCACGCGGACAACCCGGACCGGTTCGAGGAGGCTCGCACCCGACTGGCGTTCGGTGCGGCCCTGCGGAGGGACAAGACCCGCGTCGCTGCCCGCCCTCACTTGCGGGCGGCGCTCGAGATCTTCGACGCCCTGGGCGCGCGGCCGTGGAGCGAGGCCGCCGCGCGCGAACTCGACGCGACGGGCGAGCGCGCGCATCGGCCCGGCGCCGGCTACCTCGACGTCCTCACGGCGCAGGAGATCCAGATCGCACGGTTGCTGGCGAGCGGGCGAACGACGAAGGAAGCGGCGGCGACGCTGTTCCTGAGCCCGAAGACCGTCGAGTACCACCTGCGGCACGTCTATCAGAAGCTGGGCATCAATTCGCGCACCGACCTGGCCGCGGCGCTGTCCGCCGACCCCGAGGTCGGAATCGCGTCACCGCCTCGTCGGTAGGTTGCATGGTATGCGCTTGCTCGCCCTCTCCGCCGCCCTGGCGTTCGTGGCGCTCGCGCTCGTCGCTCACCACGCGGCCGGGCCCACCGAACCCGACGACGCCGTGCTCGGCTGGTTCGTCGACCGCCGCACCGGGTGGCTCACCGTCGTCGCGCTCGTCGTGACGAACCTGTTCAGCCCCGCGGCCGCGTGGGTGGGGGCGTTGACCTTCGGCGCGCTCTCCTGGCGGCGGACCCGCTCGCTTGCCGCCCTCGCGCTGGCGACGGCGACCCTCGGCGCGGCGCTGACGGTGAATTCGGTGACCAAGCTTCTGGTGCAGCGGCCGCGACCACCGCTCGACCTGCAACTCGTGTATGCGAGTGGCTACGCGTATCCGTCCGGCCACACCACCGGAACGTTGGCGTTCACCGGGATCATCGCCGTGATGCTGTGTCGCGACCGGTCCCGACGGGCGCGGATCGTCGCCGCGCTGCTCGTTGCGCTGGCGACCGTCGCGGTGGCACTGACCCGCCTCTACCTCGGCGTGCACTGGCTGACCGACGTCTGCGGCGGCGCACTGCTCGCCGGTTCGGTGCTGGCAGCCGGTGCCTGGGCCACGGGTCGCTACCTACGCAGGCCGACAAGTGTTGCCCAAGTCGGGGAGCCAGATCCATGCAACTTGCGCAATTCCAGACCGATCACTTGACCACTGTGCATCACGTGGTCCACGGTATCGGGCAGGTCATCCAACACGGTGACCGACAACACACGCGAAACCCACTCCCACAAGGACTGCGATGACTGCGACTCTCCCCGCCGATCTCACCAGCACCACCCTCCCGCACGTCTTCGACCGCCCCGATTCGCCCACCGGCCAGTCGTCGCACGAGCAGGTGGTGTTCTGCCAGGACGACGCGACCGGACTGCGCGCCATCATCGCGATCCACTCGACCACCCTCGGCCCCGCACTGGGCGGCACCCGCTGCTACCCCTACGCCAGCGAGTCAGCCGCGCTGACCGACGTGCTGCGACTCTCCCGCGGGATGACCTACAAGGCCGCCGTCGCGGGCGTCGAACTCGGCGGCGGCAAGGCCGTCATCATCGGCGACCCGACCGCCGTGAAGACGCCGGACATGCTGCGCGCCTACGGCCGCTTCGTCGAACGCCTCGGCGGGCGGTACATCACCGCCGGTGACGTCGGCACCAACAGCAACGACCTCGACGTGATCGGTGAGGTCACCGACAACGTGGTGGGCCGCAACACGACCGCCGGAGGTTCGGGCGACAGCGGCCCGCAGACCGCGCTCGGCGTGTTCCAGTCGATGCGCGCCGCCGCGGCCGCCGTGTGGGGCACCCCCACCCTCGCCGGGCGCACCGTCGGTGTGGAGGGCGCGGGCAAGGTCGGTTCCGCGCTGGTGTCGCTGCTCGTCGCGGACGGCGCGATCGTACTCGTCTCCGACGTCGATCCCGCCGTGGCTGCCCGCGCGGCCGCGCATCCCCGCGCCACGGTCGTCGACAGTGTCGTCGCGCACGAGCTCGACGTCTACGCGCCGTGCGCGCTCGGCGCCACCCTGCACGAGCAGTCGGTCGCCGCGCTGAGCGCCGAGATCGTATGCGGTGCCGCAAACAACCAGCTGCTCACCCCCGACGTCGAGCAGCTGCTGCGCGACCGCGGCATCGTCTGGGTGCCGGACTACGTCGCCAACGCCGGCGGCCTCATTCAGGTCGAGGGCGAACGACGGGGCCTCTCCGCCGAGGCGGTCCGCGTCAAGATCGACGCCGTCTACGACACCGTCGCCAGCATTTTCGAACTCGCCAAGCGTGATTCGGTGCTACTCGGCGAGGCCGCCGACCGCATCGCCGAAGAGCGGATCGCCGCGGCCCGCTGACCCCACACTCCGACGCCGGGGCACCCAGGCTGAGGCACGCGGCGTCCGTGGGTCAGAATGTGGCTCCCGGACGTAAGTGATGGACGGCACCGGGCCACACGAGGGGGGACCACGTGCCCGGTGCGAGCGAGGCGCGGCGCTGCTGCCGAATCGGCGTCGTCGAAGATCACGAGACCCAGGTGATCGGCATCGCCGCCGTGCTCGCCGACGTCGACGACCTCGAATTCGTCCTCGGCGCACCGACCGTGGCCGACCTGCTCGCGCAGACGACGGACCTCGACCTGGTGCTGCTGGACCTGCGACTCGCCGACGGCACCACACCGCGCGCGAACGTGGAGGAACTACGCACCGCGGGCATCGAGTCGCTCGTCGTCACCTCGGCCGAGGACCCGTACCTCGTGCGCTCGGCGGCACAGGCCGAGGTGCTGGGCGTGATCCGCAAGTCGGCGCCGGTCGCCGATCTCGTCGACGCCATCCGTCGTGCCGCGCGCGGCGAGCACGTGCCGACAATGGACTGGGCCGTGGCCATCGACATCGACACCGAGTTCACCACCGCCAAACTCAGCCCCCGACAGCGCGAGGTGCTCGAGCTGTACGCGGCCGGCGAGTCCGCCCAGCGGGTCGCGTCGGCCACCGGACTGTCCGTCGACACCGTCAACCTGTACCTGGGTCGGATCCGGGCCAAGTACGCCGAGGCCGGGCGCCCGGCGCCGACCAAGACCGACCTGTACAAGCGCGCCGTGGAGGACGGGTGGCTGCCGGTGCCCCGCCGATCCCGCCGCAAATAGATCCCGACGCGGACCGGACGACCGACCGCATCCTGCGCATCTTCTGCCGGTTCGTGTCCGCCGGCTACGTACTGTATCTATTGCTACTCGTGCCGAACATCGTCGCCGGCGCCGGCGTCACCGCGCCGTGGTGGACGCCGACCGCCCTGATGCTCGTTTTCGTCCCCGGAATCACATTGGGGGCGTTAACTTTTCACCGCGAGCCGTCCCACCGTAGCGCTGCGGGCGTCCGGGCCACCGCCGCCGCGTGCGCGCTCGGCTATCTCGCCGCGGCCGCGCTGTGGGTGCCCGCGTGGACCGGCGCGCTGATCGACTCGCCGCAGGGCATGTGGTTCAGCCAGTTCAACGGCCTGGCCAGCCTGGCCGCCGTGATCGCGTGGCGGGCGCGGTGGGCGTTCGTGCACCTCGTCGTCGCCGCTGTCACCGTGCAGGTGATCAACCACGCCGTGCGGGCGCCCGACGTCAACGGCGCGCTGCTACCCGAGATCGCGTGGAGTCTCGCGTTCTGCCTGCTGCCGATCTCGGCGGGGGTGATGGCGATGCGCACCGGCCGCGTTCTCGACGCGACCCGGCAACGCACCTACGCGGCCGCGGCGAGCGCCGCCGCCACCGAGGCCCGCGCCGTCGAACGCGGCCGCATCGACGCGCTCACCCACGACGGCGTGATGGCGACGATGCTGTCCGCAGCCCGCCAGGACATGTCGCCGGTGCTCGCAGCCCAGGCCCGCACCACGCTCACCAAACTCGACGCCCTCGCCCATGCCGGCGACCTGTCCCCCGACATCGGCGTCACCGAGGTGCTCGCGGGCATCCGTTCCGCGGTCGCCGAGGTCGACGACGCCCTCGATCCGGACGTAGCCCTCGATCCGGACGCCAGCGTCGAACCCGACAGTAAGGCGGCGCGCTATCCCCGTGACGCGGTCCGGACGCTCGGCGCGGCGGCCGCCGAGGCACTGCGCAACGTGCACCGGCACGCGGGAACCTGCACCGTGGTGGTCTCGATCCGGGTCGGGCCCGACGCCCTTTCCGTCGTCGTCGCCGACGACGGCGCCGGATTCGACACCGACGCCGTCCCGGGCGACCGGTTCGGGGTGGCGGTCAGCATCCTCGGCCGTGTCCGCGCGCAATCCGGGTGTGCGGCGCAGGTGCGCAGCCGCCGCGCTGCCGGCACCCGCGTCACGCTCGAGTGGCGGCGCCCGTGACCACCGCCTTGCCGCCGGACGTCCGGACGCTGCTCGGCATGCAGACGGTGGCAGCGCGCGTGCTGGTCGCGGTCTACCTCGCCCTGCTCACGATCATCACCGTCTCGTGCCTGGGCGGGGCGAGCGTCGCGTGGCCCTCGCTGCTGGCGTTGGTGCTGCTCGGCGCCGCGACGATCGCGTTGCTCGCGGTGCCCGGCGATCCCCTCCCCGCGGCGCCGGGCGCCGCGATGGCCGCCGCGGGCCCGATCGCGTGCGGGCTCACCCTGGCCGCGATCCCCGGCCCGTTCGAGAACCCGCTGCAGGAGTGGACGCACGGTGGCGCCACCACCGTGTTCTGCTTCATGTGTGTGCGAGGGCGGATCGGGTTCGCGTGGACGGGTCTCGCGGCCACCGGTGTGGTGTACGGAGTCTGGGCGGAGGCGACCGGGCAGGGATTCCCGTCGGGAGTCTTGCGCCCGCTGATCGACATCGGCCCGCTCGGCATCGCGACGGTGCTCGCGATCGTGCTGCGCCCGGCGGTGGCGCTCGTGTTCGCATTGCGCGCCGAGTCGACCCGCCGGGTCGCGGCGGAATCGGCCGCGGCCGCCGCGCTCGAGGAGCGGTCCGAGCAACTGGTCCGGCTCGACCGTCTCGCCCGCGGCCTGCTGGAACGCATCGGGTCGGGCGTCGGGCTGACCGAACCCGAACGCGTCGACTGTGCCCTGCTGGAGGCCCGGCTGCGGGACCGCCTGCGCGCGCCGGAGTTCGACGAGCCGAGCGTGTCCGATCCCGTGGATGCAGCGCGGCGACGCGGCGTGCAGGTCGACCTGATCGACGACCGTGCGATGGCGACGGCGAGCGACGGGGCGCGCACGCGATTGCACGTCGCGGTCGCTGCCGCGGTGCGCGAGGCGGACGGTGGTGCCGTGCGCGTACGGATCCTGCCACCCGGTCGCGCGCACGCCGCGTCGATCCTGGTGCGCGACGTGACGAGCGTCCAGAGAACGGAATACGACGCCGACGGCTACGCCTGCACCTGATCACACCGTCTGCATCGCGTGTGCCTGCACGAGCCGCTCGAGGAACTCCGGCGGCACCGGTTCCCAGTCATCGCGCCAGCGGCCCTCGCGCTGGTCCTCGTGCAGCGCCGCGATGGTGGCGACCACGTGCGGCCCGCCGTCGAGCACGTATCGCATCGACCCCATCCGGGCGCACTGCGCCAGCACCGTCGCAAGCGTCGCCTTCGCCTCGTCGATCCGCCCGGCCGCGGCCAGGCAAGCGATCAGCATCCGTCGCGCCTTCAGCAGCGGGCGCGGGCGGCCGTTCGCCTCGAAATGGTCGACCCATTCCCGCGCCCAGGTGCATGCGAGTTCGACGTCCGCACGCGCGCCGGGTTCGGCGAGCAGCGCCCGGATCGCGGTGAATTCCTCGTACAGCACCGTGATTTCGTCGATCGCATCCACGGGTGTGCGCCGGTCCTGGTAGCGCACCAGCGGCATCGCCCCGTACTCCGGATGCGGCGGGAGGCCGAGCCGGATCCGCTCGTTCTCCACCTCGGCCCGCAGCCGTGGCAGGTTCATCGACCGGGCGATCCGCGCGCCCTCCTCGAGCCGACGAACCGCGGCCTTACGGTCACCCTGCAGCGCCTTGATCCGCGCTCCCACCACGTAGCGGGCGAGCTTGAAGTCGACCGCTCCGGCCTCGGGGCCCAGCTTGTAACCCTCGTCGAGCAGCCGTTCGGCCTCGGCGATCTCGCCGCGTTCGTAGAGCAACTCGCCGAGCAGCGACCCCGCGAGCCGGGCGGTGTAGGAGTGCGAGCCGCCGTGGCGGCGCGCGTACTTCAGCGCCTTGCGGAAGACCTTCTCGGCCGTGTCGATCTGCAGCAGCAGGCTCGCGGCCAAGCCGAGAAAGCACTGTCCGTGAATCGAGTTGTAGCTCGATTCGCTGGTGCGGTACGGGGCCGCGAGTTCCTCGAGCCGGCGCACCTCGTCGATGTCGTAGCGGTACACCGCGGCGAACGCGGCGACGTTCGCGGCGACCGACACCAGGAACGGACGGATCGAGTCACGACGCTCCAGGGCGGGCCCGACGAGCTTGTCGATGTCACCGATGCGGTCCGAGCGCAGTTCCACTACGCCCCGCACCACGTCGGACTCCAGCCGCAGGTCGTCGATCTCGGCCTGGTCGGGGCTGCTCTGCGCCAGCGTCTTGTCGACCATCTCCAACGCGTGCTTCGCGCCCGCAAACCGGTGCAGCATGATGTTCGACCACGCCAGCGCGAGCTGAAGCCGCGGTCGTGTCTCCACCATCGAGCGCGGCAGCTTTCCTACCAACCCGAGCAGCGTGGCCATCTGCCCGTGGTCGAGCAGCGAGCTGCCGTCCTGCTCGACGATCTCGCCGGCACGCGCCTCGTCGCCGGCGGCGAGGGCGTGGTCGACGGCGTCGCTGACGTAGCGGTGGTCGGCAAACCAGCGCGACGCGGTGGCGTGCAACTCGCGGACCCGGTCGGGGTCGTCGCGTTCGAGCCGCTGGCGCAGGAACTCGGCGAACAGGTGATAGTAGCGGAACCATTCGTCGTCCACCCGGCGCAGAAACAGGTCCTGCTCCTCGACCCGCTCGAGCATTCCCCGCCCGTCGGGCACACCCGAGAGCGCGGACGCGAGACCACCGCAGATCCGTTCGCTGATCGAGGTCGCGAGCAGGAAGTCGAGCAGGTCCGGCTCCAGCGTGTCGAGGACGTTTTCGGCGAGGAACTCGCTGATCGCGTGGTGCCGACCGCTGAGGTTGTCGATCAACCGGGACGGATCCTCCGCGCCGCGCAGCGACAGCGACGCCAGTTGCAGCGCCGCAACCCATCCGTCGGTCGACTCGGTAAGGTCCTCGACGTCGCTCCGGTCGAGGTCGAGCCCGCCGAGGTCGACGAGGAATTTCTGCGATTCGTCGGCGTCGAAGCGCAGCGCCGTCGCGTCGATCTCCGTCAGCTCGTCGCGCATCCGCATCCGGCTCATCGGCAGCCCGGTCTGGCTGCGGCTCGTCACCACCAGTTGCAGCCCGGAGCAGCAGTTGTCGAGCAGGTACTGCAGCGCCTTGACGGTGCCGCGGTCGGCGACGCGGTGCCAGTCGTCGATGACGACGGTCAGTTGCTCACCACTCTGGTCGATCTCGTTGATCAGCGAGGTCAACACGTACCGTTCCGATTCGTCGCCGTGCTCCTCGAGCACCTCGCCGAGTTCGCGCGCCAACCGGGGCCGGACCGCCCGGATGGCCTCGATCAGGTGCGAGAGGAACCAGACCAGGTTGTTGTCGTCGTGGTCGACCGTGAGCCACGCGACCGTCCCGCCGTCGGCGGTCAGGGCGTCGGCCCACTGGGCGGCGAGGGTGCTCTTGCCGAACCCGGTGGGCGCGTGGATCACGGTGAGACGTCGGCGCGGCCCCGACCTCAGGGCCTGGATCAGCCGGTCCCTGACCACCATGGCCCGCGACGTCGACGGCGGACGGAACCGGGTGGCCGGCGCGGGCGGCGAGATTGTGCGCGAGGAGTAGGAGCGCCGCGACGTTCCGGTGGTGGTCGGCTGGGCGCGCCCGTTACCGCTGACGGGTGCCGACGGCGCGATCGGGACCGGAAGTTCGTCGACCGGCAGACCGTGGCGGCGCTGCACGTCCTGCAGCATCTCGCCGAACTCGCCGGCGGCGGCCGGTCGAGATCCGCGATCGCGTGACATCGCCCGTTCGATCGCCACGGTGAGATCGGGGGGCAGACCGGAGTCGGCGAGGTCGGGCATCGGTTGACGGGTGATCCGGAGGAACTGCGAGACCATCTGTTCGCCGCTGCGGCGCTCGAACACCGCGTGCCCGGTGACGACGCTGAACAACGTCGACGCCAGGCTGTACACGTCGGCGGTGGGATCGGGCGGCTGACCCTGCAGCACCTCGGGCGCCGTGAATGCCGGCGACCCCGTGATCGCGCCGGCCGCCGTCTCGAACCCGCCCGCGATCCGCGCGATACCGAAGTCGGTGAGTTGCGGCTCGCCGTATTCGGTGAGCAGCACGTTGCCGGGCTTCACGTCACGGTGCAGCATGTTGCGCTGGTGGGCGGTCTCGAGCGCACCGGCGAGCCGGACCCCGATGTGCACGGACTCCTGCCAGGTGATCGGTCCGTCTCGGCTGACTCGGGCGTCGAGCGAACCGTGCGGGTGGTACTGCATAACGATGTAGGCGCGCCCCGAGGCGGTCGCGCCGACCTGGAAGATGTTGACGATGTTCGGGTGGCCGGAGAGTTTGCCCATGGCGCGCTGCTCGCGCAGAAAGCGTTCGAGGTTCTCGTCCTCGAGCCCCTCGGCGAGCACCTTCACCGCGACCACCCGCTCGAGCACGCGTTGTTCGCAGCGGTAGACGACGCCGAAGCCGCCACGGCCGATCTCATCGGCGTTCTCGAACCCGGCGGCGTTGAGCTCCGCCGTCAGTTCGAAGTGTCCCTCACGCTGCGTCGACAGCGGGTCGGCGGCATTCATGACTCATCTCGTAACCGGTCGCTCGCGATCGTGAAGCCATCTCTTTACCTCTCGATCAATCGACCATTGAGCATAGTCCGCCTGTTGCGGCTTCGCCTGCGCGAGTGGCGGGTGGAATTCATCCGTTTCCCAACGACTTCACGAGTCGTCCAGAACCGACTGAACGGTCCGCATCGCCGACAGGCAAATTCACTGTTGCGCCGCGAGGGCGTTGTGCGCATACTTAACGAATCACATTCGCTAAGCGATGTGAGCCCCCTTACCCGATCTCCCGGAGTTGCCATGACCCTCGACACTCGGTCCCACGACGCCTCCCCGCCGCTCGCCCCACCAGATTCCGGCAAGGGCCTCGCCGCCGGCACGATCGGCACATTCACCGGTGCCGTACTCGGAATCTCCTCCGTCGCACCCGGATACACGCTGACCGCGAGCATCGGCCTGATCGTCGCGGCGGTCGGGCTGAAGATGCCCGCGATCTTCATCGCCGGCTTCGTGCCGATGTTTCTCACCGCCTACGCCTACCGGGAGTTGAACGCGGAGAACCCCGACTGCGGTGCCTCGTTCACCTGGTCGACGCGGGCGTTCGGCCCGTACGTGGGCTGGATGTGCGGGTGGGGCATGGTGATCGCGACGATCATCGTGCTGTCCAACCTCGCCGCGGTCGCCGTCGAGTTCTTGTACCTGTTCCTCGCGAAACTCACCGGAGTCGCCGCGATCGCCGACCTGCCGGGTAACAAGGCGGTGAACATCGCGACCACGCTGGTGTTCGTCGCGGCCGCCACCGCGATCGCGAGTCGCGGCATCACCACCAGCCAGCGGGTGCAGTTCGTATTGGTCGGCTTCCAGATGGTGTTGCTCGGAGCCTTCGCCGTCGTCGCCCTGCTGCACGTCGCGCGCGGTGACGCGCCCGCCCACCTCTCGTTCGACCTGTCCTGGTTCGACCCCTTCCACGGCCTGGCCCTCGGCGCCTTCGTCATCGGCCTGACCGGGTCCATCTTCGCGTTCTGGGGCTGGGACACGTGCCTGACGCTGGGCGAGGAGTCGCGCAACCCCAAGCGCACCCCGGGCCGTGCCGGGCTGCTGTGTGTGGCGACGGTGTTGCTGACCTACCTGCTCGTCGCCGTCGCGGCGATGATGTACGCCGGCGCGGGTGTTGAGGATCTCGGGTTGGGCAACCCGGACAACTCCGACAATGTGTTCGGCGCCCTCGGCGACGCGGTGCTCGGCTCCTGGGGCGGCATGCTGCTGTTCCTCGCGGTGTTCGTCTCCTCGATCGCGAGCCTGCAGACCACGTTCCTGCCCGCCGCCCGCACCATGCTCGCGATGGGTTCCTACGGCGCGTTCCCGAAGATCTTCGCCACGGTGCACCCGCGCTTCCGGGTGCCGTCGTTCGCGACGGTCGTCGCGGGTGCCGTCACCGCGGTCTTCTACGTGGCGGTCACCCTGCTGTCGGAACGCACGCTCGTCGACACCATCGCCGCACTCGGCATCATGATCTGCTGGTACTACGGCATCACCGCATTCGCGTGCGTCTGGCACTTCCGCCGCACCGCGTTCACCAGCGTCCGAAACGCCGTGTTCCGCTTCGTCTTCCCGCTCACCGGCGGCCTGATTCTCGCGGCGGTGTTCGTGATCTCCGTGCAGGAGTCGACGAACCCGGACAACGCCAGCGGCGCCGCCATCGCCGGCATCGGCCTGGTGTTCTACCTCGGCTTCGGCATCCTGGCGCTCGGCGCCGCGCTCATGGCGATCAGCCGCGTCCGCAACCCGCAGTTCTTCAAGGCCGCGTAGTCTCAGCCCTCGCCGCCAACCCGGCGACGAGGACGTCGAGGCCGAATTCGAAGGCGGCGTCGGCGCGTTCGGGGTTGGGCACCGACGTCGCCAGCGCCGCGCGCATCGCGTCGTTGGCCTCCGGGCCCGATTCCCACACGACCTCCGGCGCGGCGAGGTCCAGTGCCGACCCGAGCACGAAACTGTCCACCGCGGTGATCGCGTGCAGGATCTGCTCGGGCGGGTATCCCCCGGCCGCGAACGCCGACGCCAGCGCGTTGTACATCCCGAACGCCACCCCCGCCGCGACCGTGTGCGAGGTGAACAATGGGATGAACCGCGGGTGCCGCGCGTAGCAGCGCCGGTACTCCCGCGCCAGCGCCGTGACCACCTCGGTCCACGGTGCATCCGCCGCGACAATCAGGTCGATCTGCGACATCATCTGTGCGCGAACGAGTTCGATGATCTCCGCGCGACCCGAGACGTGGTTGTACAACGACGACGGCCGCACCTTCAGCCGCTGCGCCAGCCCCGGCATCGTGAAGTCGCCGGTCGTGTCCACCATGCGGATCGCGGCGTCGACGATGATCTGCGGCGACAGTAGTTTCGTGGTGGGCCGCGGCATCGGATCTCCTTCGACCTATTGCGCTTCGCGAGTCCATACACCATACTTAACGAATATAATTCGTTTAATTCGAACCGCCGAGGATCACCAATGCAGACCATCATCGCCACCCCGGCCCCGCACTCACCCACCCGCCGCACCGACGACGCCGGGCGTACCCCGCTGCGGATCGGCGTCGTGCAGCACCGCTGGTACGCCGACGCCGACCACACCCGCGACGAACTCGCCAAGGGCATCGGCTCCGCCGCCGAGCACGGCGCCCGGGTGGTCTTCCTGCCCGAACTCACACTCAGCCGCTACCCGGCCTTCGTCCGCGGCGGCGACAACCCCGGCGCCGACGCGGAGGATCTGCACACCGGCCCGACCTTCGGTTTCGCGGCCGAAACCGCGAAGACGCACGGCGTGTTCGTGCACGCCTCGCTCTACGAGCCCAACGAGGACGTCACCGACGGTCTGGGCTACAACACCGCCATCCTCGTGTCGCCCGGGGGCGAACTCGTCGCCCGCACCCGCAAACTGCAC
Source organism: Aldersonia sp. (assembly GCA_036524855.1). Classification (GTDB taxonomy): domain Bacteria; phylum Actinomycetota; class Actinomycetes; order Mycobacteriales; family Mycobacteriaceae; genus Aldersonia. The sequence goes on along the minus strand of DATDBL010000372.1, from coordinate 13,471 downwards.
ATCCCGGTGACCACCGGCTACTACGAGGACACCTACTTCCGCGGCGGCCCCGCGACCGACCCCTACCCGGTGCACGACGTCCCCGCGCTCGACGCCAAGTTCGGCCTGCCGACCTGCTGGGACGAGTGGTTCCCCGAGGTCGCCCGCGCGTACTCGCTGCGCGGCGCCGAGGTGCTGGTCTACCCGACCGCGATCGGCTCCGAACCCGACTACCCGGCGTTCGATACCCAGCCGCTGTGGCAGCAGGTGATCGTCGGCAACGGCATCGCCAACGGCACGTTCATGGTCGTCCCGAATCGGCACGGCGACGAGGGCGCCATCACCTTCTACGGCTCGTCCTTCGTCTCCGACCCCTACGGCCGCGTCCTGGTACAGGCCCCGCGCGACGAATCCGCCGTGCTGGTCACCGATCTCGACCTGCAGCAGCGCAGCGACTGGCTCTCGCTGTTCCCGTTCCTGGCCACCCGTCGCCCCGACACCTACGGCGTACTCACCGAACCGGTCGCCGATGCCCACGATTTCGGGACGCAGTCGTGAAGTGGCGCATGCCGTCGGAGACCGAGCGCCACGACCGGACCTGGATGGCCTTCCCGTCGCAGGGTTACAGCCTCGGCGACACCGCCGAGGAGCATCACGAGGCCCGCAGCACCTGGGCCGCGGTCGCGCATGCCATCGCCGCGTTCGAACCGGTGACCGTCGTCGTCGACCCGGCCGAACGCGACGCCGCCGCGAAATACCTCTCGGCAGACATCGACGTCGTCGAGGCCCCGCTCAACGACGCCTGGATGCGTGACATCGGCCCGACCTTCGTGCTGTCGCCGGAAGGCACCCTCGGCGCGGTGAACTGGGTGTTCAACGGGTGGGGTGCCCAGGACTGGGCGCGCTGGGACCGCGACGAGAAGATCGGCGGGTTCGTCGCCGACCGCGCGGGCGCGATCCGGATCGACTCGCCACTGATAAACGAGGGCGGCGGCATCCAGGTCGACGGCCGCGGCAGCGTGCTCGTCACCGAGACCGTGCAACTCGACCCCGGCCGCAACCCGGACTGGACGAAGGCCGACGTCGAGGCCGAGCTGGCACGCACGCTCGGCGTCACCAACGTGGTGTGGCTGCCGCGCGGGCTGACCCGCGACTCGCAGACCTACGGCACCCGCGGCCACGTCGACATCGTCGCCGGGTTCGGCGCCGATGGGGTGCTGCTCGTGCACGACCAGCGCGACCCCGCCCACCCCGACCATGCGGTGAGCCGCGAGACGATCGACCTGCTGCGCGACGCGACCGACGCCGACGGCAATCCGTGGACCATCATGCCGGTGGCTGCACCCGCGACGCTGCGCGATGACGAGGGGTTCGTCGACTACAGCTACATCAATCACCTCGTCGTCAACGGCGGCGTGGTCGCGTGCTCGTTCGGCGACCCCGCCGACCGCGACGCCGCCGCCGTCCTCGCCGACGCCTACCCGGGCCGGCGTGTTGTGAGTGTCGACGCGCGCCCGTTGTTCGCCCGGGGTGGCGGCATCCACTGCATCACCCAGCACCAGCCTGCGGCCATCAGCCGAGTTGGGACATAACCTCGCTCGCGATCAGTTCGAGGTGGTCGAGATCGGACATGTCGAGCATCTGCAGGTAGATCCGGCTCGACCCTGTCTCGCCGTACCGGCCGAGGGTGTCCACCACCTCGGCCGGGGTGCCGGCGGCCCCATCGGCGCGTAGGTCCTCGATCGGCCGCCCGATCGCGTCGGCGCGGCGCGCAATCTCCTCGTCGGTGCGCCCGCAGCAGAGCACCAACGCGTTGGAATACGTCATCGACCCGGCGGACCGTCCCGCCTTCGCGACGGCGTCACGCACCCGCGCGAACTGCCCGGCGACGGTGTCGACCGACTCGAACGGAACGTTGAACTCGGCGGCGAAGCGGGCGGCCAACTCCGGGGTCCGCCGCTTGCCCGTGCCGCCGACGATCACCGGCGCGTGCGGCTGCTGCACCGGCTTCGGCAGCGCCGGCGAGTCGGCAACCGTAAAGTACTTGCCGGTGTAGTCGAACCTCCCACCCACCGGCGTGTCCCACAGACCCGTGACGATCTCCAGGGTCTCCTCGAGCCGGTCGAACCGCTCCCCCAGCGGCGGGAAAGGGATCGCATACGCCGCGTGTTCCTGCTCGAACCATCCTGCGCCCAAACCCAATTCGACACGCCCGCCGCTCATCTCGTCGACCTGGGCGACGGAGATCGCGAGCGGGCCGGGGTAGCGGAAGGTCGCGGAGGTAACCATGGTGCCGAGCCGGATCGTCGACGTCTCCCGGGAGAGCGCGCCGAGCGTCACCCACGAGTCGGTCGGGCCCGGCGCACCGTCGGCGTTCATCGCGAGGTAGTGGTCGGAGCGGAAGAAGGCTCCGTAGCCGAGTTGTTCGGCGGCCTGCGCGACGCGCAGTTGGTCGGCGTAGGTGGCGCCCTGCTGGGGTTCGGTGAAGACTCTCAGTTCCACGCCCGCCGACCTTACCCGTGCTCCTTCACCGCCTCAGACCTTCACCGCGTAGCCCATGTACGACGCGCCCGTGTACGGGACGCGCCCGAACCGCAGGCGCCGGCTGAACTCGCCGTAGCCGATCTTGCCGCGCTGCGCGCGCCGCATGTCGCGCAGCAGCAGCGGGTTGAGCGTTCGCAGCCCCAACCCCGTCACGTCGGCGACGACGAGTCCGTGCCTCCGCAACGCGACCCGCAACTCCGCCGGTCGGATGAACATCGACCAGTCGTGGATCGGGGTGTCGAACATGCGGGTGAACCGCCACTCCTGCATGAGCTTGATGAGGATCAACTTGCCCAGCAGCGTCCGGTTGATCGTGTCGAAGAAGTACAACCCGCCCGGCGCGAGAGCGCGGGCGGTCTCGGCGAGCACGGCGTCGAGGTCGTCGACGTGTTCGAGCACGTCGCAGCAGTAGGCGATGTCGAATTGGGCGTCGCCCACCGGCAACCGCTCCCCCACCCCGGCGCGGTAGTCGATCGGCAGCCCACCCGCGTGCGCGTGCCGTCGCGCGGTGTCCAGCGACACCACCGACGGGTCCACCCCCACCACCCGAGCGCCGGCGGCCGCAAACCGTTCGGCGAGAAATCCGCCGCCGCTGCCGATGTCGAGCGCACGCAGACCGTCGAGTCCGATCCCGCGGGCGCGCAGCACCCCCGCGAAGTACTCGAACCGAGCTGGCGTCAGGCTGCCCTGTAACAAGTTCAGCGGGTTGGATTCCTCCCACCAACCGACGCCGATCCGGTCGTACACCTCGTTGTCGATCGCCACCCGTCCCAGCGTCCCTGCAACATGGCAAAGACGCAAAAGGGGTGGACCGCCGTCGCGGCGATCCACCTCTTCGAAGGATCAGGTCACGCTCTCGTCGCGAACGCGGCGCCACCCTCGCTCGGCGCGGGCTTCGGGTTCGACCCCCCGGTCGCCACCCCCGACACCTCCTCGAGCGACCTGCCCTTCGTCTCCGGCGCCATCACCAGACACACCGCGAACGCGACTGCAGTGAGGATCGCACCGAACAGCATGGTCGTCCCCGTGCCGAGCGTGGAGATGCTCAGCGGCAGCAGGTAGGTGCCGGTGGCCGCGCCGAAGCGGCTGACGGCGGTCGCCAGGCCGACGGCGGTGGCCCGGAACTCGGTGGGGAACAACTCATTCGGGTAGATCCACACCAGGATGCTGGGTCCGCCGGAGACGAACGCATAGACGAAGAACGCGGCGACGACGAACCACAGCGGCCCGTCGGCCCACAGCCACAGCCCGGCCAGCGGCAGCACCATGATGAACAGGGGCACCACGGCGATCGGGCGCCGACCCCAGCGCTCCACCAGGAACAGCGCGGGGATCGAACCGGCGACGATGAGCGCGATGATCGCGGTCTCCACGATCAGCCCGGTAGAGCCGCTGCCGGAGATCGAGAACCCGTCGAGGATCGTCGGCAGGAACGTCAGCAGCGCGTACAGCGGCGTGACCACGGCCAGGTACAGCGCGCAGCACATGATCAGCCGGCGAAGGTACGCCCCGCGGAAGTACTGCCGCATCGACCCCTTCTGCGCCTTCGCCGTATCTTCGACGGACACTTTGCTCAGATCCAGCTTGGCGCCGTAGATTTTCTGCACGACGGCCTCTGCCTCGGCAACCCGGCCGTGGCGCAGCAGCCAACGCGGCGACTCGGGGATGCCGCGCCGAACCAGGATGACGATGACGCCGAGGATTGCGCTCGAGGCGAGCAGTAGCCGCCAGTGGTCGTTGCCGCCGGAGATGCCGATGACCAGCGCGCCGACCACGTAAGCGGCGACCGCACCGGCCGACCACGCGACCGCCGACATGCCGACCATCGCGCCGCGTTTGCGGGTCGGGGTGAACTCGGTCAGCAGCGACGTCGCGATCGGATAGTCCGCACCGATCGCGGCACCGATGACGAACCGCAGCACGATCAGCTGCCACGGCGCGGCGACGAACACCGACAGCGCGCACGCGGCCACGAGCACGACCAGGTCGAGCGCGTACATCTTCTCCCGGCCGATCTTGTCGGTGAGGAAGCCGAAGATGGTGGCGCCGAAGAAGATACCGACCAGTGAGGCCGCGCCGATCATGCCCGACTCGGCGGTGGTCGGGTGCAGCTGCTCGGCCACGCCGAGCAGCGCGACACCGATGATGCTCATGACGTAGCCGTCGAGGAACGGACCGCCGCAGCAGGCGATCAGCAGTTTGGTGTGGAAGCCGCGCTTGGCGGGTCTGTCCATCACGTCGAAGGAACTCATAGGGATCTCCGTTGAAATGCTAGTCCGTCGAGCGGGCCGGGAGGTCACCGCTTGGTGTTGTTGAGGGTCGAGTAGGCGAGCTGCTCGAGCAGCAACGCGGCGTGCTGGGGTGCGTCGAGGCTCACGTCGAGGACCTGTTTGGTGATCGAGAGCGCCAACGGCGAATAGGTGGCGAGGTTGCGGGCGATGGCGAGCGCGTGGTCGACGTGCTCGCCCGCCTCGGTGACCTCGGTGACGATCCCCCACCGTTCGGCTAGGTCGGTGTCGAAGCGGCGGCCGCGCAGCACGAGGTCACGGGCGCGGGCGGCGCCGACGACGCGGGTGATGCGGGTGACGCCGCCCGACGACGGCAGGATTCCGATGCCGATCTCCGGGAAGCCGAACACGGCGTCGGGGTCGGCGACCCGGATGTCGGCGGCGAGGGCGAGTTCGAGCCCGCCGCCGAGGCAGTAGCCGGTGATGGCGGCGACGGTGGGTTGCGGCAGCGCCGCGAACACCTCGTACACCGAACCGGAGGAACGGTAGTAGGCGGCGATCGCCTCGGGCGTCATCTCCCGCAGTTCGGTGACGTCGGCGCCGGCCGAGAACACGGTGTCCCCGCCGGTGACCACGACGGCACGGCTGGACTCGACCTCCGGCGATCGCAGCGCCGCGAGCAACTCGGCCTCCATGTGGGTCGAGAGGGCGTTGCGCTTGGCTCCGCGGCGCAGAGTCACGATCGCGACGTCACCGTCGCGGGTGACCTCGACGGTCCCGGCCGACATGGCGACTACTTCCCCGCGTAACGGAACGAGAGGAGGTTCTCGACGCCGCGCTTGTTGGCCTCGTTGGCGATGACGAGTCGCTGGATCTCGGAGGTGCCCTCCCAGATCCGGTCGACCCGCAGTTCGCGCCACAGCCGCTCGACGGGGTAGTCGCGGATGTAGCCGCGGCCGCCGAAGATCTGCAGGCACCGGTCGACGACCCTGTTCGACGCCTCCGACGCGGCCAGCTTGACGGTGGAGGCCTTGGCGTGCAGGGTCTTACGCTGATTCGAGTCGGTCGGGTCGGCCTGGTCGAACTCCCACGCGACCTGGTGGGTGTAGGCGCGGTTGGTGGCGATGTCGACGACGCAGTCGGCGATCATGCCCTGGATCAGCTGCCGGTTGATCAGCGGCTCGCCGCCCTGCACCCGCTCGCGGGCCCAGTCCACTGCCAGGCTCAGCGCGCGCTCGGCGGCGCCGATGGTGCGGGCGCCGATCATCAGCCGCTCCTCGGTGAACCAGTCCCGGGTCAGCTCGAGGCCCCTGCCGACCTCGCCGAGCACCGCCTCGGGACCCACGTGCACGTCCGTGAACATGAACTCGGGGTGCTCGTAGACGAACGTGTGGGTGTAGCGCGGCACGTTGGTGATGCGCACACCGGGGGTGTCGACGTCGATCAGGAAGATCGTCGGCGCGTGCTCGGGCTCGACGTAGGCGAGCACGATGAGATAGTCCGCCACGTCGCCGACGGTGACGAACCACTTCTCGCCGTTGATGACGAAGCCGCCCTTGCCGTCCGGGGTCGCGGTGGTCGCGGCCGAGGAGAAGTCGGAGCCGGCGTTGGCCTCGGAGATCGCGACCGCGTCGCGGCGGTCACCGCGCGCACCCGGAATGAGGTAGCGCTCGCGCTGCTCGGAGCTGGCGTGGGCGAGCGGGTTGGCCGGGCGCCACACGGTGTCCCACAGGGCGTTGGTGAGCTTGCCCAGTTCGTCCTGGACGACGGCCTGCTCGAGCACGGTCAGCCCGGCGCCGCCGAACTCCGCCGGGGTGTTGATCGCCTGCAGGCCGGCGTCGAGCACGGCCGCCTTGATGGTGGCGTGCGACTCGTCGGACAGACCGTTGTTGCGCTCGCACTCCTCCTCGAACGGCATGATCTTCTCGGTCAGCGTCCGGGCACGGTCCTTGAGCTCGGTCAGGCGCGGGGTGTAGGCGAATTCCATTGTTTCGGTGTTCCTTTCGATGTGGTGAGACTCGATGTGACGAGACGGATCAGGCGAGCACGACGCGGGCGTCGAGCCCGAGTGCGTGTCGTGGTGTGACGAGCAGGGGGTTGACCTCTAGTTCGGCGATCTCCGGGTGCGCGACGGCGACCGCGCTGATCGCGGCGACCGCGCGGGCGGCGGCGTCGATGTCGACGGCGGGCTTGCCCCGCACGCCGCGCAACAGCGCCGCGGCGCGGAGGTTTTCCAGCAGCCCGCGGGCGGTGTCGACGTCGACCGGCGCGAGCGCGAACGCGACGTCGGCGAGTACCTCGGTGTAGACGCCGCCGATGCCGACCATCGCGACCGGGCCGAAGCGGGGATCGGTCTGGACGCCGACGATCAGTTCGACGCCCTCGCTCAGGTCCGCCATCGCCTCCACGCAGTACGCGTGGGCGTGCAGGCGTTGCGTCATGTCGGTCAGCGCGGCCCGCAGCGCGGCCTCGTCGCGCAGGCCGAGCGCGACACCGCCGGAGTCCGACTTGTGCAGCAGGCCCATGGCCTTGAGCACCACCGGGTAGCCGATCCGGCCGGCCGCCGTAAGCGCCTCGCCCGGGTTGTGCACCAACGCCGCGGCCGGGAACTCGAGGCCCGCGGCGCGGAAAAGCTCACGCGCATCCCAATAGTCGTCCGAGGTGACCGGCCGGGCAGCCGCGCTGGGCAGGTCCGGCAGCGGACGCGGTGCGCCGGTGCGGCCGAGCACCGCCAGCGCCGCTGCGGCGTCCTCCACCGCGGCGAACACCGGGATGCCGCGCTCGGCGAGCACCGCGGCGGCCTTGCTGTCGTGGTTCATCGTGTGCACGACCACCGGCTTGCCGTGCCGCGCGGCGACGTCGGCGATCAGGCCGGCGGTGTCGATCTCGGCCTGCGCCAGCGCGCCGCCGTATGCGCCATAGCCACCGAAGTAGCCGGTGACCAGCACCGCGTCGATCTCGGGGCTTGCGGCGACGGTGTCGAGCACCGAGGCGAACGAGGTGATGTCCTGTTCGCCGGCGCCGGCGAGGTCGACGGGATTGCTCACGCCCGCCGACGGCGGCAGCAACTCGCGTAGCCGCGCGCTGACCTCGGTCGCGAACTCGGGCACCGACAGCCCGGACGCCTCGACGACGTCCGCGCCGACGCCCGCGTGGCCGCCGCCGTCGGCGATCACACCGACCCGCTGTGCCGTCGTGCCATCGAAGCCGAGCAGCGTCACGGCCGCGTCGGCGAGTTGGCGCGGGCTGGCGACGCGGAAGATCCCGGCCGCCGCGCAGGCGGCGTCGATGACGGCGGTGTCGCTGGTGAGCGCACCGGTGTGCGACTGCGCGCCCCGCACCGAGGCGGCGCTGCCGCCGACGGTGAGCAGTACGACCGGCTTGCCGGCCTGCGCCGCCTCGGTCGCGGCGGCGACGAACGCGCGGCCGTCGCCGAAGTCCTCGCAGTACACCGCGATCAGTTCGGTGCCCTCGTGCGCGACGCAGGAGCGGATCAGGTCGGCGACGCCGAGGTCGGCCTGGTTGCCGAGGGAAACGAACCGGGAGAAGCCGTGCCCGCGGGCGGTGAGGAAGCCGCTCAGCTCGAGGGCCATGTTGCCGCTCTGCGACAGCAGCGCGACGCGGCCGGTCGGCAGCGGGTTCGACGCCAGCGTCAGGTTCGTCGTCGAGTCGAGAACGCCGAGGCAGTTCGGCCCGAGCAGCACCGCACCGGCGTCGCGAACCCGCTCGACCATCCGCTCCTGCCGCGCGCGGCCCTCGGCGCCGAGCTCGGCGAACCCGGCTGTGACGCCGACGATGGCGCGGGCACCGGCGGCCAGCGCGTCGTCGACGGCGTCGGCGAAGCCGTGCGCGGGCACGGTGATGACGACGAGGTCGACCTGCTCGCCGATCTCGGCGGCGGTCCGGGTGACGGGTCGGCCGAGGACGTCCTCGCCGCGGCGGTTCACCAGGTGCACCGAGCGCGTGTCGGCCATCCGCAGCGCCTGCACGGCGAGCCAGTTGCCGTACTTGGTCTCGTCATTGCTCGCCCCGAGGATCGCGACCGACTTCGGGTCGAAAAGGACGGAAAGGTCGCGGGTCACTGCTTCTCCTCGGGGACCTGAGCGGGAACCGGGTGGCCGGCGCCCCAGGCGTCGGCGCCGCCGTCGATGACGATGGTGGTGCCGGTGATGTAGCCGCCGGCGGGCGTGGCGAGGAACGCGATCACGCCGGAGACGTCCTCGGCGGTCCCGAGCCGGCCCAGCGGCACGGCCGATTCCCATTGCGCGCGTGCCTCGTCGGTGTAGTTCTCGACCATGCCCTCGGTGGCGATGGTGCCGGGCGCGACGCAGATGGTGCGGATGCCGTAGCGGCTCCACTCCAGCGCGAGGCCGGCGGCCATGTTCTCGAGCGCGGCGCGCGCAGAGGTCGCGTGCACCATGGTCGCGATGCCGCGCCGCGGCGAGAACGCCATGAAGAAGATGGCGCCGCGGCGCTGGGGGATCATCGCCCGGACCGCGACCTCGCGGGTCACCGACCACGTCGCGTCGACCGCGAGCCGATGGACCGCGCGCCACCCCTTGCCGCTGATCTCCTCCGCGGGTGCGGCGAACTGGCCGCCGGCGTTGTTGACCAGCGTGTCGATCCGGCCGAACCGCTCGAGCCCGGCGTCCACCAGTGCGCGGACCTGATCTTCGTCACGGATGTCGGCGGGGACCGCGAGCACGCGGGCGCCGAGCGCCTCGATGTCGGCGGCAGTCTTCTCCAGCGGTTCCGCGCGCCGGCCGGTGATCACGACGTCGGCTCCGCACCGCGCCAGGTCGAGCGCGACCGCGCGGCCGATACCCGTGCCGCCACCGGTGACCAGCGCGACCGTCCCGCGGTGGGCGTCGGGGCGGAGCACCTGCCCCGCTCCCCCGCCTGGAATCTCGTACTGCATGACTCGCAACCTCTGCTCGTACTGACTCAGCCGTCTGACTGACAAATCAGTTATACCGTGACGAGGGCCACAGGTGTCAACCCCTAATTCTCGCTGTCAGCGAATATTCCCTGCTCAACCCTGTGAAATTGGTTGTGGTCGCGCTTCCGATCCGGTGTCTGACTGATGCGTCAGTGTGAAATCTGTGGTTTGATTGACGCGTCAGACGAGACCAAGACAGCCCGTTTAGGAGACCCCGGTGACCGTGCAACTCGGTGAAGACACCCGACGCGCAGCGATCCTCGACGCCGCCGCACAGCTGATCGCCGAGCGCGGCTACCACGCCGTCCGGGTCGCCGACATCGCGAAGGTCGTCGGCACGAGCACCGGGTCGGTGCACTACTACTTCCCGGGCAAGAACGACGTGCTCACCGCGGCGTTGAGCCACGCGCTGGACCGGGCGTTCGAGCGCCAGAGCGGCGAACTGCGCCGGATCGACGACGCCCACCAGCGGCTGCTGAAGCTGATCGACATGCAGCTTCCACGCGTGGGCGCGCTGCGCGACGAGTGGTCGATCTGGATGCAGTTCTGGGCCGAGGCGACGATCCGCCCCGAACTACGGCCGATCCACAATTCGTACTACGCCCGCTGGCAGGAGGCGGTGGTCCGGATCGTCGAACGCGGCCAACGGCAGGGGGTGTTCCGTTCGGCTGCCGACCCGGACATCACCGCGCGTCGGCTGACGGCGATGACCGACGGCCTCGCCATCCAGGTGCTGACCGGAGCGCCGAACATGACGGTGTCGGCGATGAAGGAGATCCTGGTCGGGTTCGTCCAGGACGCGCTCATCCCCTGAGCCGTCAGCCGCCCTTTGCCCGCGGCGCCGCCGTCCGCGGCCGGTAGTGCACGGTCGCCATGTTCTCCTCGGCGAGATCGATGTCGACCGTGTTGGACTGCGTCGCGATCACCAGCACCTTCCGTGACCGGGTCAGCTGCTGGTCCGGCGTGACGACCGTGATGATGTTGTGCCCGCCCGGCGGCAGGGTCATCGCGTAGCGGCCGTCCGCGTCGGTGTGCACCGACCCGACGACCTCCCCGGTCGGCCGCGTCACCGAGACCATGGCGCCGTCGAGTGGTTCGCCGCCGTACGCGACCCGCCCCGCCAGCCGCAGGGGGTCGCGCAACCGCAGGTGCCGCCGCGACGCGTGTGCGTCGAACTCCTGGATCTCCGACATCGGCGACCACCCCTCGGCGGAGGAGATCACCAGATACCTCCCCGGCCCGGGCAACACCACGGAGTACTTCCCGTCGTTGTCGGCGCGGCTCCAGTCGGCCGGCTCCCCGTCGAGCTGGAGCACGGTGACGACGGCGTGTCGCAACGGCTGGTCGTCGATGTCGAGCACGGTTCCGCGGACCACGATCTCGGTCCCCCGCGGCTCGCCGATCGCGCGCGCGGCAGTCTCCGGTTCGGCGATCGCGCCGCCGACCGGCGCGGCGGAGCGCGGCGGTAGCAGCGCCGTCACACCCGCGGCGACGAGCGCCGCGAACGCCGCCACCCAGAAGATGTACTGGAACGCGTTCGCGGTCGGGAACTCCACACCGCCGACCGAGAAGGTGACCGACGCGAGGATCGCGGCCACCACCGCGCTCGACATCGACGTCCCGATCGCGCGCAGCAGGGTGTTGACGCCGTTGGCCGACGCGGTGTCGGTGATCGGCACCGAGCGCATGATGAGCGTCGGCATGGCGGCGTACGCGATCGCGGTCCCCATACTCACGACCACCGCACCGACCACGATCTGCCACACCTGCTGGGTGAGATACACGCGCGTGACGTATCCGCCCGCGAGGACGAGCGACCCGGCGATGAGTGTGACCTTCGCCCCGAATCGTTTCGTGGTCCACGCCGACACCGGGGCGAGCGCCACCATCGCCAGGCCGCTGGGCAGCATGCACAGGCCGGCCGTGAACACGCTCATGCCGAACCCGTAGCCGGTGATCTCGGGCATCTGTAGCTGCTGGGTCGTCGAGAGCATGTTCGCGTACATCGCGAACCCGACGAACAGCGACGCGATGTTGGTGACCAGTACGGGACGGGTGGTCGACGTGCGGATGTCGACGAGCGGGCGGCTGACCCGCCGTTCGTACGGCACCCACGCGCCGAGGACGACGACCGCGAGGACGAACAGCCCGAGGGTGGGTTCGCTCGTCCAACCCCAGCCGCGCCCCTTGGTGATGGCAAGGAGCAGAGCTGTCAGAGCCACCGACAGCATGACCGCACCCACGTAATCGAATCGGCCGCGGGTGCGGATCGAGGACTCCGGCACGGTCGCGATTACCGCGATGGCCAGCAGCACTCCGGCGCCGGCGGAGGTCCAGAACACCGCCTGCCAGTTCGCGTGCTCGAAGATGAACCCGGACAACGGCAGTCCGATCGCGCTGCCGATCCCGAGCGTGGCGCTCATCAGGGCGACGGCGGCGGGCACCCGCTCGCGCGGCAGTTCGTCGCGCATGATGCTGATGCCGGTCGGGATCTGCGCGATGGCGATGCCTTGCAGACCTCGTCCGATCACGACCGCGAGGAAGTTCCCACCCACGGCGGCGACCACCGAGCCGAGCACCATCGCGACCAGGCAGACCAGCATCATGCGTCGTTTGCCGAACATGTCTGCGAGTCGCGTCACGATCGGTGTGGCGACCGCTCCGGTCAACAGCGTGATCGTGACGAGCCAGCCGACGTTGGTCGTGCTCGAATTCAGGATCGCGGGGAAGTCGGGCAGCAGCGGCACCACGAGTGTCTGCTGCAGTGCGACGGTCATGCCGCAGATCGACAGCACCGCGATGATCATGCGACTGCGGCGCCGCGACCGGTCCGGTGCCGGCGCCACGTCGTCGACGACCGTCATATCGTTCGCCTAGCTACCGACCTGTCCATGCGAATATTGTGCACCCCACGTCCTACCCGCGAGTACCCGCTGGAGCATCATGACGGAACACCCCCTGCTCATCGTCGACGCCGCCAACGTCGTGGGATCCGTGCCCGACGGGTGGTGGCGGGACCGACGCGGTGCCACCGAGCGACTCCGCGACCTGCTCGTCGCAATCGCTACCGACGGACCCGCGGGCGTGCCGGGTCCGTGCGAGGTCGTTCTCGTGGTCGAGGGACACGCGCGCGGAGTCTCGGGCGTGCCCGGTGTGGAGGTCGTCGACTCACCCGGCAGCGGAGACGACCGGATCGTCGAGGTGGTCGCCGCGGCCCGTGACCGTGTCGCCTATGTCGTCACGGCCGATCGGGAACTGCGCGCTCGGGTCGGTCGCCTCGGGGCCCGGGTGCTCGGTCCGTCGGCCGTTCGCGGGCGTTCCTGAACCTGTCGGTGGGTGCTGGTAGTGTGTCGCGGCCCCGCTGTGATTCCACGAAAGTTGTTGGGCGACTTGAAGAAAACCGTTGCCGAACCGGTGTTCGACGAGTAGAGTCGACAGCATGTTCGACGAGCAGCGATCCCCGCAGGTGGCCCCGCCCACCACCGCGGAGATCGCCGCGGACACCCTGCTGCTGGCCGCCCTGGTCGGGGTGGCCCGCGCCGAGAACCGGCACGCCTACCACAAGGTGAACACCGCCACCGAATTCCACCGCCGCTTCACGCGCCGCCGCACCGGCGTGCCCGAGCGGCACGCCGCCGCTTGGTCGCACGCCGCGCACACCGAGATCGCCATCCACCTGGCCTGCTCGGCCACCACCGCCGCCCAGTACGTCGAAGTCGGGGTCGCGCTGCGCGAGCGGCTGCCCCGCACCCGCGCCGCGTTCGCCGCCGGCGACATCGAC
>DATDBL010000371.1:0-14589 GCA_036524855.1 Aldersonia sp. | reverse complement strand
TATCCGAAGGGAATCAAGGTCAGCAACAAGGAATTTCGTGATCTGGAGGCGCGGAGCATCAGCCGCCACACCTGGCACGGCGAATGGAACTACACCCTCACCGGAAGCCGTGATCCGTGAGCAGCGCTAACGAACGACACGCCTCGTTTATTTTCTCGCAGGTCCTTACTACGAGCGTGCGGGGCTGATCCGGCCGGTATCCCGGAACTCGGGTAATCAGCGCCGATACTCAGCAGCGGACCTGGAGTGGGTGAGGTTCCTGCTTCGTCTGCGCGACACCGGCATGCCGATCGCGCAGATGCGTGAGTATGCCGAATTGCGCGCGCAGGGCGAGACCACGATCGGCCCGCGGCTGACGCTGCTCGAAGCGCATCAGCGCCGGTTGCGCGCGCAGATCGCTCGACTGCGCGGTCACGAGAAGGCGTTGGACGCGAAGATCACGACCTATAGGGACGACCTCGACGCTCAACGCGCAGGTAACCACCACCACGACGAAGGAGCAGGAACCCATGAGTGAAAACACGCTGCGCAAGGAGCGTTTCGAGCACGGAAAGCAGGTACTCGACTCGATTTACGGTGAAGCCGGTGCGAAGGTCATCGACTCCCTCGCCGACATCGCGCCGGAGCTCGGTCATCAGATCGTCTCCTGGGGATTCGGGGAGATTTATGCCCGTCCCGGGCTCGAGCCGCGCGATCGTCAGCTGGTCACGCTCGGGATGCTTACCGCGCTCGGCGGCTGCGAGCCGCAACTGGATGTGCATATCAACGCTGCGCTCAACGTAGGGCTGGCGCCCGAGCAGATCATCGAGGCGCTGCTTCACGCCGCGGTCTACTGCGGCTTCCCGCGCGCACTCAACGCCGTATTCAGCGCCAAGAAGGTGTTCGTTGAGCGCGGGCTCCTGCCGCTCGCGTAGTCGTGGGGCATCATCGCAACGCGGGACTGATCCTGAATTCGCTCAGCGACCGGAATTGCTGTCGAGTCGGGCATGCACCCGGACCTCCCTACAAGGGCATCGGGCGCCGATGCGCGGCTTGTTCTTCGGCGTCCCGGCGCCGGCGGGATCGATCAGACAACCAAGGGCATCTGGGCGAGGTAGCCCGGCCGTCGGCGTCGAGTAGCTACCTGATCGCCGAGCCGGCCGAGGCGAGGCGCACCCGGACCCGAGCGGGGTGAATGTTCGGGCGCTCACCTGCGGTGCGGCGGAACGTGATCGGTCACATCGGGCCGGTTTCGGCCGGCACGCTGCGGGCGGGTCGTGGTTCCCTGAACCGGGGGAAATTGTTCGTCCACCGGACGAAGGGCGGGACATGACTGCCGGCTGCCATGTCGTGATCGGAGATACGTCGGTGGCGCGGCGGGTGTGCTCGTCGCTGACGCAGCGTGGGCACGACGTGTGTCACGCCGCGCGACCCGACGACGCCGAACTGGCTCAGGCGCTGGACGGGCGGGCCGATGGTATCGCGATCCTGCTGCAGGACGACGTGATCGCACTGCGGTACGCGCTGGCGGTCGCGCACATTCAACCCGCCGCACCGATGGTCGTGACGATCTTCGACCGCGCCATCGGCGATCAGCTCGAACGGTTCCTGCCCCAGTGTGAGGTGACCTCGCCCGCGGATCTGGCGGCACCGTCGCTGGCCGGTCCGTGCGTGGCGTCCGGGCTGCTCGCGGTGACCCGGTCCGGTGACCGGACGCGGGGTGTACGCAGTGTCGGCGGGGTCCTCGACGAGGTTTCCGTCGAGATCCGCACCCGTCCACGTTGGCGGGCCGCGGGCGCGGCGCTGACCGGGCTGCTGCGCTCGCACGACACCGGGACACGCATTCTGCCCTCCAGCGCGCTGCGGGAGAGTACGAGGAGATGCCGATCTCCGCCCGCAGCGCCTGCCGACACATCGACACCACTGCTCCCGGCGCACACACCCGCGATACGCGCGCGATACCCGAGTGAACCGACCCCGAACACCCGCCCACCCGACCATCCGGAAGAGAGGCGAGGTCCCCAATCGGATCACCGACAGCGGTGAGCCCGCCTGCCGTCGGCGCCGCGCATCTTCACCTCCTGCGCAGGGTTTCTCCATGACACCGCTTGCGCGACGAGACCGGGATCCCGGATCACATGGGGTGCGTACAGGAACTGGGAATGGTGAGGCAGCGCCGCGCCCACACGGCGTGGCCGCGCGAGATTCGCACGTGATTCGCCGGTGCGGACCTCAAAGGCGTCGGGGATCTAGCGGCGATCGCGCTGCGATTTCCGGTCGATCGCCTCGCGCGACCGATCCGAGAGCACTGCTCTTGCAATTTGAGCGGAGCGACCGCATACTCGACTCAACAGAGAGCACTGCTCACAATTGGAGGAAGACATGTCCCTCGCGTTCCTGACCGCCGGCCTGCTGTTCGGTGCCTTCCAGGCCCTGCGCCCCTACTCCGGTGGCGGCGCCGACACCGCGGCCGAGTTCACCTCGCCCTGGTGGACGGTCGCACACCTCAGCGGTGCCGCCGCCCTCGTCGCGTTCGCCATCGGCATCGCGCTGTCGACCCGGCGCGGAATCACGCTGCTGTCCGCCCTCGTCGGCACCGGCGCGACCCTGCTCTATTTCGGCATGGAAACGTTCGCGCTGCCCCTGCTGGCCACGCGGTTCTCCGGTGATGCGCTCACCGAGGCCGCCGAGCAGCTGCGGATGGGCGCTCCGCAGGTCACGGTGTTCGGGGTCGGCCTGATCCTCGTCGCCGTCGCCGCCATCACGTTCGCGGTCCGGCTGCACCTCGCCGGGCTCGTGTCGACTGCCGCGGCCATCGTGTTCGCGGCGGGATGGGCAACGATCCTGCCGCAGTTCTTCGGCGGTCAGCCCGTTCGGCTCGCACACGGGTTGCTGATGGTCGCCGGCGGGCTGTGGCTCGCCGCCGATTTGCGCCGCAGCGCCCGGGCCGCAACGGTCCCAACCACCTTGGATCGGTCCGAGGCCAGTTCCCGTCTGTGATCGTCGGTGCGCCCGGACAGGCGACCGCGCGGCAGCGCGCCGACATCGAATTCGACACCACGGTCGACCGTATGCCACCATCGGGAACCACCCAGTGGTGGCCGAGCACGACGGCGGACCGACCAGACCCGCACAAGCAACCAGCCACCGGGCTCTCCCAGAAGGATGTCCGGATCCAACCGTCCTCGACACCGTCGACGGAACGGGATTGCGCCGGCGGCACCGGAGCCGTGGGCCCGGGCACGTGTGCGGGGAGGCCGGTAAGCCCGCTACCGCGTTCGTGAAGTCGACCGAGGTGACCATCGGCGTCGAGTAAGCGTCGAGGAACGTCAAATTCTGCCGTATCTGCGGACCGATTGACCCTATTCGAGCGCATTCGCTCGGATAGGGTCTTCGTGTGTCTGAGGTCCGAGCAGCAGGGATGCCACGGTTCTCCTCGGTGTCGCCGCTCGGGCCGCGCGACCCTGGATCGACAGGGGGCGTGTGTGTGGAACGCCCGGCAGTCCGGCGCTCACCGTCGTCGGCAACACAGGGCGTTCGTCGATCAGGGTGCAGTGCGGCAACGTTCACCATGGTGTCGCTGATGAGCAGCCGCTCAGTCGCCGCTCTCGGGATCGAGCCGGGCACGGGTCGCCGGCGAGGCGACCAACGCATCGCCGAGAAGCCGAAGGAGACGACATGATCGCACGGGTGAGCGCGGCCGCGATATTGGCGACCGGGCTGGTGTTCGCCGCCGGATGCTCGAGTTCCGACAGCGGATCGGAATCGACCACCACGGCCGCCGCCGCGACGTCCGCCGGTGGTGAGGTGACCGGTGAGATCACCGTCTTCGCGGCGGCATCGCTGAACTCGACGTTCACCGAACTCGGCAAGAGTTTCGAGTCCGCGCACCCCGACACCGCCGTCACGTTCAACTTCGCCGGCTCGTCCGACCTCGTCACCCAGCTCGAGCAGGGGGCGCCCGGTGACGTGTTCGCCTCGGCGAACACCGCCAACATGGACAAGGCAGTGGACTCCGAACTCGTCGCGGGCGAGCCGGTCGACTTCGCGAGCAACGTGCTGACCATCGTCACTGCGCCCGGAAATCCCAAGGGCATCACCGGGTTCGCGGATCTCGCCGCCCCGGGCACGACGGTCGTCGTGTGCGCCGAGCAGGTGCCGTGCGGCGCCGCGACCAAGACCGTCGAGGAGAACACCGGCGTCACCCTGACCCCGGTGAGCGAAGAGTCCTCGGTCACCGACGTGCTCGGCAAGGTGACCTCCGGGCAGGCCGACGCAGGGGTGGTCTACGTCACCGACGCGAAAGGCGCCGGGGACGCGGTCACCGAGGTCACCTTCCCCGAGTCCGCCGAGGCCGTGAACGTCTACCCGATCGCGGTGCTGGAGGAGTCGAAGAACCCCGCGACCGCGCAGGCCTTCGTCGACCTCGTCACCGGGCCCGAGGGACAGGAGGTGTTGTCCGAGGCGGGCTTCGCCGCAGCCCCCTGAGACTCGTTCTGCGTCGTGTTGCGCGGGACCCGCTGAAACTGTCCAGTCACAAGTAGCCGGGCGGATCAAGGTCCGCCCGGGCACCGATCCCGAGTCCGACATGGGCCCGTTGATCTCCGACGAGCAGTTTCAAAAGGTGCTGGGCTACCTCGATGCGGGCCGGAGCGCGGGCGCCGAGGTGGTCGCCGGCGGTGGTCGCGCCGCGGAGCGCGGGTATTTCGTGCAGCCGACGGTCCTGGCCAACACCTCGAACGACATGAGCGTGGTTCGCGAGGAGATCTTCGGCCCGGTGGTGTGCGCGGTCCCGTTCGGCTCCCTCGACGAGATCGTCCCGGTCGCCAACGACACCAACCATGGCCTAACCGCCGGTGTGTTCACCCGCGACCTCTCGAAGGCGCACAAGACCGCCGCCCGACTGCGCGCTGGCACGGTGTGGATCAACACCTACCACGTGTTCGACGCCGCGATGCCCTTCGGCGGTTACAAGGAGTCGGGCTGGGGCCGCGAGATGGGTCCCCAGGTGCTCGACAACTACCTCGAAACGAAGTCGGTGGTCATGGCGCTCTGAACCGAAGGGGTGACCCCGGCGACACCCGGCGACAACCCGGTCGCCAGCGCCGCTCACGTTCCCGCACGCCCTGCGGGTGTGCGGGAACCGCTGGACACCGGCCACCGTGGTCGACGCACTCGGCGTGTGCACACCCGGCGTCGTGCTGCAGGTTGCCTGCCTGATCGTTCCGGTCGGCGCGGGCACGAACGTGTGCCGGTCGGTGCGTGCACTCGGATGCGCTGGTCCTGCTCGCCGCCGCGGGTGTGCTTGCGGCGGCTCTGTCGTGACAGCGAGCCCAGAGCGGCGCGACTCGGTGCGCCGCCACAACAACATCAAAGAACTCAGGACTTGCCGCAGGATCGACCGGGCCACCGCGACAAGGGCCTTGAGCTTGCCGCGACGTTTAACGATGCGCCGATAGCGTTCGCCGATCGACGCCATGGATCGGCTGGCAGAAGCCCTTGCGGCCCAATCGATATGGGACGACGACGGTGGAGCATTCGACCTGTCCCCGACATTCGTGCCGGCCACTACCCAGCGCAGCAGCGCGAGCTAGGGCTAGGCATAGGGCATCGGGGTGCCGATGCGCGGCTTGGCCTTCGGCTCCCCGGTGCCGACGGGTCGATCAGGCAATCAAGGCTCTGGTCGAGGTAGCCCGGCCGTCGGCGTCGAGAGCAGCTACCCGATCGCTGAGCTGGCCGAGGCGAGACGCACCGAACCCGAGCAGGGTGAATGTTCGGGCACTCACGTACGGTGCGGCGGAACGTGATCGGTCACATCGGCTCGGTTTCGACCGGCACCTGCGGGCGGGTCGTGGTTGCCTGAACGGAGGAATTGTTCATCCACCGGATGAAGGGCGGGACATGGCTGCCGGTTGCAATGTCGTGATCGGACATAGGTCGGTGGCGCGGCGGGTCTGCTCGTCTCTGACCCAGCGTGGGCACGACGTGCATCACGCCGCGCGACCCGCCGACGCCGAGCTCGCGCAGACGCTGCACGGAAGGCGGGCCGGCGGTATCGCGATCCTGCTGCAGGACGACGTGATCGCACTGCGGTACGCGCTGCGGTCGCAACACATTCAGCCCGCGGCACCGATGGTCGTGACGATCTTCTATCGTGACGTGGAAATCGTCTGCGGCTCTGCCGTTCCGGCGCCGATCGGGGTCGGCGCTGGGCGGGTGGAGTGCGGTTATGCGTCGATCAGGCCCTGGGCGCGGGCCCATTCCTGGACGCGGGCCATGCCCTCGCCCATCGTGACCAGCGGCTGGTAGCCCAGGGTGGTCTGGATCTTCTCGATGGAGTAGGTGCCGGGCCGGTTGAGCAGGTGCATCGTGCCGGCGCTGAGGTCGCTTTTCTGGCCGAGTCGGCGCAGCAGCGAGCCGAGGCCGTCGGCGAGGGGTGCGGCGATGCTGATCGGCAAGGTGCGGATGGTGCCCCCGCTCATCTGCGCGAGCCGGCCGAAGAAGTCCGCGCAGCGCACACCCTCGCCGTCGACGATGTTGAACACCTGCCCGACGGAGTCGTCGGCGGCGAGGACGAGCACCATCCCGTCGACGAAGTTGTCGATGTAGACCGGGGAGAAGATTCCGTTGCCGCGCTCGGGCAACGGCCACCCGGTCGGCTTGCGCATCTCGACGAACGGCGCACGGACCCACACCGAGCCGGGGCCCCACACGTCGCCGGGTCGCACCACGGTCACGTCGATCTCCCGGGCGGCGTGCGCGCGCAGGACCACGGCCTCCGAGTTGACCTTGGTGTCGGTGTAGACGTCGCCGTTGACCGCGACGGGGTGGTTCTCGTCGACGCGGTCTGGGAAATCGAACCCGTAGGCCGCCACCGACGAGAAGTGCACGAACCGTGACACCCCGGCGTCCACCGCGGCCTGCAGCACCCGGCTGGTGCCGAGCACGTTGACCTTCCACGCCTGTTCGAGCGGGTACGCCGCACCGAGCAGCGCGGCGGTGTGGATCACCGTGTCGACGCCGTCGAGCATGGCGGACCACTGTGCGGGCGCGGTGGTGTCGCCGGCGACCACGTCGTGCTCGGGGTCGGCGACCAGGTCGACCCCGCCGACTTGCGCACCGAGGGCGCGGAATCGCTGCGCCATCGCCCGGCCGATGAAGCCGTTGGCGCCGGTGATGAATATCTTGCGGTTCGCCAGATCGGGCGCGGGACGGCCCGATTCGGTGTTGCCCATCGTCACGCCTCCGTCGCCATCAGGGCGGCGGCGCCGCCACCGACATAGGTGACCGGGCCCAGGTTCTGCGCGACCGACAGGGTGTCGGTGAGGTGGCGGATCAGCGCCGCGTCCAGGATCGAATGCAACGTGGCGTCCTCGTTGAAGTTGATGTTCGCCCCGACCACCCGGAACAGCACCACGGTGTCCTCGGTGTTGGATTCCGGGCACACCAGGGTGTGCACCGAGGCACCGGGTTCGTAGAGGTAGGAGCCGGCGCTCTGGCGCTGATCCGGGTACTCCAGGTAGTACCAGCAGCCACCGATCGTCCAGGCGTCCACGACACCGGTGTGGTAGTGCAGCGGGATGCTCGCACCGGGCGAGAACCGGGCCAACACGACCCACTCGCCGTTCTCCATGTCCAGGCGCAGCGGCTGGAAATGCACGCCCGCGCCGAACGCGTCGCGCACCACCGGGATGTCCTTCTCGTTCACGGTCAGCAGCTCCCCCTGCGGCAGCGCCACCAACGGCAGCGGGGCACCGCTGCTCGTGGTCGCCGGGGCGGGGGCGGTCGTCGAGGTCATGTGAACTTCCTTTCGGTCGGGGCTGGGTGTGACCTCCACGATGCCCGCCCCACCCCGCCCACGGCTTGACAGTGCAGGACGACTCCTTGACAGTAAGAGACATGTCGGTGGTCCGGGGGACCTCGCTGACCGGCTACCCCGGCCTCGTCGCCGAACTCGGCGGGGACCCGGATGCGTTGCTGCGTGCCGCCGGGGTCCGGCCCGCCGACGTGGGCCGCTTCGATGCGTTCCTCACCTACCGGGCACTGATTCACGCGGTCGAATCGGCCGCGCACGTCACCGCCACCCCCGACTTCGGGCGCCGACTCGGTCGCCGGCAGGGCATCGAGATCCTGGGGGCGGTCGGTGTCGCCGCGCGGACCTCGCGCACGGTCGCCGAGGCGTTCACGATCTTCGAGCACTACCTCGCCGCGTACAGTCCGGCGATCGCGGTGCGGATCTCGCCGCTGGCCGGCGACCGTCGCGCGTTCTTCGAATTCGCCGTCCTTCTCGAGCGACCGCCGCCACATCCGCAGGTGATCGAGCTGTCGCTCGGGGTGGCGCTGCGCGTGTTCCGGTTCCTGCTCGGCTCGACCTACGCGCCGCTGCTGGTGCACCTGCCGCACGACCCGCTGACACCGCGCGCCGAGTACCGGCATTATTTCTCCTGCCCGCCGCGCTTCGCCGCGCGCACGGCCGGCTTCACGCTCCGCGCCGCCGACCTCGCCCGCCCACTCGTGCCCGACGAGTTGGCGCACCGCACCGTCGTGGAGTACCTCAACACGGTCGTCGATCGACGCGATCGGGGGGTCAGCGGGCCGGTCCGCGACCTGGTCCGCCAGCTGCTGCCCACCGGGGCGGCCACCCTCCCGGTGATCGCGGCCCAGTTTCGGCTCCACCCCAAGGCCCTGCAGCGACGACTCGCCGCCGAGAACACCACCTTCGCCGCGCTCGTCGACGGGGTTCGCCAAGACCTCGCCCGGCACTACCTGCGCGAGACCGACATGACCCTGACCCACCTCGCCCGCGAACTCGGCTACGCCGAGCACAGCGTGCTCACCCGGTCGTGCCGGCGCTGGTTCGGGACCAGCCCCGCCGCCCTACGCCAGACCTGGCGACCCGGTCGGTCGATGGACACTGCGCTCCCGCCCTTCTGATCGAACGGGGACCGCGGATCAGGCCACGGCGGACCACATGTCCGCACGATCCGCGACGGTGGTGGCGGCGCCCCCAGCGGCCCGCGACTCCACTTGAGAGATCGCAACTCGCCGTTCGGATTACGCGGCATGACACCAGCGATCCGCTCCCGCACCCAAACCCCTCCTGCGGTACTCAACCCGTCCACATCTCAGTTCGATCCAGCGAGACGATGTGGAAGCTGCGCATTGTCGCCACGAGCACGAGGGTCCAATTCGATCCATTTCCCCACCGCGGTTCCTGCGGGCGACCGCACCCTGGTAACTGGTTGCGCGGAAAGGACATCGAGGACGGACGAGGTCGACGAGGTCGATCTGTGGTGGAACGGGTCGCAGCGCGCTCGATCTGGGCAAGGCCGTCCTGGATGCGTGCGCGTGCACGATCACCGGCCGGGTCGGCGGATGCAGGAGATCGCCTACGGCACCACCACTGTCGAGTTCCGGCCGGGGCGCCAACGGCCGAATCACCTTGTGGGACGGCCCTGCTCGTCGCTCCGTTGCTCTCCGCGGATCGAGTACGTGACAATCAGGTCGTGACTATGCGGTCGTGCGGATTAGGTTCGGCTGCAGAATCTCTCGGATCGCGCTTGACGTAACGTCCGAAGTCGGCTCGACGATGTGGTTTCGGCCGGGTTGTGGCAGCGCGTCGTCGGCGGAGCGGGCGATGGGGAGTCAGGGTTGAATGGCTTCCACAAGCATCGCACCGGTCTCGTTGCGATGCTGGACGAGAATGAGTCCGAGCTGCCCCTCCGGTGTCATGCAGTGCGGTGAGTAGTGTTTCGACGACATCGCGGATCTGATCCGGTTCGCCGACGACGGCGGCCTCGAGCACTCCCGGCCCGGGCGCGAGTGCCACCTCGACCTCGGTCAGGCTCACGCTCTCCCCGGACGCCTTGATCACGTCGTCGATGCGGCCGACGAACCGCAGCGCTGCCGCTGGGCTACACCAGGTCGCCGGTGGATCTCGGTGCAAGACCAGTGGCGAGTTGTAGGTCATGCGCCCACGATCGAGCAACTCGCTCGTGATCTCGCCGCGGTCCTGCGCACGCTCGCGCCGATCGGGCCGGTTGTCCTGGTGGGCCACTCGATGGGATACGCGTGCGGCAGGTGATCCGCTGAGTTCTCCGGCCGGTTCTGCAGGTGCCGGCAGCCCGGCCCCTGCCGCGAGCAGGTCGGTGGCGGAGGCCGTCGAGGCTGCGCTGGTCCTCACGCCTTCGGTGGAGATCGCGGCTCGAATCCCGTCTGCCGAATTTGGTCATCGTTCCGGGCGCCGGGCACATGGTGATCACCGACGACGCCGAGATGGTCACCGACGCCATCGAGGGACTTGCTGCGACGTGTCAGTCTCGTCAGCGACTACCCGGCGACAGAGTGCGGGTGGCCGTCGCGAAATGTGCTGTCGCGGGTTCCGGTGCTACTGACTCGGTCGCGACATCAGGTAGCGGGGTACTCGCGACGGCTCGCTGTTTCTACGCGACGATCAGATCACCGGGCGTCGCGCTCGATCAAAATCGCGAACGGCGCGGGGCGTGGGTGCGGCGGCGTGCGAACGAGAGCCACTTACAACTGAAGGAGTGAACGACGAATGGTCAGAACACATACGGTTGTCGCGGGGGACACGCTGGCGGCGTTGGCGTTGCGTTTCTATGGTGACGCGGACCTGTATCCGCTGATCGCGACCGCCAGCGGGATCGCCGACCCGAACGTGATCGGTGTGGGGCAAAGACTGATCATCCCCGACATCACGAGGTACACGGTTGTCGCGGGGGACACGCTGGCGGCGTTGGCGTTGCGCTTCTATGGTGACGAAGCGTTCTTTCCGCTCATCGCCACCGTCAACGGCATCGCCGATCCCGACGTCATCGGTGTCGGGCTTGTGCTGGTCATCTTCGTCGGGCGCAGCGACGGGTTCGGGCTGCGGATCGTCGACCGCAACGAGAGCGACCGCCGCTTGTGGTACTACCGGTTCGCCACCGATGCGATCGGCTGGACCCCCGGCGTCAACGTCCTGCTTCCCGACGACTACCACACCAGCGGACGCACCTATCCGGTCCTGTACCTGCTCCACGGCGGCGCCGAGGACTTCCGCACGTTCGACATCGTGCACAACATCCGCGCCCTGACCGCCGGAAGGCCGATCATCGTGGTGATGCCCGACGGTGGACGCGCGGGCTGGTACTGCAATCCGGTCAGCTCGTTCGTCGGCCCGCGAAACTGGGAGGACTTCCACATGACCGAGTTGCTCCCGTGGATCGACGCGAACTTCCGAACCTACGCCGAGTTCGACGGCCGTGCGGTCGCCGGATTCTCGATGGGTGGCTTCGGCGCGCTGAAGTACACGGCCAAGTACTTCGGCCACTTCGCCTCGGTGAGCAGCCACTCCGGCCCGGCGAGTCTGCGTCGCGAAGGCGGACTGGTCGTTCATTGGGCAAACGTCACCTCCGCGTTCTTGGAACTGGGTGGTGGCACGGTCTACGGCGAGCCACCTGCCGAGGCCAGGGTCCGCGCCGACAATCCCATCGACAACATCGACCGATACAGGGACAAGCGGGTCTTCCTGGTCGCCGGCGCCAACGACGACCCGATCGACTGGATCAACGTGTTCTTTGCCGCCAACGAGGCCCAGGTGCTTGCCGGACAGCGCGAGTTCCGCCAACACCTCACGGCCGCCGGCATCCCGCACGAGGCGCATGAACCGCCCGGCGGCCACGTCTTCCGCCCCGAGATGTTCACCCGCGACCTCGACGGCATCATCGCCCGGCTGCGCGACGCCGCGTAGCGCCGTCACCGCAGGAACTCGCGGACAGCCACCAACGTCCCGGTTGGGCGAGTTGGGTGTGTCGTTACCCGTCATGAAGGGTCACGACGCCCGCCCGGAGATCGCGCCCGCCCGCGCGGCCTCGGCGGCGAGGTCGACGATGATCGTCAGGCCGCCGCCGGGCGTGTCGGTGGCCGCCACGGTGCCGCCCATTGCCTCGACGAAGCCACGCACCACTGACAACCCGAGGCCCACGCCGCTGGAGTTGTCGCGATCGCCGAGCCGTTGGAAGGCGTCGAATAGTTCGTCCTGCGCGTCGGGGGGCACACCCGGGCCCTCGTCGGCCACGGTTATCCACACCCGCTGGCCCACCCGCGCCGCGCCCACGCGGACCCTGCTGTCGGGCGCGTAGCGCAACGCGTTCTCGACCAGGTTGGCGAGCACCCGCTCCAGCAACCCGGGGTCGGCGAGCACGGTGGTGTCGCCCACGTCCACCTCCACTCGTCGGCCGCGCACTCCCGCTCTGCCGACGCCGACCAGCGCCCGGTGTACGGCCTCGTCGAGATAGACCCGATGCAGGTCGGGTCGCACCACGCCCGCGGCGAGGCGCGAGGAATCCAGCAGATTGCCGACCAGAGCGGTCAGCTGATCGGTCGACTCCTCCACCGTGGCGAGCAGTTCGGCGGTGTCCTCGGTGGAGAACTCGACGTCGTCGCTGCGCAGGCTGGACACGGCGGCCTTGATCGCGGCCAGTGGGGTCCTCAGGTCGTGGCTCACGGCGGAGAGCAGGGCGCGCCGCAGTCGGTCGGCCTCGGCCAGCGCCGACGCTTGGCCGGCCTCGTCGGCCAGTTCCCGTTGCTGCACCAGCCCGACCGCCTGGTTGGCAACCGCGTTGAGCACGCGGCGATCCCGCGCCGGCAGGCGCGGGCCGGCCAGCAGGCAACCGATAGTCGCCGTCGCGCACGTCCACCGCGGTGTCCGCCCCGTCGCTGCTGGTCGGCGCGTCCACCCCGACGGATGCGACCACGCCGTCGGAAGTGTGTACGAGGGATACCGCGCGCTGGCCGTAGGTTTCGCGGACCCGCTCCAGCAGCGACGGTAGATCCGCGCCGCGGAGAACGGCACCCGCGAACAGCGCCAGCAACTCCGCCTCCTGCGAGGCTCGTCGCGCTTCTCGGGCGCGCTTGGCGGCGTTGTCGACCAACGCGGCGACCGCGACCGCGACCGCGAGCAGGACCAGCACGGTGACGAAGCTGTCCGGCTCGGCGATCGTGAGGCTGTAGCGGGGTTCGACGAAGAAGAAGTTGAGCATGCCGCCCGAGATCAGCGCCGACAGTGCCGCCGGCCCGACGCCGCCGAGCAGCGCCACCAGCAGCACCGCGACGACGAAGATCGCGCTCTCGCCGCCGAGGTCGAGGAAGTTGTCGAGCACCGCGGCGATGAGCACGCAGGTGAGCGACGGCACCGCGACCGCGGCGAGCCAGGCGAACAGCCGGTGCTCGCGTGGGGTCCGGGCTCGACGTCGGTTGCCGGATCGGGCCTCGGGGTGGGTCACCGTGTGCACATCGATCTTGCCGGAGTGCTGCACCGTTGCGGCGCCGATGCCCTCGTCGAAGATCCGCGCCCACCGCGACCGCCGCGACGTGCCGAGCACCAACTGGGTCGCGTTCACGTCGCGGGCGAACTCGAGCAGGCTGGTGGGCACGTCGTCGCCGACGATGGTGTGCAGGCTGGCCCCCAGGCTGGCCGCCAATTCCCGGACCTTGCCCATCTGCGGTGCCGACACGCCCTGCAGCCCGTCGCCGCGGACGACGTGCACGACCATCAGTTCGGCGCTGGCCTTCGATGCGATCCGGCTCGCCCGCCGCACCAGCGTCTCGGACTCGGCGCCGCCGGTCACCGCGACCACCACCCGCTCGCGCGCCTCCCAGGTTGCGGTGATGTCCTTGTCCGCCCGGTATTTCGCCAGTGCGGCGTCGACCTGGTCGGCGAGCCAGAGCAGCGCCAACTCCCGCAGTGCGGTCAGATTGCCGGGCCGGAAGTAGTTGCTCAGTGCCGCGTCGACCTTCTCCGCCGCGTACACGTTGCCGTGGGCGAGCCTGCGCCGCAGCGCCTCCGGCGTGATGTCGACGAGTTCGACCTGCGCGGCCGCGCGTACCACCTCGTCGGGTACCGTCTCCTGTTGGACCACGCCGGTGATCTGTTCGACGACGTCGTTGAGGCTCTCCAGGTGCTGCACGTTGACCGTGGACAACACGGTGATACCCGCCGCCAGCAGCTCCTCGACGTCCTGCCACCGCTTGGTGTTGCGGCTGCCCGGGGTGTTGGTGTGCGCCAGTTCGTCGACCAACACCACCGCCGGCGCCCGCCGGAGCACCGCGTCCACGTCGAGCTCGGGCATCCGGGTACCCCGATAGTCGATCCGCAGCGGCCCGATCGCCTCGATGCCTTCCAGCAGTTCCGCGGTCTTGTGCCGGCCGTGTGTCTCCACCACTCCCGCAACCAGATCGGTGCCGCGCTCGAGCCGTCGCCGGGCCTCTCCGAGCATCGCGTAGGTCTTGCCCACGCCCGGGGCGGCACCGAGATAGATGCGCAGTTCTCCGCGCTTGCGGGACCTGTCGTGGCTCACGGGTCCATCATCCACCCGGGGTGCAGCCGGGCGCGGTGAGCCCGAGCGCCAGGTTCAGCTCGCCGACGTTCACCCGCTCGGCGCCGAGGAAGCCGAGCGTGCGTGGATCGGTGTGCTCGGCGACGAGTTCGCGGACGCGATCCTCGGACAGGCCGTTGACGCGTGCGACGCGGGGAACCTGGATCGCCGCGTAGGCGGGGCTGATGTGCGGGTCGAGGCCCGATCCCGGGCCGGTGACCGCGTCGACCGG
>DATDBL010000370.1:0-24764 GCA_036524855.1 Aldersonia sp. | reverse complement strand
CGTTCCAATGCGTCGAGCAGTTCGATGCGGGTGGTGTCGTCGACGTTCCAGTCGATCTGGGCGAGCCCGGCCACGACCGCGCGCAACTGCGGGAGGTCGAGGGCGGGGGCGTCGGTCACGAAGTCCAGCCTACTCGAACTGGCATGCGAGTGCAATCTCTATTCGCCTACCGGGCAACCATTGTCGGTCTCAGGCTCTCCGAAACCCCCGACCATGGTTGCCCGGTCGGCGAAGCGGCCTGCGCATGCGATCGCCGAGAAGCTACCGCCGCCGCCGCCGTTGTTGTTGCAGGAGAACACCTTGGTCCGCGAGCCGTCGGGTCGACGCGCAGGCAGCGCGACGGTCCCGTGGGAGAGGATGGTTTGGTGCCTCCAGCGCGAGCCGGAGGCCCGTTGCGGCATGCTATTGAAGCAGCACTCCTTCCCAGAACCCGATCCAGTAGCCGTCCGGGGTTGCGGGCACGGGTACAAGCAGTTCAGTACCGCTTCGTCGCGATCGAAGTATGAGGTCAGGCGCTGGTGCTCGCGGTCGAGTGGCTCGCCCCACCAGGCGGCATGGGGCGAGGCCAGCACGCCCGGGCGACGGGACGCAGGGCAGCGACGACGTCGTCACGGCCGTACAGCAGGTCCTCGTCGTCGGGTGGTTGCCAGTAGCGATACCGGTTCCACGAGAGTCAACTCGACTCGACGACGCCGAAGCGGTACACGGAGCCGCCATCATGGAATGCTCGGTACTTGTGACAGCGCCGCGAATCGTCTGGCTCGTGCTCGCCGTGGGTGCGGCGCTCTGGGCTGTGTTCGTCGGGTCGGAACCGGTCTACCAGATCTCGGCGTGCGAAAAGATCCAGATGAATCTCGCCTGCCGAGAGGCAATTGCGTCACGCTACGGGCTGCGTTTCGTGCTCGTGGCGGCTGTCCCGGTGGCGATGTGCGCCCTTCCCGCGATCCGGGGATTCCGGTGGGCGTCCTGGGTTGTGGCCGTATCGTTGATCGTCGGCGCGCTGATCGCCGTGGTCGCCGGAATCGGCACTGTCCTCGGCGTGTATGCGTACTACCTACCGATCGGCCTCGCGGCGACCGCCGCCGCGGGCTTTCAGTCGTGGTACGGCAGGCGGAATGGAGCGGTCAAGTCGGTGTCGGCCGAGGGGGACACGCGCGGCGTGGGCGAGAACTAGCCTGATCGTCGTCGATCGGACTCGCGGAACTTGTTGTTACCATGCGGTTCCTGCGATCTGGACGACTACTGACCGAATGTGAAGCGCAAGTTCGCGTTGATGAGTTCGTTCACACGCCTGCGCATGCGAACTGTCGTCTCGCCGTCCGGGACCGGCTCGTCGACGACCAATGTCCAGCGCAGAGTGGCGCTGCCACGTGGTGGTCCTGTGATCTCGAAACGGATTCGCGCATCCGGTCGCCACGGCCAGATCGAGGTCCACACGACAAGGTTCGGTTCGACAGCTTCCGCGATCGCAGGGCGCTGCTCATCGTCATGCAGGATCAGCCACGGACGAACGGGGTCGCGGTCAGGATCGATGAGTGCTTCGTAAACAATGCGAGGCGGCGGTGGTTGAGTGCGGCGCCGGCTCGCGATTTCGGGCACACCGAAGAATACCTTTGTCGATCGGTGCCCTCCCGCCTCTACCTCCAGACCGAGTTCTGCGCAGATCGAGGTAGAAGACGCGTGCGACACCGCAGGACTGGGCGAACTCCTGGACGCGCTCCGGATGCTTGTGCAGCAGGTAGCCGAGGTCGGTCGCCGGTCGTGCGGTCGTGGATATCGTCAGGATCACCGGGCACAGTCTGCCGCAGCCGGCGTCTCGACCGCATTGCATATCGGTCGCTGGTCAGCGGGCGGCTGCGAGCACGGCGTCGACGAACGTGGACGGCATGCCCGGCTGGCCGTGCCCGCGCAGCGCCGTCAGGGCGGCGACGACATGCGGCCCGCCGTCGAGGAGGTATCGGATCAGCCCGTGCCGCGCACACTCGGCCACGACCGGTACCAGCGCCGCCTCGGCGTCCTCGGCGCGCCCGGCGGCCCACAGGCACGACACCAGCAGCCGCACGGCGTGCAACCGCGCGAGTTCGCGGCCGGTTCCATCGAGTGCGCGCACCCGTTCCTCGGCCCAGTCGCCCGCGAGCCGGATCTGCTGGGCGTCGTCGCCACGCAGCAGCAGCATGATGGCGGTCTCGTCCTCGAGCTCGGCGGTGATCTGCTCGATGCCGTCGGCGGGTGTCGGGTGCGCACCGAGGGCGGCGGCGACGAATCCGGGCAGCGACGGCAACCCCAGCCGGACCCGTTCCAGGTCGATGGCCGCCCGCACCCGCGGCAGGGAGAACACGTCGGCGGTCCGGGCGCCCTCGTCGAGCTCGCTCGCCGCGGCGGCCCGCTCTCCGCGCAGCGACCGGATCCGCGCACGCAGGCAGTAGTGGCGGATCATGAAGTCGGGGGCGCCGCCGAGCGCGACCACATCGAAGGTTTCGCCGAGCAGTTCTTCGGCCTCGGCGATCCGGTCCTGGTAGTACAGCCCCTCGGCGAGCAGCGCGCGGGTCATTCGGGCGTGCTGCGACTGGGTGTTGCCGGCCTCGCGCACGAGCTGGAACGCTCTGCGGTACAGCTCCGTTGCCCCGGCGATGTCGAGCTGTTCGGCCTTGGCCAAGCCGGCGAAGCAGTATCCGTAGGCCACGGTGTAGGGCCCGGTCATCATGCGGTGGTACGGCGCCGCCCAGCTCTGCCGCTGCTGGGCGTCACGGAACCGGAATTCGAAGGCGTCGATGCCGGTGTCGAGCAGTGCGGCCATCGACACCACGAACGGGTGGTGCGCGGCGGGGTCGGCCAGGCATGGCGCCACAAGTGCCTTGGCACCGGCGACGCGGTCGGCGGTGAGGTCGATGCCGGCTTGCAGCACGTCGGCTTCCACCCGGAGCTGGTCGCGCCGGTCCGCGGGTAGATCGGTGACGGCGAGCAGGTCCAACGCCCGGTTGCGTGCCGCGGCCGCGAGGTGCATCCGCTGCAGTTCGGTGTTCGCCCACCCGATCGTGAGCTGAAGCCGCGGACTCGACGACACCAAGTCGGCCGGCAGCTTCGCGATCAGTCCCAGCAGGGTGGACATCTGCGACCGGTCGAGCAGATACACAGCGTCGTGCTCGAGTATGTCCACCGCCGCGATGGGGTCTCCGGCGGCGAGCAGGTGATCGAGCGCCTCACCGAGCAGATGACGTTCCCGCAGCCACGCCGACGCCGTGCGGTGCAACTCCGCCATCCGGCCGGGATGGTCGCGGTCGAGCCGTTGTCTCAGGATCTGCGCGAACAGATGGTGATAGCGAAACCATCGGCGGTCCTCACCGGTCCGGCTCAGGAACAGGTCGCGGGCCGCGACGTGTTCGAGCCGCGCCTGCCCGTCCGGTATCTCGGCGAGGACCGACGCCAACTCGCCGCACACGCGCTCCGGGACGGCGGTGACGAGAACGAAATCGAGCAGCTCCGGCTCCAGCGCGTCGAGCACGTTCTCGGCCAGATATTCACCGAGCGTGTCGGTTCCGGGCCCGAACCGGTCGAGCAGCTGCGCGGGATCGCCGGCCTCGCGCAGCGACAGCGACGCCAGTTGCAGCGCCGCGACCCACCCGTCCGTCGCGGCCCGCAGTTGTTCGACCTCGGCGTCCGCCAACTGATCCTGCACCCGGTCCGCGAAGAAGCTGCGCGACTCGTCGAAATCGAAACCCAGCGCATCGGAGGCGATTTCGTGCAGCTCGTCGTGCACACGCATCCGGCTCAGCGGAAGTCCCGACCGGCTGCGGGTGGCCACCACGAACCGCAGGTGGTGACAGCCGTTGTCGAGCAGAAACTCCATCGCCGCGATCGGCTCGGCCGCGCCCACCCGATGCCAATCGTCGACCACGACGACCAGCGCGTCACCGCTGTCGTGGAGCCGGTTGATCAGTGAGGTGAGCACGAAGCGTTCGACCGCCTGGCCGTGTTCCTCGAGCGCCTGCCCGAGATCGCCCACCACCTCGGCACGCACCCGCCGCACCGCCTCGACCAAGTGCGACAGGAACCACACCAGGTTGTCGTCGTCACGGTCGACGGTCAGCCACGCCACCGCGACCCCGTCGGCGACCAGCTCGTCGCGCCACTGCGCCACCAATGTGCTCTTGCCGAATCCGGCCGGACCGTGCACGAGGGTCAGCCGGCGTTCCCGCCCGGCCCGCAACACGTCGAGGAGACGCCGGCGGCGCACCTGCTGCCGAGTCGTCGTGGGCGGACGGAACTTGGTCAACGGCGCGGGCGGGGTGCGCGGCGTCTGCACGGTGTAGGGCCGGTAGGCGGGGGCCGGCTGCGTGGCATGCGCGGCGGCGTCGGGCTGCTGCTCGTGAGATCGAGTCGCGGGCACGTGCATATCGGCGATGGCCACGCCGTGGCGGCGCTGAATGTCGCGCAGCTCGTCGCCGAATTCCGCGGCGCTTGCCGGACGCTGCTCCACGGCCCGCATCATCGCCCGCTCCACCGCCGCGCACACGTCGTCCGGGACACCGGAGGCGCGCAGGTCCGGGATCGGCTGCGTGGAGATTCGGAGGAATTGGGCAACCACCTGCTCACCGCTGTGTCGCTCGAACGCGGCATGGCCGGTGAGCGCGCAGAACAACGTCGCGCCGAGGCTGTACACGTCCGACGCCGCCTTCGGCGCTCGTCCCTCCAGCACCTCGGGCGCGGTGAACGCCGGCGAACCCGTGATCGACCCCGCCGTCGTCTCGAACCCACCCGCTATCCGCGCGATGCCGAAATCGGTCAGCTGCGGCTCGTCGTAGTCGGTCAGCAGGATGTTCGCCGGCTTGACGTCGCGGTGCAGGGTGCCGGACCGGTGGGCGGTCTCCAGCGCGCCTGCGATCTTGACGCCGAGCCGCAGCACCTGTTCCCACCCGAGCGGGCCGGAGTCGCGGATGTGGGCGTCCAACGACCCGTGCGCGTGATACGGCATCACCAGGTACGGACGCCGACTGCGGGTCGCTCCCACCTGATAGAGGTCGACGATGTTGGGATGCGTGGACATTCGGCCCATCGCGCGCTGCTCGCGGATGAACCGTGCCAGGTTCTCCGGATCCAGATCCGCGGTCAGGACCTTGACCGCGACGGTACGATCCAGCGCCTCCTGCACGGAACGGTAGACGACCCCGAACCCGCCGCGGCCGATCTCCTGCGCGTCGGCGAAACCGGCGGCCGACAATTCCGCGACGACACTCGGCTCGCGCCGCGTCGCCCACGGGTCCTCCGCCATAGCCCGCCACCACCTTCGACACAGCCCCACTCGAGAATAATCCACGAACGTCGGGGAGAATCCGACGCGAGGCGGTCGGTCGCCCTGCGGCGCGAAACCCCGCGGCCTGATCCAAAGCGACTGCGACAGCGAGCGACTCGCGCGCTACCGACAGCGCTCGGGAAGGTCGCCGCCCGGACTGCGCCCCCTGGGACGCGGAGTCGTAAGGTCCGAGTATGGCGGGCGTTGATGCCCTCGACCGGGGCAGGCTGTCCTACGAACGGCAGGCTTGGGAAGACGCCTATGCCCTGCTGTCGGCCGCCGACCGCACGGCACCGCTCGATCCCGACGACCTGGAACGGCTGGCGACTGCCGCCTACCTGGTCGGCCGGCAGGACGACTGCGACGACCTCGGGGCGCGCGCACACCGCGAGTTCCTGAACCGTGGGGAGGTTGAGCGCGCGGTCCGCTGCGCGTTCTGGCTGGCGTTCGGTTTCCTCAACCGTGGTGACGAGGCCCGTAGCGGCGGCTGGATTGCCCGCGCCCGCCGACTGTTGGACGACAGCCAACTCGACTGCGTCGAGCAGGGCTACCTGCTCGTTCTGGCGGCGTACCGGGCGCTGTTCGGGGGCGATGCGACCGTCGGCGCCACGTTCGATCAGGCGGCCCGCATCGGTGACCGCTTCGGCGATCGTGACTTGGTGACGCTGGCTCGACTCGGCCTCGGCGGGGCGAGGCTGCTGGAGGGCGAGACGGGTGCGGGGATTGCCCTGCTGGACGAGGTGATGGTCGCAGTGGAGGCCGGCGAGGTGTCGCCGACGGTCGCCGGGATCACGTATTGCGCCGTGATCGAGGCATGTGAGGAGACCTTCGATCTGCGCCGCGCCAGGCAATGGACCGCCGCGTTCACCCGCTGGTGCGCCGCCCAGCCGGACCTGGTCCCGTTCCGGGGCCAGTGCCTGGTGCACCGCTCGGAAATCATGGCGCTGAAAGGCGACTGGCCGGACGCGATGGAGGAGGCGGAGCGTGCCGGCGAGTGGCTCTCGGGGCCGCCCGGGGAGCCGGCCGCCGGGTTGGCGTTCTACCAGCAGGGCGAGGTTCACCGGCTGCGCGGCGAGACTGCTTCGGCCGAGGAGGCCTACCGCCGGGCCAACCAGTGGGGCCGGGATCCGCAGCCCGGCCTCGCCCTGCTTCGCTTGGCGCAGGGCAATGTCGACAGCGCCGCCGCCGCGAGCCGCCGCGTGGTGGGCGAGGCATCCGACCGGGTGTCCCGCTCGCGCCTGCTCCCGGCGCACGTCGAGATCATGCTGGCTGCCGGCGACGTCCATGCGGCAAGGTCGGGCGCCAGTGAGCTGGCCCGACTCGCCGCCGACTTCGGCGCACCGTTCCTGGAGGCCGCGGCCGCTCAGGCCCGGGGCGCGGTCCTGCTCGCCGACCGCGACCCGCGGTCTGCGCTGGCCGCGCTCCGCGGCGCCTGGTTGATCTGGCGGGACCTGGACGTGCCCTACGAAGCGGCGCGGGTGCGGGTCATGGTGGGGGAGGCGTGCCGTGAGCTGGGCGACAACGATGGTGCCGAGATGGAGCTGGACGCCGCCCGCTGGGTCTTTCGTCAGTTGGCAGCCGCGCCAGACCTGGCCCGGGTGGAGATCATGTCGGGCGACGCGGGCGTCGGGTCCGGCGGGCTGACCGACCGCGAGCTGCAGGTGCTACGCCTGGTGGCGGCCGGCGAGACCAACAAGGCCATCGCCGCCGACCTCGTCCTCAGCGACCGGACCGTGGACCGACACCTGAGCAACATCTTCGCCAAGCTCGGCGTCTCCTCGCGTGCCGCGGCCACCGCCCACGCCTACCAGCGCGGACTGATCTGATCCTTCCTGGCGCCAATCACCCATTTCGGCGCGCGAGCAGGTGGGTGTTTTCGCCGATGCGCGCCGTCGGAGCGGGATCCATCCTGGTCGAGCACGAGCACCGCATCGAAAAGCGAGCACGCCATGAACAGAACCCGCGCCAAGAGCCGGCCACGGATCGCCGACGAAACGTCCATCCGGCATCGACTGCTCGCGGGAGTTCCCGTGCACGAGCGACGGCTGGTGCTGGGCGGCCAGTTGACCACGCTGCTGGAGGGTGGCGACGGCGCAGCAGTCGTCCTGCTGCACGGCGCCGGGGAGTTCGCCGCCAACTGGCAGTGGGTGATCCCGGACCTGGTGGCGACGCACAGGGTGGTCGCGCCAGACCTGCCAGGCCACGGCGCCTCCGACCTGGGGTCCGGTGCGCTGGACGCCGAGCGGGTCGTCGCCTGGCTCGACGATCTCATCGAGCGCACCTGCACGTCGCCACCGGCGCTGGTCGGGCATCTGCTCGGCGGCGCCATCGCCGCCCGGTTCGCGATCGACAAGCCGGACCGGCTGAGCCGGCTCGTGCTGGTCGACTCCTACGGCCTCGGCCGCTTCCGGCCGACACCGCGGTACGCCCTCGCGATGCTCGCCTTCGCGGCGCGGCCGAACGAGCGGACCCAGGAATTGCTGTTTCGCCAGTGCGCCTTCGACCTCGACGGGCTGCGGGAGCGGTTGGGTCCGCGCGGAGAATTGGCGGAGGCGTACGCGCTCGACCGTGCGCGCAGCCCTGCCATGTCGGCAGCGATGAAGCACCTGATGCCACAACTCGGGTTGTCGACGATCCCGCCGGCGAAGCTGGGCACTATCCGCGTTCCCACCGCCCTGATCTGGGGGCGCCACGACCGACAGGTACGCCTCGGTGTCGCCGAGACCACGAGCCGCCGCCACGGCTGGCCCCTGCACGTGATCGAGGGGGCCGCCGACGACCCGGCCGTCGAGCAGCCGGCGGCGTTCCTGGCTGCGCTGCGCGGCGCCCTCGGGGACACGTGATGGAACGAATCGAGACCGTGGTTGTCGGGGGCGGGCAGTCCGGCCTGGCCGTCGGCTACCACCTGGCCAGGCGGGACCGGCACTTCGTGATCCTGGACGCCGGGGAGCGGGCCGGGGACTCCTGGCGCCGCCGCTGGGACTCGCTACGGCTGTTCACGCCCGCCAGGTACGACGGGCTCCCGGGCTTTCCCTTCCCGGCGCCACCCTTCGCCTACCCGACGCGGGATGAGGTCGCCGACTACCTGGAGACCTACGCCGCCCGGTTCGACCTGCCCGTGCTCCACGGTGTGCGCGTCGACCGGCTCACCAGAGAGGCGGAGCGGTACGTGGTGGCGGCCGGCGACCGCCGCTGGGAGGCCGAGAGGGTAGTGGTGGCCTCCGGCGCCTACCAGCGGCTCCGGATCCCTTCCCTCACCGCGGAACTCGACCCGGCGATCGTGCAGCTGGACACAACTCGCTACCGCAACCCCGCCCAGCTGCGCCCCGGCGGTGTGCTGGTGGTGGGTGCCGGCAATTCCGGCGCCGAGATCGCCCACGAGGTCGCGGCCGTGCACCCGACCTGGCTGAGCGGCCCGAACACCGGCCACATTCCGATCCGTACCGGCAGCCGCGCGGATCGGGTACTCACGCCGCCGTTCTGGTGGTTCGCGTCCCGCCTCCTCACCGTGGACACTGTCGTCGGCCGCAAGATCAGGCCCAGGGCGTTGGTCGGCCCCGCGCCGCTGGAACGCGTACGCCCCAAGGAATTAGCCGCCGCCGGGGTCGAGCGGGTACCCCGGACGGTCGGGATCCACGACGGCCTCCCGATGCTGCAGGGCGGACGCATCATGGACGTCGCGAACGTGATCTGGTGCACCGGCGCGCGACCCGACTTCACCTGGATCGAGCTGCCGATCTTCGACCACGACGGCTACCCGCTGCACCACCGCGGCATCGTGGTCTCCCAGCCCGGCCTGTACTTCGTCGGGTTGTGGTTTCTGACCGGACTCACCTCGTCGCTGCTCGGCGGGGTCGGCAGGGACGCCGAACGCATCGCCGAACGCATCGCCGACCACATCGCCGGTCGCGTCACCGGTGCGTTCGGGTCAGGCCGTCACGCGGTCGCGTAGATGCGGATCTCCGGGTCTGCCTTCAGCAGCGGCGACAGGCCGCCCACCACGTCCTGGGTGAACAGCTCGGTGGACAGGTACGCCTGCGCCTCGTCGGTGGTGGCGAAGCCGTGGAGAACCTGAACGTCCTCATCCCGGACGAGCAACTCCTTGCTCGTCGCACCCGCGATGGTGTCCAGAAACGGTTGCTTGTACTGCTGGTAGATCCCCGCCGCGGCCGGACGGTCGGCGTCGTCGATCTTCATCGTGATTTCGAGATAGGTCACAGCGTGCCCCACTTTCGTGTCGGAAGTGTCCTGCCCGGCGGACGACCGAGCGACTCCCTCACGTTATGGCTCTGCCGGCTGGCTCGGTAGGCTCGCCCGACGAATGTGGATATAACCGATCGCTATGGATGCTCGGCGCGACCTGAGCCAGTCTGCCGGTGAGGGCGTCGATGGCCGGAGCGAGCGTCGAGCCTTTGTGCCAGACGGCCTCGTAGAAGATTTCGACCTCGACTTCGCCGTCGCGCAGCGGCCGGTGCGGTGCCTCGGGCGAGCTGAGCTTGGACAGCGGCAGGATGGCCGCTCCCAGCCCAAGGTTCGCCCACTGTTCCAGTACCCGGTAGCTGGACGCCTCACCGGGGTAGGTGTTCATCGGCAGGCCATGGGCGTCGAAGAGCTGAGTCGTGAACGTGGTCAGGCCGCACGAGTCCGGGACGAGGATGAAGGGAGAGTCGGCGGTGTCGCCGAGTTCGATCGGCTCCGGCCCTGCTGGCGTCGAGTCCACGATTACCACGGGCTCGGAGTCGATGATCCGGTGCTCGAACCGCGGCAGCGGCTCGACGGACGGGATCAGGATCACGTCGAGTGCCCCGGTGAGCAGGCCCTCGCGCAACTCCTTCATGTTGGCCTCGCGAAGTACCAGGTCGCGCGGCTCCGGCAGCTCGCACACGGCGACGAACGCCCGCGCCACCAACTGAGGGTCGATGAGCGGCGAGACCCCCATGTGGATGCTGTGCTTGCCCGGCTCGGTCAGCCGCCGCGCCTCCGCGGTGACGGCGTCCAACTCGGCGAGCGCGCGGTCGATCAGAGGCAGAATCCGGGCGCCGAAGGCCGTGCTTGTGACCCCGCGGGTGGAGCGGTCGAACATCCGCTCGCCCAAGCGTTCCTCCAGCTTCGCGATCCCGTTGGACAGGGCCGGCTGCGTGACGCCGTAGGTTCGTGCGGCGGCGCTGAACGATCCGGTCTCCGCGACCGCCTGCGCGTACCGCAGTCCTTCGATGCTGAGCCGTTCGGCCATAGCGTGATCTTATCGCCAGATTCGTGGCCTCGAGGCTGTCGAATCCTGCGGGACTCGATCGACGCATTGTCGAACACCCCGGGAAAGGAGCCCACCGATGATCACGACCACACCCGCCACCACGTCGCGCCTGCTGTGGGCCGGCGTCGCCGCCGGACCGCTGTTTCTCGTCGTCACGCTCGCACAGGCGTTCACGCGCGACGGCTTCGATCTCAGCCGACACCCCGCCAGCCTGCTCAGCCTCGGCGACCTCGGCTTCGTCCAGATCGCCAACTTCGTCGTCACCGGGCTGCTGTATGTCGTGGCATCCTTCGCGATCCGGGAGGCAAGCGCATTGGCGGTCTCGGTCGCGGCGGTCGGTGTCGGGATGATCGTCGCCGGCGTGTTCACCGCCGACCCGAGCCTGGGGTTTCCCCCGGGTGCGCCCGACGGCGTTCCGGACACCCTATCGACCCACGCCATGCTGCACGGTGTCGGATTCGCCGTCGCGTTCGTCGCCATCCTCGTGGCCAACGTATTGTTCGCCCGCAAGACCGGCCGGCGCAGGTACGTCGTCACGGGAATCGCGGCGGTAGCGATCGCGGGCGCCGCCATCGCCACCGGCGTCGGATATCTGTTCGTGCTCGCCGCGGCCGTCGGGCTTGGATCGCTCAGCGTGCTGCTGTACGAGGGGAGGACCGACCTTGCGCTGCGATGAGGTCAGCGGAACGCCGCGTACCCCGTCACCGCCCGCCCGATGGACAGCGCGTGCATCTCGCTGGTGCCCTCGTAGGTGAGCACCGACTCGAGGTTGTCGGCATGTCGCATCGGGGAGTACTCGAGCGTGATCCCGCTCGCGCCCAGGATGGTCCGGCATTCACGCGCGATCGCGATGGCCTCCCGGACGTTGTTCAGCTTGCCGAGGCTGATCCGGTCGGGATCGATCTGCCCGGAATCCTTGAGCCGGCCGAGGTGGATCGACAGCAGCATCGCCTTGCCCAGCTCCAGCGTCATGTCCGCTAGCTTGGCCTGGGTGAGCTGGAAGCTGGCCAGCGACCGGTCGAACACCTCGCGGGTCTGTGCATACTCGATGGCCGTCTCGAGAGCGTCCCGCGCCGCGCCGACCGCACCGAACACGATCCCGAACCGGGCCTCGTTCAGGCAGGACAGCGGCGCACTCAGTCCCTGCGCGAGCGGCAGCTGCGCTTCCGCGGGCAGCCGCACCCCGTCGAGCACGAGTTCCGAGGTCACCGACGCCCGCAGCGACAGCCTCCGGGTGATCTTGTTCGCCGTGAAACCGGGTGTGTCGGTGGGCACCAGGAACCCGCGGATGCCGTCGTCGGTGCGCGCCCAGATCGTCGCGACGTCGGCGAGGTTGCCGTTGGTGATCCACATCTTGCGACCGTCGAGGATCCAGTCGCTTCCGTCGCGGCGGGCGCGGGTGCGCATCCCGCCGGGGTTGGAGCCGAAGTCGGGCTCGGTCAGCCCGAAGCAGCCGATCGCCTCACCGGCGGCCAGGCGCGGCAGCCAGGTCTGCTTCTGCTCCTCGGAGCCGTAGCGGTAGATGGAGAACATGGACAGCGAGCCCTGCACGGACACGAAGCTGCGGAACCCGCTGTCGCCGGCCTCGAGTTCCAGGCAGGCGAGGCCGTAGCTCACCGCGTTCGTCCCGGCGCAGCCGTAGCCGTCGAGGTGCATGCCGAGCACGCCCAACGCACCGAACTCCTTCGCGAGTTCGCGCGGCAGGGTCGAGGACTCGTACCACTCGGGGAGCTCCGGACGCAGCCGCTTGTCGACGAACTGCCGTACCACGGAGGCGATGTCACGCTCGTCCTGGGCGAGCAGCCCGTCGGTGCCGAACAGTTCCAGCGGGGACCGGGTGGTCGAGGCGGTGGGGGACAGGGTGGCGGAAGACATGAGAATCCTTGCTGTGATGGGTGGGTCAGACGGCGGTGGGAACGTATGCGTCGAGCACCTCGTCGGTGTGCTCACCGTGGCGCGGCGGGGCGCTGCGCAACGGTGGGCGCACGCCACCGAAGTTGACGGGGAAGCCGATCTGGCGCAGCGGTCCGGTGTGGTGGTCGACGGTGCCGATCATGCCGATCGCCTCGGTGTGCGGGTCGTCGTAGATCTCGTCGAGGTGCTTGATCGGGGACACCGGCACGCCGTGCTCCTTGAGCGTCGTGCACCAGTGCTCGACCGTGCCCGTCGAGAACGCCTCGTTCAGTTCGCGTTCGAGCAGTTCCCGGTTCTGCACGCGGTCCCGGTTCCGGTAGAACTCGGGCCGGGTAGCCATCTCCTGGTGTCCGATCGCCGCACACAGCTTGTCGAACAGTCCGTCGTTGCCGACGGCGACGACGAAGTACCCGTCCTGCGCCTGGAACGCCTGGTACGGCGCCAGATTTGGGTGTGCCGAACCGAGGCCGTGCGGACGCTGTCCGTCGGCGAAGTAGTTCGTCGCCCAGTTGACGTGCAATGCGAGCTGGCATTCGAACAGCGACGTCGTCACGTACTGCCCGCGGCCGGTGCGCGAGCGCTCCACGAGCGCCGACAGCACCCCGATGATGCCGAACAGCGCGGCGCCGAGGTCGCCCATCGCGTAGCCGGCCTTCATCGGCGCGCTGCCCGGTTCGCCGGTCAGCGACATCAAGCCGCCGGCGGCCTGCGCGACCATGTCGTAGCCCGGTTCGTCCCGCAGCGGGCCCTCCTCGCCGAAGGCGGAGATGTGCAGAATCACCAGGTGTGGATGACGCTGCGACAGGTCGCGGTAGTCGAAGGCCCGTTGCAGGCTGCTGCCCGGGCGGAAGTTCTCGACGACGACGTCGGCATCCTCCAGCATCCGGTCGACGATGCGCTGCCCCTCTTCGGATTTCAGGTCGATCTTGACCGACTTCTTGCCGCGGTTGACCGCGAGGTAGTAGGTGGCGTCGTCGCCGACGAACGGCGGCCCCCACAGGCGGGTGGGGTCACCGCCGTCGGGGTGTTCCACCTTGACGACGTCGGCACCGAGGTCGGCGAACGACATCGTTGCGTACGGGCCGGCGAGGATCTTGGACAGGTCGACGACCTTGACGCCGGCGAGTGGTGCCGGGCCGTTGGTCGAAACATGCTCGGTCATCGGGCAACTCCTGCGATTTCGTGGGGTGCGGCCGCGCGGGCGACGTCCGGGTCGACGTCGGTGCCGTCGGCGATGGCCGCGAGGTTGTCGAGGGCGGTGCGGTCGGTGCGGCCGTCCACGTAAGCCAGGTAGGCGTTCGCGACCAGCAGCGAGCGGTGTTCGCCGAACCGGACGATCCGGTCGGAGGCGAGGTCGTAGAGCAGCGTCGCCATCACCGCTCGGGCGAGGGCATCGGCGTAGGGGGCGCTCCCGATCTGCGCGGTCGTGTCGTCGCCGGCGAGCAGGTCGTCGCCGCGAGCGGCGAGCGCCGCCCACTGCTCGCGCAGCGCGGAAACACCGGGGCGGCAGGCGTCGTCCAACGCGGCAAGCAGGGCGCACATTGCATCCGCGAGGCGCCGGTGCGCGTTCTGCTTGCGCATGGAGCGCAGCACGTCGAGGGCGATGACGTTCGACGAGCCCTCCCAGATGGAGCCCAGGTGCGAGTCGCGGACCAGGCGGGCGAAGCCCCACTCCTCGATGTAGCCGTTGCCGCCTCGGACCTCCATGGCCTCACCGGTCACGGATCGCGCACGCTTGCAGATGAAGTGCTTCGCGACCGGCGTGAGGATCCGGACCAGCGACTGGGCCTCGGTGTCGCCGGCGTCGGCACGCTGCAGGGCGTCGCCGGTGTAGCCGACGAGGGCGAGTGCGGCCTCGGCGTCGAGCAGCAGCGGCAGCAGCGTCGCGCGCATCAGCGGCTGGTCGAACAGCGCCTTGCCGAAGATGACCCGCTCGCGGGTGTGATCGACCGCGTCGCGGACCGCGCGCCGCATCAGGGCGCTCGACCGCATGGCGTTCGACAGCCGCGACGTGTTCACCATCTCGGCCATCTGGCGGAAGCCGCGCTCGAGTTCGCCGACCTGGAGGGCGTAGGCGCCGTCGAGGGTCACCTCGCCGCTCGGCATCGAGCGGGTGCCGAGCTTGTCCTTGAGCCGGTCGATCGTGTACGAGTTACGCTCGCCCGTCGGAAGCCGCCTGGGCACCATGAACATTCCGACGCCGCGGGTGGAGTCCGGGTCGCCGCCCGGGAAGCGTGCCAGCGTGATGATCACGTCGGCACCGGGGTTGGACGCGAACCACTTCTTGCCCGACAGCCGCCAGGTGTCGCCGTCGCGTTCGGCGACGGTCGCGGTCTGCGCGATGTCGGTGCCGGCCTGCGGTTCGGTCATGAACATGGCACCTGTCAGGGCTTGCTCGGGATCGGTGGAGGTGAGTCCGTCGATCCACGGGCCGAACGTGTCCGGGTCACCGAACATCCGCAGGGTCCGGGCGGCGGCGTCGGTCATCGACACCGGGCACGCAAGCCCGAACTCGGCCTGCACGAACAGGTACGAGGCGAGGTACTTCACCAGGTGCGGCGGCTTGGCGTCCCAGCCGTGGATCGGCCGGTGCGACAGGGCCGAGAGGCCGTACTC
Organism: Aldersonia sp.; assembly: GCA_036524855.1. Classification (GTDB taxonomy): domain Bacteria; phylum Actinomycetota; class Actinomycetes; order Mycobacteriales; family Mycobacteriaceae; genus Aldersonia. The sequence continues at coordinate 9,690 of DATDBL010000370.1, read as the reverse complement.
GCTGTATGCGGCGTGGCAGAGTTCGAGGTAAGACGGGTGGTGGTCGATCTCGTCGATGCGGTTGCCGTCGCGGTCGAACTGCCGCAGCACCGGCGGGTTCCGGTCCGCGGTGGCGGCCAGGTCCGACAGGCGATCGGCGACGTCGGCGCCGAGGCGCTCGAGCAGGTGGTCGGTGTGGACGCGGTCGTCGCTGTCGATCCACCGGTCGACGACGGCCTGCAGGGCGGGGTCGCGGAGTGCATGGTTATGGAGTGCGGGGTCACGGAGTGCGTAGGTCATCGAGTGTCCTTATCTTTCAGGCGAAGGCGGGTTCGTCGGACACACGGCCGGTGGCGAGGCTTTTGCGGTCGCGCAGCAGCAACTGCATGCAGACCAGCGAGAGCGCCACGTAGCCGAGGCCGAGTCCGACGACGGGCCAGATGGATCCGGTACGCGTCAGCAGGAACTGGCTGACCATCGGGGCGGTGCCGGCGAACAGAGCGGTCGAGAGCTGGTAGGAGATCGAAATGCCGGTGTAGCGCACGTGCGTCGGGAACCGCTGGGCGAGAATGCCGGCGAGCGCCGCGTAGTACATCGCATGCGGGGCGGTCGCGAGCGCCATGCCGAGGATGGCGAGTTGGAGCGAGCCGGTCTGCACCAGCACGAACATCATCGGCAGCAGGACGATTTCGGGTGCGAGCATCCACCACACCGCGCGCCGGGGATCGATGCGGGTGGCGAGGACGGCGCCGAAGGGCTGCACCAGCACCTGTACCACCAGCGAGATAGTGATGACCAGGAGGAATTCGCTGCGGCCGAAATCGAGTTCGGTGGTCGCCCAGGCGAGCGCGAACGTCGTCTTGAGGTAGGTGATGGCAACGCCCGCCACGACTGCGCCGACCCCGAGGACGACGACGCGCAAGTGCGTGCTCAGGACCTCGGCGAGCGGGATCCGGTTGCGTTCATGCTTGGCCACGGCCTTGCGCATCTCGGGGGTCTCCGAGATCTTCAGCCGGATGTAGAGCGCGATGACGATCAGCACCGCCGAGCCGAGGAACGGCAGGCGCCAGCCCCAGCTTTCGAACACGGAGTCCGAGAGCGCGGACAATCCGAGGAAGGCGAGCGTCGCCAGCAGGTTGCCCACCGGCGAACCCTGTTGTGCGAAGGCGCCGTAGAGAACCTTCTTGTTTGCGGGGGCGAACTCGGTCGCGATGAGGACCGCCCCGCCCCATTCGCCGCCCATCGCGATGCCCTGCACCACGCGCAGCAGGACGAGGAGAATCGGCGCCCAGATCCCGATCGTGGCGTACGTCGGCAGCAGGCCCACGCCGACCGTGCCGGCGCCCATCAGCATCAGGGTGACAATCACCGCGTTCTTGCGGCCGAACTTGTCACCGAAGTGCCCGAAGATGATCCCGCCGAGCGGGCGGGCGATGAAGCCCACCGCGAAGGTCGCGAACGCCGCCAGGGTGGCGATCGCGGGGGAGGCGTCGGGGAAGAAGAGCCGGCCGAGTACGAGCGCCGAGGCGGTTCCGTAGATGTAGAAGTCGAACCATTCGATGGTGGTGCCGACGAACGCGGTGATGCCGGCGCGGCGCGCCTGACGGACGTCGTGCCGCGGCTCACCGCCGGCGAGGTCTGCTGTGGTCACTCTGTACTCCCGTATGTGTGGCGCGTTCCGATGCGACTTGAATCACTATGGGCCGCCAATCATGTAAAGTCCAAGACCTAATTGCACTCGTTAATGTGGCTCTTCTACACAATGTGGGGTGACGTGGATACGGCAGATTCAGGCGTTCCTTGCCGTCGCCGAGGAGATGCACTTCGGTCGCGCGGCGGCGCGGCTGCACATCGCGCAGTCGCCGCTGAGCCAGATGATCCGGGCGCTCGAGCGCGAACTCGGTGTCGAGCTGTTCGCCCGCACGACGCGCTCGGTGCGGCTGACCGCCGCAGGCACCGCGCTGCTGACACCGGCGCGGATCATCGAGACCCAGCTCGACGCGTGCCGGGTGGTCACGAAGGCCGCCGCGCACGGTGAGACGGGCGTGGTGAGTCTTGGTTTCGGCGGTGCGAGCGGCTACATCGTGTTGTCGGCTCTGACGCAGGCGGTCGCGGAACGGTTCCCCGGCATCCGGCTCGACCTGCGTCCGCGGACCTACTCCGGCGAGGCGTTGACCCGGATCCGGGAGGGATCGCTCGACATGGGGGTCGTCGCGCTGCCGACCGGAGACGACCTGGCGACGCTGACCGTCCGGACCGAGACGCTGCTGGCGGCGATTCCTTCGCGGCATCCGCTGGCGTCCGAGGCGAGTGTGGCCGCGGCGGACCTGCGCGACGAACCGTTCGTGATGTACCCGTCGGCGCACGGCTCCCAGGTCCGCGACGCGACCTTCGCGCTGTGTTCGTCGGCCGGCTTCGTGCCGCGCATCTCCTACGAGGCCCCGGACCCCTACAGCCTGTTGGCCCTCGTCGGAGCCGGCGTGGGCGTGGCGGTCGTCGTCGGGTCGACGACCCACGTGAGCGTGGACGGCGTCGTGTACCGACCCTTATTAGCTGATGCGGCACCGACACTCGAGATCGCGATGGCGTGGCGGGCGGACAACCCGTCACCGGCGGTGCATCGGGTGATCGAGGTGCTGCGCGAGACGACCGCTTAGATTCGTTGCCACCCCTTGCGCAGACGTGTAGTTATACGTACATTTATGCGTATGCATTTTATGCGTATGCATTTTATGCGTACACATATACGTACCAACAGGCTAGGATTCCGTCATGCCGAACAAGACGATCTACGTGTCCGACGACGACATGAAGCTCTTCGCGCGGGCGCAGGAACTCGCCGGCGGGAACCTCTCGGCGGCGATCGCGACCGCGATGCGGCGCTACGTCGAACTGGAGGAGGGCCGCCTCGAGGGCTGGGACGAGATCATCGTCCGCGTCGGCCAGTCGGGTAGCCGCAAGCAGCGGTTCGTCGGAATGTCGCTGGGCGAATGGCGGGAGAGTTCCGAGGACGGGAGCGTCATGGACACCTACCACGTGTACCGCAGCCGCGGCGGCAAATTCGTGCTGCACACCCAGCACTCCGACTGGAACGAGCTGAGCGAGCAGGGCAACTGGCTCAAGGGTCTCGGCGACTGGCGCACCCTGCTGGGCATCGGCAGCCCCAACTGGGGCAATTTCACCCTCGACGTGTTCGAGACGCTCGACGACCTGCGCGATCGCATTCCGCCGCAGTTCTTCGAGATGGTCGTGCAGGCGGCCGAGCATCCCACCGTCGAGGATCTCGACATCTGATTCATCGGAGGAACCATGACCCGCAACGCCATCTGCGTCACCGGGCTGCGTAAAGCATTCGGCGACAAACAGGTTCTCGACGGCATCGACCTCGCAGTTCCTGCCGGCAGCATCTTCTCGCTGCTCGGGCCCAACGGCGCGGGCAAGACCACGACCGTCAACATCCTGTCCACGCTCATCCGTGCCGACGCCGGCGAGATCCGGGTCGCCGGGCACTCCGTCGCCGACGACCCGAACGCCGTACGCGCCGCGATCGGCGTGACGGGACAGTTCTCGGCGGTGGACAATCTGCTCACCGCCACGGAGAACATGATCCTGATGGCGGATCTCTGCCATCTGCCCCGACGCGAAGGACGCGACCGCGCAACCGAATTGATCGCACTGTTCGACCTCGGCGAGATGGCCGACAAGACCGCGGCCACCCTGTCCGGCGGCCTGCGGCGTCGGCTCGACCTCGCCATGACCCTGGTCGGCCGGCCGGAGGTCATTTTCCTAGACGAGCCGACCGCCGGACTTGATCCGCGTAGCCGTCGCGGCATGTGGGAGATCATCCGCGGCCTGGTCGCCGACGGCGTGACGATCTTGCTCACCACCCAGTACCTGGACGAGGCCGACCGCCTCGCCGACCGGATCGCGGTGCTCGACGGCGGACGCCTCGTCGCGCAGGGCACCCCGGACGAACTCAAACAGCTCGTCCCCGGCGGTCACATCGAGTTGCGGTTCACCAGCGCTGCCGAACTCGACACCGCCACACTGGCGCTCGGCGCCGCCGGGGATCCGGACAACCTCACCCTGCAGGTACCCAGCGACGGTCGGGTGTCGTCGCTGCGGGCCTTGCTCGACCGACTCGACGACGCGTCGATCCCGGTGGACGGCCTGACCGTGCACACCCCCGACCTCGACGACGTCTTCCTGGCCCTTACCGGCCGCGACTCCGCGAAGGAGGCCCTGCGATGACCACCACCGCCACCTATCCGCTGCGCGATTCGGCCGCGATGGTGCGCCGACAGTTCAGGCACACCTGGCGCAATCCCGAAACGTTGTTCGGCGCCCTGGTTGTTCCGATAATTCTGCTTCTGCTGTTCAATTACTTCTTCGGCGGCGCGATGAACGTCGGCACCCGCTACCTCGACTACATGGTGCCCGGAATCATCATGCTCGCGGCCGGTTACGGCGTCGGCGTGACCGCGGTGGGCATGGCCACCGACGTGTCGGAGGGTGTGATCAACCGGTTCCGCACCATGGCGATCTCACGGGCGTCGGTGCCGACCGGCCACGTCGTTGCGAGTGTGGTCACGACCCTCGCCGGAATCGTCATCGCGCTCGGCGTGACCGTCGTGATGGGGTTCCGTCCGAACGCGACGCCGGTCGAGTGGTTGGCCGCAATCGGCATGATCGTGCTGCTGGTGGTCGCGATCACGTGGCTCGCGGTGGCCCTCGCGCTGGCGGCGCCGACCCCCGAGGCCGCCAACTTCTACGCCTTCCCGCTGGTGTTCCTGCCGTTCCTGAGCACCGCGTTCGCACCGGCGGACACGATGAGCGGCGGGGTGCGCTGGTTCGTCGAGAATCAGCCGTTCTCGCGGGTGATCGAGACGCTGCGCGGCCTGCTGACCGGCACGGCGATTGGCGACGACTCGTGGTGGGGAATCGGGTGGTGCGTAGGGATCGCGCTGATCGGGTACCTCTGGGCACGGGCGCTGTTCAACCGCGAACCGCGCACGCGGTGATTGCGGACAGTGCGATTGCGGACCGTCGTTGTCCTCGAAGCGTGGCAAGGTTGGCCCAATCGAGAAAGGACGACAGATGGCACTCGACATCCAGGTCACCTTCGACTGCGCCGACCCCGCCGCGCTCGCGGGTTTCTGGGCCGAGGTCCTCGGCTACCGGATCCAGGCTCCGCCACCCGGGTTCGACACCTGGGACGCCGCGCTCGACACGATGGGGATCCCGCAGGAGCGCCGCAACGACGCCTCGGCGTTGGTCGACCCAGACGGGAACGGCCCACGGATCTTCTTCCAGCGGGTGCCGGAACCCAAGACCACGAAGAACCGCGTGCACCTCGACGTCCGGGCGGCGCCGGGTCTGGCGGCCGAGGAGCGGATGGCCGCCCTCGAGGAGGAATGCGCGCGCCTGGTCGCCCACGGCGCGACCAGAGTGGCGCGCCACGAACCCGCGCCGCCGCTGGCGAACGGTCACATCGTGATGACCGACCCGGAGGGCAACGAGTTCTGCCTGGACTGAGCGGTAATCAGCCCATCGGCAACCACGCGTCCGGTCCGAACACCTCGTAGTGAATCTGCGTCGCCGGCACGCCCCGGTCGATCAACTCGCGCCGTGCCATGTCCATGAACGGCAGCGGACCACACAGGTACACGACCGAATCAGGCTTGATGTCCACCTTGCTCAGGTCGAGCCGGCCCGCACTCGTGGTGTCAGAGGCAGGCCGCACGCCGAGATCCTCGTACCAGTGGTGCAGCGCGGCGCCGGGAAGCGCAGCGACCAGTTCGGCGAGTTCCTGCCGGTGGGCGTGCCGGGACGGCGCTCGATCGGCGTGCAGCACCGTGACGTCGCGGTCGGACTCGGTGCGGGTCAAATAGTGCAGCATCCCGATGATCGGGGTGCACCCGATGCCCGCCGAGATCAATAGCAGCGGTGCGTCGGACTCATCGAGCGTCAGGTCCCCGAACGGCGCCGAGACGGTGACCTCGTCGCCCTCGAACAGGTTGTGGTGCAGAAAGTTCGACACTTCGCCCGGAGGGATGTCGACCCCGTCCGCGGTCCGGCCCGACGGGATCGCCTTGACCGTGATGCCCCACCGATTCTGTCCCGGAGCGCGGGTGAGGCTGTACTGGCGAATTTGCCGCGCCCCGTCGGGTAGGGGGACCGCGATCGAAATGTAGTGGCCGGGCCGGGCGCGCGGCAGTGGGCTGTCGTCCGGTGCGGCGAGGACGAAGGAGACGGTGTCCGGCGATTCCTGCCGGCGTTCGCGTACCACGAGCGTGCGCCACACCTCGCCGGGCGGCACGCCGGTCTTGGCGTACAACGCGTCCTCCCGGTCGATGAGGGCGCGCGCCATGTCCCAGTACACCTCGTCCCAAGCGGCGGCGACCTCGGGGGTCACCGCGTCACCAAGCACTTCGACGATTGCCTCGAACAGATGTTTGTGCACGATGTCGTACTGCGCTGCGACGATGCCCAACGAAGCGTGCTTGTTCGCGATCCGGGCGAGCAGGTCGGCCGGTTCGGCAACGGTGTCGTCGACGAGCATCGTCGCGTAGGCCGCGATCGCGCCGGCCAACGCCCGTTGCTGATCGCCCTGTGCCTGGTTGCCGCGGTTGAACAGGTCGTGTTTCAGTTCGGGGTGGGCGGCGAACATGCGCTGGTAGAAGATCGGTGTGATCTCGCCGATGGCGCCACCGACTGCCGGTAGCGTCGCCTTTACCACCTCGACGGACTGCGGTGACACCATAGTCGCCTCCTTGGACAGGATCTGACCGCGCGTACCCGGTTACGGTAGGCCGGATTCCGACGCAGCGATGTGCATTTGTGTCGATCCATTTCCCGCGGCTCGGGACCACGCCGACGCGGGGCGTGCCGACGGCGTAGCCAGTTCGGAGCGCGGTGACCACAACCGTGGACCGGGCCGCGGGCGCCGATAGGCTGCCCGCATGGTGCCGTGGTTCCGCGCAGCCCGGATGCGTTCGCTGCTAATGCTGCTGTTGTCGGCGGTGCTCACGTTGGGTCTGGCCGCCTGCTCGAGCAACGAGTCGTCGCCAGACTCGCCTACCGACCTGTGCTCGCCGCCGGGGCTCGGCGCGGCGGCCGCCGCGCCCACCAATCTCGGCGCCGGGGCGGCGGCCGGCGAGGACCGCTACACCACGCCGAACACCACGCCGCTGGACCAGATCGACGTGAACGCGCTTGGGCTCATCACCCCGGGCAAGGTCAGCGTCGGCACGCTCTCCGACGCGCCGCCGAGCATCTGCGTCAACTCGGCCGGCCAATTCACCGGCTACGACAACGAGCTGCTGAAGGCGATCGCCGCGAAGCTCGGCCTGCAGATCGAGTTCGCGGGCACCGAGTTCGCGGGCCTGCTCTCGCAGGTCGCCAACCGGCGCTTCGACGTGGGGTCCTCCTCGATCACCACCACCGACGAGCGGCGCAAGACCGTCGGCTTCACCAACGGGTACGACTTCGGCTACTTCTCCCTCGTCGTGCCGACCGGCAGCCCGATCACGGGATTCGGCGACCTGAACGCGAGCACCCGGATCGGCGTGGTGCAGGGCACCGTGCAGGACGACTTCGTGGTGAACACGCTGAAGCTGGACCCGGTGAAGTTCCCCGACTACAACACGGCGTACGCGAACCTGAAGACCGGCCAGATCGACGCGTGGGTCGCGCCGTCGCAGCAGGCCGAGGGTGCGATCAAGCCCGGCGACCCGACCTCGATCGTGCAGAACACGTTCAGCCTGAACAACTTCGTCGGCTGGGCGGTGAACCTGGACAACCAGCCGCTGATCGACGCGTTGAACTCCGGGCTGGACGCGGTGATCGCGGACGGCACGTGGGCGCGGCTGTACGCGGAGTGGGTTCCGCGCGAACTGCCGCCGGGGTGGAAACCCGGCAGCAAGGCCGCGCCGACGCCGGAGCTGCCCGACTTCGCGGCGCTGGCGGCCGAACGCGGCGAGGACGCCGGGCCCACCCAGCAGGCGCCGAAGTCGACACTGGCCCAGCTCGGCGACACGTTCTTCAATTGGGAGCTGTATCGCCAGGCGATTCCCGAGTTGGTCAAGACCGGCCTGCCGAACACGATCATCCTCGCCCTGGTCTCCGGGGTGATCGGCACGCTGCTCGGGATGGCGCTCGCGGTGGCCGGCATCGCCCGCACTCGATGGCTGCGCTGGCCCGCCCGGGTGTACACCGACATCTTCCGCGGCCTGCCCGCCGTGGTGATCATCCTGCTCGTCGGGCTGGGCGTCGGGCCTTTGGTGCGCAACCTCACCGGCAACAACCCGTACTGGCTCGGTGCGGCGGCGTTGGCCCTGCTGGCGGCCGCGTACATCGGCGAGATCTTCCGCTCCGGCATCCAGAGCGTCGAGCCGGGTCAGCTCGAGGCGGCGCGGGCGATCGGGTTCAGCTACCGCGAGTCGATGCGCCTCGTGGTGGTGCCACAGGGCGTGCGGCGGGTGTTGCCGGCGTTGATGAACCAGTTCATCGCCCTGATCAAGGACTCCTCGCTGATCTATTTCCTCGGGCTTCTTGCGACCCAGCGCGAGCTGTTCGCGGTGGGCCGCGACCTGAACGCACAGACCGGCAACCTGTCACCGTTGGTCGCGGCGGGGCTGTTCTACCTGCTGCTGACCATCCCGCTCACGCACCTGGTGAACTACATCGACCGGCGGCTGCGGACTGGCCGGGAGGACCGGACCGGCACGCTCGACCCACTCGAGCAGGCCATCGTCGTGGAGAGGGGGTGACATGGCGGAATCGGTGTCGTTGACCGGCAAGGACATTCACCTCGCGTTCGGCGCGAACAAGGTGCTGCGCGGGGTGAACGTGCACGTCGACGCGGGCAAGGCGACGTCGGTGATCGGGCCGTCGGGCTCCGGGAAGTCGACGCTGCTGCGCGCGCTGAACCGGCTGCACGAACCGCAGCAGGGCGACATCCTCGTCGACGGACGGTCGGTGCTGAAAGACAACCCGGACAAGCTGCGCCAGCGCATCGGCATGGTGTTTCAGCACTTCAACCTGTTCCCGCACAAGACGGTCGCGCAGAACATCGCGCTGGGCCCGCGCAGGATGCGCGGGCTGTCCAAGGACGCGGCCCGCGAGGTCGCCGTACAGCAACTCGAGCGGGTCGGGCTGGCGGCCAAGGCCGACGCGCGGCCCGGGAACCTCTCCGGTGGTCAGCAGCAGCGGGTCGCGATCGCCCGTGCCTTGGCCATGCAGCCGGAGATCATGTTCTTCGACGAGGCGACCTCGGCGCTGGACCCGGAGTTGGTCAAGGGCGTGCTCGGGTTGATGGCGGACCTCGCCGCGGGCGGCATGTCGATGATCGTGGTGACCCACGAGATGGGCTTCGCCCGCTCGGTGTCGGACACGGTGGTGTTCATGGATCACGGTCAGGTGGTCGAGACCGGCCCGCCGGCGGCGCTGTTCGACGATCCGCACACCGAGCGGCTGCAGCAGTTCCTGTCCGAGGTGCTGTAGGCGGCGGTTCGGTCGGGGCCGGCGCACGTCGCTACACCGGAACCACGTCGACCGAATCGATCTCCTCGCGGCGCAGGGTCGCCTCCAGCGCCGCGATGCGGCCGTCGGGGCCGAATGCGATGTCCGTGACGACGAACACTCGTCCTTCGAGAGGCACCGCGTATCCCAGCTTGCCGTCGAGCAAAGCCCGGAACGCGGTCTGTGCGC
>DATDBL010000369.1:0-3394 GCA_036524855.1 Aldersonia sp. | reverse complement strand
GAGACCGTCCTCACCCGACTCGGGACCGAGATCGTGTCCGGTGCGCTGCCGGTCGGTGCGGTGCTCACCCTCGATGACATCGGCGCCGAGTACGGGGTGTCGCGCAGCGTCGCCCGCGAGGCGATCCGCGTGCTCGAATCGATGGGAATGGTCGCGTCGCGACGACGGGTGGGCATCACCGTGCGGCCGCGCACCGGCTGGAACGTCTTCGACCCGAGGTTGATCCGCTGGCGGCTCGACGGCGGCGACCGGGCCGCGCTGCTCGGCTCGCTCTCGGAACTGCGCCGTGGTTTCGAACCCGTCGCGGCCGCCCTGGCCGCGCAGCGCGCCGATCAGGACCAGTGCCGGGTGCTGGCCGGCGCGGTCTCGGACATGGTGACCCACGGACGCGCCGGCGAACTCGAGGCGTACCTGAGCGCGGACAAGTTGTTCCACCACACGCTGCTCGAGGCGAGTGGCAACGATATGTTCCGCGCGCTCGACGATGTCGTCGCCGAGGTGCTCGCCGGGCGCACCCACCACGGGCTGATGCCGGCGCGCCCGAACCCCGCCGCTATCGCCCTGCACGACGACGTCGCGCGCGCCGTCCGCCTCGGCGACCCGGTCGCCGCGGAGAACGCGATGCGCGCGATCATCTCCGAGGCCGCGACGGCGGTGCAGGACGACCAGGCGTCCGATTAGTTGGCGGCGGACGTCGCTACAGCCGTAGGGACGCCCTCGCTAGCGTGACCGCGCGAGTGAGGGGACCCAATAGGCTGACAGTGTGACCGAACTCGACCTGCGCGCCGACCCCGTCGACCTCACCGTCGCCCTCGTCGACATCCCCAGCGTCTCGCGCGACGAGGCCGCGATCGCGGACGCCGTGGAGGCTGCGCTCCGCGGCCAGACCGCGATGGAGGTGGTGCGCAACGGCAACGCCGTGCTGGCGCGGACGTCGCTGGGCCGCCCGAGTCGGGTGATCCTCGCCGGGCACCTCGACACCGTGCCGATCGCGGGCAACGTGCCGAGTCGACGGACCGGTGACGGCGGTGGCGGTGGCGGTGAAATCCTGCACGGCTGCGGGACCGTCGACATGAAGTCCGGTGCCGCGGTGTTCCTGCACCTGGCGGCGACGATTGCGGACCCGGCCCGCGACCTCACCGTGATCATGTACGACTGCGAGGAGATCGCCGCGGCCCACAACGGCCTCGGGCGGATCGAACGCGAACTGCCGGACTGGCTGCGCGGCGACCTCGCGGTGCTCGGGGAGCCGTCGGGGGGCCTCATCGAGGCCGGCTGTCAGGGCACCCTGCGGGTACGCCTCACCACCACCGGCACCCGCGCGCACTCGGCGCGATCCTGGTTGGGTGACAACGCGATTCACCGGCTCGCCCCGGTGCTCGCGCGCCTGGACGAGTACTCGGCGCGGCGCGTCGACATCGACGGCTGCGAGTACCGCGAGGGGCTGTCCGGGGTCCGCATCGACGGCGGGGTGGCGGGCAACGTCGTGCCGGACGTGGCCACCGTCGACGTCAACTTCCGGTTCGCGCCAGACCGCACCGTCGAGCAGGCGTCCAAGCACGTCCGGGGGGTGTTCGACGGTCTCGACGTCGGGTTCGAGGTCACCGACAGCGCACCGGGTGCGCTGCCCGGCCTCGGCGCGCCCGCCGCGAAGACACTGATCGAGGCCGCAGGCGGGGAGGTCCGTGCCAAGTACGGCTGGACCGACGTATCGCGCTTCGCGGCGCTCGGCATTCCCGCTGTCAACTACGGGCCCGGCGACCCGAACCTCGCGCACAAACCCGAGGAACACGTGCCGACCGCGCAGATCACCGAGGTCGCCCGGGTACTACGCGGCTATGTCGGCGGGCGCGTCTAGCCTTGCGCCATGGTTGACCAGACGGCGCGCCCCGAAGATTCTCGAGCGTCCCGCACCACCACGCGCTACCGCGGTTCGGTGCTGCTGCGCCGCGAGCGCGAGGCAGAGAACGCGACCGCCGACCAGCGACTGCTCGACCGGCGCGGGCCCAGCGACTGGGTGCACACCGACCCTTGGCGAGTGCTGCGGATCCAGAGCGAGTTCGTCGAGGGATTCGCTGCGCTCGCTGAGATTCCGCCCGCGGTGACGGTGTGGGGATCTGCCCGTACGCCGCCTGACCACCCCGAATACGCGCTCGGGCGCGAGCTCGGCGCCGCGCTGGCGGCGGCCGGGTATGCGGTGATCACCGGCGGCGGACCAGGACTGATGGAGGCGGTGAACCGCGGTGCCTGCGAGGCAGGCGGCTACTCGATCGGTCTTGGCATCGAACTGCCCTTCGAGCAGTCGCTGAACGACTGGGTCGACCTCGGGATCAACTTCCGTTACTTCTTCGCGCGCAAGACGATGTTCGTCAAATACGCGCAGGCGCTTATTTGCCTCCCGGGCGGATTCGGCACCCTCGACGAACTGTTCGAGGCACTCACCCTGGTGCAGACCGGCAAGATCACCCGGTTCCCGGTGGTGCTGGTCGGCTCCGCCTACTGGACGGGATTGCTCGACTGGATGCGCACCACGCTGACCGCCGCGCGCACGATCGACCCGGCCGACCTGGACCTGCTGCAGGTCACCGACACCGTCGACGAGGTTGTTCGGATCGTGACGGCGGCGCGCGCGTGACCGTTTCCGTATGTGTCTACTGCGCCTCGGGCACCAACGACCCGACGTGTCTCGCGCTGGCCGCCGACCTCGGGACCGCACTGGGCGAGCGTGGCTGGCAACTGGTCTCCGGCGGCGGGAACGTGTCGATGATGGGCGAACTCGCCACGGCGGCGCGGGCCGCGGGGGCGCACACGATCGGGGTGATCCCGAAGAAACTGGTGCACCGCGAGGTCGCCGACGTCGACGCCGACGAACTCGTCGTCACCGACACGATGCGCGAGCGCAAGCAGATCATGGAGGAGCGCGCGGACGCGTTCATCGCGCTGCCGGGCGGCATCGGCACGCTCGAGGAACTGTTCGAGACCTGGACGGCCGGGTACCTGGGCATGCACACCAAACCGGTGGTGCTGCTCGACCCGATCGGTCACTACCGCGGCCTGCTGGAGTGGCTGGAAGGACTGCGCGAGGCCAGGTTCGTGCCGCAGCGCGCACTCGACGGTCTGATCCGCACCACGACCATCGCGGACGCGCTCGCGGCGTGCGATCCAACGCCGGGAGCACCCATGCCGGGAGCACCCATGCCGGGAGGACGGAAGTGACGACGACGCGAATCGGTTTGGGGCACCTCGCAACCCGGCTCCCGAAGCTGCTGCCCGACGTGACGACGATGGCAGCCGGTGGGCTGGGGCTGCTGCTCGGGCCGGATACCCGGCAGTCGATCGGGTTGATGTTCCAGCGCCTGGCCGACCGACACCCCGATCGGCCGTTCCTGAAGTT
>DATDBL010000368.1:0-11305 GCA_036524855.1 Aldersonia sp. | reverse complement strand
TGCTTGCGCGCCAAGCGGAACGGTACGATTCCGGCCGGCAGTCGGAGATCGAGGATATGCGCGTCGTGGGAGTACACGACGCCACCGAGTGAGCGGACCAAGAAGGTCGCGTCGTCGCGCAGACGATCGGAGACTGTCGTGAACTGGATACGGCAGGTCCGGTTCGCCTGGACGACCGGCCCGCCGTCGGAGTCCAACAGGCCCTGCAGGAGCGCGAGTCGAACCTCCGCGGAGTTGAACAGGAACGCCTCCGGCACGAACTTGGTGGCCGACGGTGTCGTGCTGCCCGTCATGCAACCGTCGCCGAGCAGCAGGCCGAGTGCATACGGGTCGATTGGCACGGGACGAGGCGCGAAATCGACCGGCGCCGACAGCAGCGGTAGCTCGTAGCGGTGGTAGTGCGCGGCGCGCAGATTGCCGACCATCTCCTTGGTCTCGAGCACGCGGGCGGGTCGGCCACGTCGGCGGTCGTCGCGGGTGTAGACCGCCCACAGATGGTCGGCGGAGCACAGCGTCGACGCGCGATCCTGAGTCGTCACCCGGTAGATGTCCTTGAACCCCTGCGGATGCACGCTCAGCACCGTCGTGGGGCGGCCGTCCGACCCGATGACCTGATCACCGACCGCGATCTGACCGATCGGTCGGAAACCGTCCGGGGTGAGCACCTTGGTGGACAGCGGCTGCGCTCGGCCACGCATGTATGCCAGCGGCGCCACCTCGATCACCCCGGCCTGCATCAACTTCGGGATCGCCTCGGGATCCATCATGTCGTGCAGAGCGTCGTAGAGCGGACGCAGATACGGGTCGATCTTCTCGTTGAGCGTGCCCGGCAGGAAGCCCAACCGCTCGCCGGCCTCGACTGCCGGTCGGGTCAGGATGATCCTGGTGACCTGCTTGCTCTGCAGCGCCTGCACGGCCTTGGCCATGGCCAGGTAGGTCTTGCCGGTGCCGGCGGGTCCGATACTGAACACGACGGTGTTCGCGTCGATCGCATCGACGTAGCGCTTCTGGTTGAGCGTCTTCGGCCGGATCGTCTTTCCGCGTCGGGACAGGATGTCGAGGCTGAGCACCTCGGCGGGGGACTCGGCGACGCCCTCGGTCAACATCGACACCGTGTGCCGCACGGCATCCGGGCTCACCTGCTGGCCGCGGCCGACCAGCGCCGCAAGCTGTTCCACGACACGCTCGGCGAGGGCGACGTCGGCGGCGGGTCCGGTCAGCGTGACGGTGTTGCCGCGCACGTGAATGTCGGCGTCCAGCAGCTGTTCCAGCACGCGCAGATTGGTGTCCGCCGACCCCAGGAACCCGAATACGGAGTCCGGCGCAAGCTCGATGCTGGACCGCACGGTCCGTGCTGCGGGGCCCTCCGCCACTCCGCCGGGTAGGTCGCTCGATTCGCCTCGGGTTCTCACGTGCTGGTTATGGCCTGCTTTCGGTTTCCGGGAGTCCTGCCACGTCGAGTTTAGCCGCAGACCAGCGCGGGGTCAGTGCTCCGAGAGCGCCCAGCGCCACCGCGGCGGCGGTCGATGTGCGCAGCACGGTGGGGCCCAGCAGCACCGGGACCGCGCCGGCTGCCGACAGCGTCGCCAGTTCGTGCTCGTCGAGGCCGCCCTCCGGACCGACCACCAACACGACCTCCCGCGCGTCCGCGAAGCGCAGGTCGGTGAATCGGGCGCGCGCCGATTCGTGCAGCACGGCCACCAGCACACCCCGCACCGCCGCCGCCGCGACGAACGCGACGACGTCGGCGGTGCTGTGCAGATCCGGGATCGCCGGGATCCGTGACCGACGGGACTGCCGCGCCGCTGCCCGCGCCGTCGCCCGCCACTTCGCAACGCCCTTGTCCGCCTTCGCGCCCTGCCAGCGCGCGACGCAGCGCGCGGCCCGCCACGGCACGATCGCGTCGGCGCCGGCTTCGGTGGCGAGTTCGACGGCGAGTTCGGAGCGGTCGGACTTCGGCAGCGCCTGCACCACGGTCACCGGTGGGGTCGGCGGCGGCGCAGTCCAGCGCTCGAGCACAGCCAGTTCGAGCCGACCGGGCCGTGCGGCAGTCACCGTCGCCTCCGCGACCTCGCCGCGCCCGTCCGCGAGCACCAGCGTCGCGCCGACACCGATGCGCCGCACGGTCGCCGCGTGGTGTCCCTCCGCGCCGTCGAGCACGGCGACGTCGCCGGGCTCGGGCAACGAGTCGAGATAGAACAGCGTGGCAGCCACGGAAGCCGCAGGTCAGCGGCCGGTGAACGACGCACGCAGCCGCGAGAACAATCCGCCGCTGTGCTCGGAACCGCTGGACACGACCTCGGAACGGTCGCGCTCGCGCAGCCGCTTGTAGTCGCGCAGCAGGTCGGCCTGCTTGTGGTCGAGCTTGTTGGGCACGACGACCTCGAGGTGCGCGATCAGGTCACCCCGCACGCCGGAGCGCAGCTTCGGCATCCCGTGCCCACGCAGCATGGCCTGCGCGTTGGGCTGGGTGCCGGGTGCGATCGTGATCTCCGTGGGCCCGTCGAGGATCGTCTCGAGAACGACGGTGGTGCCGAGCGCGGCGTCGACCATCGGCACGCGGATCGTGCAGTGCAGATCGTCGACGTCGCGCACGAACGTCTCGTGTGCTTGCTCGACGACCTCCACGTACAGGTCGCCCGCGGGTCCGCCGCCGGGACCGACCTCGCCCTGCGCGGCGAGCCGGATCCGCATCCCGTTCCCGACGCCGGCCGGGATCTTGGCCGCGATCTCGCGCCGGGCTCGCACCCGACCGTCGCCGCCGCACTTGTGGCACGGATCCGGGATGACCTCGCCTGTCCCGCGACACGTGGGGCACGGCCTCGACGTCATCACCTGGCCGAGGAACGAGCGCTGCACCGACTGCACCTCGCCCATGCCCCCGCAGGTGTCGCAGCGCGCCGGTTTCGAGTTGCCGTGCGTGCCGGACCCGCTGCAAGAGTCGCACAGGATGGCCGTGTCGACGGTGAGGTGCTTCGTGACGCCGGTGGCGCATTCGGCGAGCGTGAGCCGGGTCCGCAGCAGCGAATCCGCACCAGGCTGCACCCGGCCACGGGTGCGCCGCGCCCCGCCCGTCGCGCCGGCACCGAAGAATGCCTCGAACACGTCGCCGAGACCGCCGAACCCACCGCCGGCGAACCCGCCACCACCCGCGGCGGCCGACTCGAGCGGATCGCCGCCCAGGTCGACGATGCGCCGCTTCTCCGGGTCCGACAGCACCTCGTAGGCCGTCGATATCTCCTTGAAGCGGGCCTGCGCCGCTTCGTCGGGGTTCACGTCCGGGTGCAGCTCACGCGCCAGCTTGCGGTAGGCCCGCTTGATCTCCTGATCGGTCGCGTTCCGCCCGACGCCGAGCATTCCGTAGTAGTCGCGTGCCACCTGAGTCTCTCGTCCCTCTACGTATTGAATGAACAACACCAATTAAACGCTCGCCGCTTTCGGACAGGCGTCATCGCCCGGCCAGCACCTCGCCGATGTACCTCGCAACGGCGGCGACCGAGGCGATTGTTCCCGGGTAGTCCATCCGGGTGGGGCCGAGCACACCCACACCGCCCAGCACGGTGGTCTGCAGCCCGTACCCGGTCGACACGACCGACGTGCCCCGCATCTCCTCGGCCTGCGTCTCCTCGCCGATCTGCACCGTGACCGTGCCGGGACGCTGCGCGGCGGCGAGGATCTTCAACACGACGACCTGTTCCTCGAGCGCCTCGAGCACGGTCCGCAGCGAGCCCGGCAGCGTCGCGAAATCGCCCGCGTTGCGGGTGAGGTTCGCCGTGCCGCCCAGCACCAGGCGGTCGTCGCGGTGCTCGACCAGCGTCTCGACCAGCATCGTCGACGTCCGCACGACCGCGTCGCGCAGGTGCGGGGGCGCGTCGTCGGGCAGTTGCGCGACCGCACTCGACGCCGCCGCCATCCGCTTGCCCTCCAGCGCGGCACCCAGCAGTGCGCGCAGCGCCGAGACGTCCTCCTCGGCGAGCACGTCACCGAGGTCGACGATGCGCTGGTCGACGCGGCCGGTGTCGGTGATGACGACCAGCAGCAGCCGCGCCGGGGTCAGCGCGACCACCTCGAGGTGGCGCACCGACGACGCCGACAGCGTCGGGTACTGCACCACCGCGACCTGCCGGGTGAGCTGCGCTAGCAGGCGGACGCCGCGACGCAGCACGTCGTCGAGGTCGACCCCCGACTCGAGGAACTCGAGGATTGCGCGTCGTTCCGCGGGCGAGAGCGGCTTGATTTCGTCGATCCGGTCGACGAACTGCCGGTAGCCCTTGTCGGTCGGGATCCGGCCCGAACTCGTGTGCGGCTGGGTGATGTAGCCCTCGGCCTCGAGGACGGCCATATCGTTACGCACGGTCGCGCTCGACACCCCCAGGTTGTGCCGCTCCACCAGCGTCTTCGAGCCGATCGGCTCCTTGGTGGCGACGTAGTCGGCGACGATCGCGCGCAGGATCGCGAACCGCCGTTCCTCAGTGCTGGACATCCGCGGCCTCCTCCCCTGCGCTCAACAAGCTTTTGAAGCTGTATGAACTGTGAAGCTCCAGTTTAGTCCGGGTTCAGCCGAGCACGCGGGCGATCACCCCGTCGGCGAGCAGCCGGCCCCGGTCGGTGAGCACCAGGCGGTCGACGTTGCGACGCAGCAGACCCTCCTCGACGATTCCAGCGGCGTGGGCGCGTTCGTCGGCGTCGAGCACGTGCAGCGGCAGCCCTGATCGCAGCCGAGTGGTGAGCATCACGGTCTCCAGGTGCCGCTCCCCCTCGCTGAGCACCTCGCTGTCCTGCACCGGCAGTGCCCCGTCGGCGAGGGTGGACGCGTAGCGCGCCGGGTACTTGACGTTCCACCAGCGCACCCCGCCGACGTGGCTGTGCGCACCCGGCCCGACCCCCCACCAGTTCCCGCCGGACCAGTAGCCGATGTTGTGCCGGCACCGGGCCGCGTCGTCGACCGCCCAGTTCGACACCTCGTACCACTGCAGACCCGCCGCGGCGAGCCGCGCGTCGAGACGCTCGTAGCGCTCCGCGAGCACGTCGTCGTCGGGGGCGGGGATTTCGCCGCGGCGGATCCGGCGCGCCAGTGCGGTGCCGTCCTCCACGATCAGCGCGTACGCCGAGACGTGGTCGACCCCCGCGGAGAGCACAGCGTCGATCGAGGCATCGAGGTCGGCGTCGCTCTCGCCGGGGGTGCCGTAGATGAGGTCGAGGTTGACGTGCCCGATGCCCGCGGCCCGGGCCTCCCGGGCGGCGTCGACGGCCCGGCCGGGGGTATGGGTGCGGTCGAGGACGGCCAGCACATGCGGCGCGGCGGACTGCATGCCCAACGAGACCCGCGTGTAGCCTGCGGCGGCGATCGCGGCGAAGAACTCCGGCGAGGTCGACTCGGGGTTGGATTCGGTCGTGACCTCGGCGTTCGGCGCGAGGTCGAAGCGCGTGCGAATGGCGTCGAGGACCTCCGCGAGGCCGGCGCCGCCGAGCAGCGACGGGGTGCCGCCGCCCACGAACACCGTCTGCACGGGCGGGATGCCGCCGGGTGCGGCGGCGAGCAGATCCGCGGCGTGACTCAATTCACACCGCACCGCCTCGAGCCACGATTGCGGAGAGGCCGAGGTGCCCAGTTCGCCGGCCGTGTAGGTGTTGAAGTCGCAGTATCCACACCGGGTCGCGCAGAACGGGACGTGCACGTAGATCCCGAACGGCGTGGTGGCGACGTCGGCGAGCGCGGCGGCGGGCAGAGCCAGGACAGGGGCGGGCACGCCCCCATTCTCCCCGCACGTGACAGGTACATTTCCCGGCATTTCGGGGGAAATATGCCTCGGGGGGTCGGCGCAGGCCCGTTGACATGGCACAATGGCCCGCATGACCGGACACGTTGGGCGGCCTGTCGCTGTAGCAGGCTACGCCGAGGTGCGACTCGTGGCGCGACGCCACGTCGACCTCAAGCGTGTCTGTAGCTGTTGCTGTCTGCCCGTTCCGCCCCGGTAGATCACCAGCCACTCTGCCATCGGCCGCTCGCTTTGTGGCCGTCAGCCCGCACGATCAGCCCCGTGCGCCGCAGCAGAATCAACTTTCAGGAGTACCACCCATGACGTCGAGCACCGACGCGCCGCGCAAGCGCACCGGCAAGCCCGTCCGCCGCAAAGCCGAAGGTCAGTGGGCCCTCGGCTACCGCGAACCGCTGAACGCGAACGAGCAGTCCAAGAAGGACGACCACCCGCTCAACGTGCGGGCGCGCATCGAGAACATCTATGCCCGCAACGGCTTCGACAGCATCGACAAGGGCGATCTGCGCGGCCGGATGCGCTGGTGGGGTCTCTACACACAGCGCGAGCAGGGCTACGACGGCACCTGGACCGGTGACGAGAACATCGACCTGCTCGAGGCCCGCTACTTCATGATGCGGGTGCGTTGCGATGGCGGTGCGCTGAACACCACGCAACTGCGCACACTCGGTGAGATCTCCACCGAGTTCGCCCGCGACACCGCCGACCTGTCGGACCGCGAGAACCTCCAGTACCACTGGATCGAGATCGAGAATGTCCCCGAGATCTGGAAGCGACTCGAGGCGGTCGGTTTGCAGACCACCGAGGCGTGCGGCGACTGCCCGCGCGTTGTGCTCGGGTCGCCGCTGGCTGGCGAGTCCGTCGACGAGATCCTCGATGCATCCCCCGCCATCGAGGAGATCGTGCGTCGCTACATCGGCAAGAAGGAGTACGCAAACCTTCCGCGCAAGTTCAAGACCGCGATCTCGGGTCAGCAGGACGTCGTGCACGAGATCAACGACGTCGCGTTCGTCGGCGTCGAGCACCCCGAGCACGGGCCGGGCTTCGACCTCTGGGTCGGCGGCGGGCTGTCGACCAACCCGATGCTCGCGCAGCGGGTCGGGGCGTGGGTGCCGATCGACGAGGTGCCCGACGTCTGGGAGGCCGTCGTCTCGCTGTTCCGCGACTACGGCTACCGCCGGCTGCGCACCAAGGCACGGCTGAAGTTCCTGGTCAAGGACTGGGGGATTGACAAATTCCGTGAAGTTCTCGAATCCGAGTTCCTGGGGCGCAAGCTCATCGACGGCCCCGCGCCGGAGAAGCCCGAACGTCCCGTCGACCACGTCGGCGTGCAGAAGCTGCGCAACGGCCTCGACGCGGTGGGATTCTCCCCCATCGCCGGCCGCGTCACGGGCACGAAGCTGACGACGGTCGCCGACGCCGCCGCCCGGGTCGGATCGGACCGGGTGCGGTTCACCCCCTACCAGAAGCTGATCGTGCTCGACGTCCCCGACGAACGCGTCGAGGAGTTGATCGCCGAGCTCGAGCCGCTCGGCCTGCACGCCCGGCCGTCGATCTGGCGCCGGAACCTCTTGGCGTGCAGCGGGATCGAGTTCTGCAAGCTGTCGTTCGTGGAGACCCGCAAGCGCTCGCAGGTGCTCGCACCCGAACTCGAGCAGCGCCTCGCGGACATCAACGCGCAACTCGACGTGCCGATCACGATCAACATCAACGGCTGCCCCAACTCGTGCGGCCGGTCCCAGATCGCCGACATCGGCTTCAAGGGCCAACTCGTCGACGACGGCGCCGGGAATCAGGTCGAGGGTTTCCAGGTTCACCTGGGTGGCAGCCTCGGGCTCGACAGCGGTTTCGGCCGCAAGCTCAGGCAGCACAAGGTGACCAGCGTGGAACTCGGCGACTACATCGAGCGCGTGGTCCGGAATTTCGTCAAACAGCGCGACGAGGGAGAACGGTTCGCGCAGTGGGCGGTACGAGCGGACGAGGCAGATCTGAGATGAGCATCGACATCGCGAAACGCAGCGAGAGCGAACTGCGGGAGATCGCCGAGCGCGGGGCGGCCGAACTGGCCGGCGCGGACGCCCGGGAACTGTTGCAGTGGACCGAGGACACCTTCGGTTCCGAGTATATCGTCGCCTCGAACATGCAGGACGCGGTGCTCGTCCACCTGGCGGCCCAGGTGCATCCGGGGGTCGACGTCCTGTTCCTCGACACCGGCTACCACTTTGCGGAGACGATCGGCACCCGCGATGCGGTGGAGGCGGTCTACGGCGTGAACGTCGTCAGCGTCGAGCCGGAACACAGTGTTGCCGAACAGGATCGGCTGCTCGGCAAGAACCTGTTCGCCTCCGACCCGGGTGAGTGCTGTCGGCTGCGCAAGGTCGTCCCGCTGCAGCGTGCGCTGGGCGGCTACAACGCGTGGGTCACCGGGCTACGCCGGGTCGAGGCCCCGACGCGCGCCAACTCGCCGCTGATCTCGTTCGACGAGGCCTTCGGCCTGGTGAAGATCAACCCGCTCGCCGCCTGGTCGGACGACGACATGGAGGCATACATCTCCGAGCATTCCATCCTGGTCAATCCGCTTGTCGAGGAGGGTTATCCGTCGATCGGGTGCGCGCCATGCACCCGCAAGCCGGAGCCGGGAGCCGATTTGCGAAGTGGCCGCTGGGCCGGCTTCGCCAAGACCGAATGTGGGTTGCACCAGTCATGACCGCTCAGATCACCGCCTTGTCTCAACTCACGACGGCCGACAGCGCTTTCGACACGCTCGCCGCGCTCGAGTCCGAGTCGATCCACATCTTCCGTGAGGTCGCGGGCGAGTTCGAGCGTCCCGTGATTCTGTTCTCCGGCGGTAAGGACTCGACCGTCCTGTTGCACCTGGCGCTCAAGGCGTTCTGGCCGGCACCGCTGCCGTTCTCGCTGCTGCACGTCGACACCGGCCACAATCTGCCGGAGGTGCTCGAGTTCCGCGACCACATCGTCGACCAGTACGGCCTGCGCCTGCACGTCGCCAACGTCGAGCACTACATTGCCGACGGCCGCCTCTCCGAGCGTCCCGACGGCATCCGCAACCCGCTGCAGACGGTACCCCTCCTCGACGCGATCGCGGAGAACCGGTTCGACGCGGTGTTCGGCGGCGGTCGTCGCGACGAGGAGCGCTCGCGCGCCAAGGAGCGGATCTTCTCGCTGCGCAACGCGTTCGGGCAATGGGATCCGAAGCGGCAGCGCCCCGAACTGTGGAATCTCTACAACGGCCGGCACGCCCCCGGCGAGCACGTCCGGGTGTTCCCGCTCTCGAACTGGACCGAACTCGACATCTGGCGTTACATCGCCCGGGACGACGTCGGACTCGCGAGCATCTACTACGCACACGAGCGGCCGGTGTACCAGCGCGACGGCATGTGGATGACCCCCGGTTCGTGGGGTGGGCCGCGTGAGGACGAGGTGCTCGAGATCCGTTCGGTGCGCTACCGCACCGTCGGGGACGGTTCGAGCACCGGTGCAATCCTGTCCGAGGCCGCCGGCAACGACGCCATCCTGGCGGAGGTGGCCGCGTCGCGACTGACCGAGCGCGGTGCCACCCGCGGTGACGACCGGGTCTCCGAGGCCGCGATGGAAGACCGCAAGCGTGAGGGCTACTTCTGACATGAGTGATCTGCTACGACTCGCCACCGCCGGCAGCGTCGACGACGGCAAATCGACCCTCGTCGGGCGGCTGCTGTACGACACGAAATCGGTGCTCGCCGACCAGATCGACGCGGTCACCCGCGCCTCGGTCGACAAGGGCCTGAGCACGCCGGACCTATCGCTGCTCGTGGACGGCCTGCGTGCCGAACGCGAGCAGGGCATCACGATCGACGTCGCCTACCGTTACTTCGCCACGCCGAAGCGCTCATTCGTGCTCGCCGACACCCCGGGGCACGTGCAGTACACCCGCAACACCGTGTCCGGCGCCTCGACCGCTCAACTGGTGATCCTGCTCGTCGACGCCCGCAAGGGCGTGGTGGAGCAGACGCGTCGCCACGCCGCGGTGCTCGCGCTGCTCGGTGTGCCGAAGTTGGTGCTGGCGGTGAACAAGATCGACCTGATCGACGACCCGGCCGAGGTGTTCGCCCGCATCTGCGCGGACTTCAACAGCCTCACCAGCGCACTCGGCTGGTCGTCGGATGACGTGCTCGAGATCCCGGTGTCGGCAAAGCTTGGCGACAACGTCGCGAGCCGGTCGGACAACACCCCTTACTACGCCGGCCCGAGCCTGATCGAGCACCTCGAATCCGTTCCGGTGGATGCCGATTCGGCGGGACAGCACTCGATCGGCCTGCGCTTCCCGGTGCAGTACGTGATCCGCCCGCGGACCGTCGAGCACCCCGACTACCGCGGCTACGCGGGTCAGGTCGCGGCCGGCACGGTGTCCCCCGGCGACGAGGTCATCGTGCTGCCGTCCGGTGTCCGCACCACCGTGGAGCGGATCGACACTCCCGACGGCGCGCTCGAAAATGCCGAACCCGGCCGCAGCGTGACGCTGATCCTCGCCGACGACGTCGACGTGTCCCGCGGCGACGTCATCGCCTCGCCGGACGACGCGCCCGAACCGATCGCCACGTTCGACGCCACCGTGTGCTGGCTCGCGGACAAGCCCCTGCACCCGGGCGCCCGCCTGCTGCTCAAGCACGGCACCCGGACCACGCCGGCCATCGTCGGTGCCCTCGTCGAACGCTTCGACGAGCAGCGGCTGGTGTCGGATCCGAACCCGGAGTCGTTGACGCTCAACGATATCGGTCGGATCTCGGTGCGGGTCGCGGAACCACTGGTGGCCGACGACTATGCGGTGAACCGGCACACCGGAAGCTTCCTGCTGATCGATCCGGCGGGCGGCAACACTCTCGCGGCGGGGCTCGTCGGCGACGTGCTCAGTGCCGTCGAGGTGGGGGCCGTCGAGGTGGGCGAGAACGTCTGATGGTGGCGACCGGACCGTTGATCGCGGTGGCGCACGGAAGCCGGGACCCGCGTTCCGCAGCGACCATGCATGCTCTCGTCGAACGGATCCGGGAAGCGCGTCCGAGCCTCGATGTGCGGCTGAGCTTCCTGGACCTGAACGCGCCGTCCGTGGACCGCACCGTCGACGGTGTGGCCGCCGACGGCTACACGAGCGCCGTCGCGGTTCCGTTGTTGCTCGGCAGCGCCTTTCACGCCCGCGTGGATCTGCCGCGGCTGCTGGCGACTGCGCGCTACCGGCGCCCGTCGCTGTCCGTGCTGCAGGCCGACGTGCTCGGCACCGACGACCGGATCGTGCGCGCCGTGCGTTCGCGTGCAGTCGAGGCCGGCGCGGACCCGGACGACGATCGGCTCGGAGTCGCGGTCGCCGCGGTGGGCTCGTCGTCGGACGTCGCGAACGAGCGGACGGCCCAGGTCGCCCGGCGCATCGCCTCCGGAACCCGGTGGCGGACGCGGATCTGCTTCGCCACCGCGTGCGGACCGACGGTGGCCGAGGCCCTCTCGGGGTTGCGCGCCGAGGGCGCCGAGCGCTTCGT
>DATDBL010000367.1:0-6035 GCA_036524855.1 Aldersonia sp. | reverse complement strand
CGTTCGCCGCGCGATTCCTCGATGTCGCGGCGGATCGCGTCCAGCTCGACACCGAGGGCTTCGACGTCGGCGTCGGTGAGGTGGGTGTATTCCTTGACGTCCGAAATGGCCAACGGTTCGTCCTCCTGACGATGTGGTGGTTCTCGTGCCGCTGGTGCAGCACTCGACCTACTCCATAGTAGGTTACGGCTCCGTAAGTTACTAAGCAGTAAACACTAGTGTGATGAGGCGTACGTAAGCAGCGCTAGCACCCGCTGCGGGACCTGCTGCAGGAGCGCCTGCCCGCTGAACAACCCGACAGCGTGCCCGAACTGCACCGCCGCCGACTGGTACCGGTGATCCGATCACCGCCCTCGAACACCACGCACACGCTCACGATTGGCCCGCGCTGACCCGCTTGCTCGGCCGGTCGCGTTTCCGCTCATGCTCACCCCGCCCGCTGCCGAACTTGTCGCCGCCTCGCGCACGCGCACGCCGGACGACACCCGAGTGCGGACACACTGCTGGCCGCCGCGGTGTGCGAGTTCGGACAAGGTGACCACGAGTCGATGCGACGCGACACCGACGACGCCGACGCGTTGCTCACCGCGCACACCCCACAGGTCGACCCGATCTCACGAGTCCTCCTCGCCGTGCTCCGCACCGCCCCAGCAGTCTGCGGTTCTCCCGCATGGTCTCCCCGATCTGCGGGGACATCGTCTGGATCTGTTGTGCCAGTTACCGCGGACAACACCTCGACCTCCGACGACCTCCTGCCGATCGACGCCATGGATCGGCTGGCAGAGACCCTTGCGGCCCAATCGATATGGGACGACGACGGTGGAGCATTCGACTGTCCCCGACGTTCGTGCCGGACACTACCCAGCGCAGCAGCGGGAGCGAGGCGGACACTCGACCCAACCGCTCGGTCCCGGTCTGGGGTGATTGCCGATCGACCGGTCCTCGAGGAGCAGGTTGCGGCGAAGGCGCAAGCCAGCTTGCGGCGGACCGGCTGGGGTGCGCCGATACGCTGGGATGCGGTAGTTCGCCCATCCGGCATGGGGAGTCGGCGGGCGAGGCAGCCCGGATCGGAGGAGCCGAAGGGTTGACCCGCAGCGATGCCCCGGGGAGGCTCGCGAGTAACGTGGTCGCGTCGGCACGGCACCAGCGCGACGGTCACGACACTGCAGTGAGTATCGATTCGGCCGATACGCGGCCGAGGCGGGAGCGTGGACCATGACGCCGCAAGTCGCTCGAGCCCGTTCCGGCGGTGCTGCCGATCGCCCTGTCCGGTTGAGACTCGAACCGCTTCCCCGCGTTCCGCCCGGGCGGCCGGCGGGCGCCGTCGACGGCGCCTGGTGGCCGCACACCGACGAGCTCGATGCCGAACTCCCGGAGCTGCTCACTGCGCTGTCAGCTCGACTCGACACCGTCGAGAGGGTGGTCTACGACCCGGAGGGCTGGGCGTCGAATCCCACCCGGCTTGCTTTCCGCGGCAGGACTGTTCGATTGGACCGCGACCGTCTGCGGCAGACCGCGACCATGTCTGTGATCGGGGTGAACGGGACCCAGGTCGTGTTATTGGTGGTGCCACCGCATACCGATCCCGACCGCGCCTTCACCGCGCTGACGGCCGCCGCCGCGCCGGGTGAGGCGTCCACGGTCGCCGACCTGCTCGCGATCTCGTCCCCGAACGAGCTGACGGCCAGACACCTCCAGCCGGCCCAGCAGCGGGAGGCAGTGAAAGACGAACGGCGATGGAAATCCGACGGCGGAGCGTGACCACCAATTCCGGCGCAGCGCCGGCTGCCGCCGAGCGTGTGCGTCCCGATCCCACGCCGATCTCCGCTCCGACCGCGAACCGCCCGGCTCGCACCGCCGCCGCGTGACGACATCGTGGAACGCCCGCACCCGAGGGGGTTGGCGCGCCCGACAGTAGGGGTCGGTCGTGCGATCCTCACTCCCGGATGTCGTCGGAGTGGATGGCCTGCGGCTGCCCCCTCACGACCCGGATACGGTCGTCGGCGATGCGATCGGCACGGTCCTTGCGCCGCCGCATCCGATCGCCCGCGAGGGCGTCGGTGCGCACTTTCTCCTCGATCGCGGTGTTCTCGGCGACCAGCACCGCCGCGTCGGCCGCGTCGCGGACCGCCTGCGTGTAGCGGTCGGCCTCGTCGAGACTCTCGCAGAGCTGCTCGGCGGCATCGGCTCGGACCCGGGTCGCGCGGTCCCCGAGGGCTGCCGCACGGGTCAGGATGCCGGTTTGCCGGTGCGTCCGGTGGCCTCGATCCATCACCCCACCCTCACCGAGGAGCGCGCCTGCTACGGCGTCGACCGCGCCGATCAGGCGTCGGTACGCCGGCGGCATCGGAGTCCGGTCGTGGAAGCGCTGCACGACTTGTCGATCGAGCAACCCGAGCGGCAGGACAGCCAGGTTGTACTGAAGCCGAAGCAGCTTTCGCGGGAGACCGGACAGGCTCCCGACGCCACTTCCAACTTCGTTCCCGATCTCTCGCCGCACGCCGGCCACGATCCGTTCGAACGCGCGAGCCTTCCGCATTGCTCTCGCGTAGTCGTCTCGAGCCTGGACGACGACACTCGCGGTCCGTACGTCTTCGACGCGGCGCCGTCGTCGGGCGGCGCCTACGCGCTCACGCGCCCGTGCCTCGGCTGCGAGGCGACCCTGCTCCACTTCGCTCCGCGCCTCGGCCTCAGCGGCGTCGTGCTCGTTTCGCCGATCACTCTGCGCCACCGTTATTTCCGCATCGATGTCGTTCTCTCCCGCGACCTGGTCGGGGATGTCGCGTTTCGACGTCGGTTCCGTCCCGTCGGACACCGTCACCGGATTGTTCCTGGGGCGGATTCTCGCGTGTCACTCGGGGCTGCTGTCCTCTCGCCGAGGAGGCCCGTCGAGTATCCGATTCCGCGCAAAGCCCTCGGCCGAGTAGTCCGATCGAACGTCATGCTGTCACGGTGCGGAGCCCGGCGGGCAGGTGCCGTCGTCGTCTCGACCGACGCACACGATGCGCTGCGCAGTTCCAGACGAGCTTGGTGAACGCGATCCGGCGGGCGGGGCCGACGGACGCGGACGCGTTTCGAACCGGCCCGTGGTGGTGCGAAGCTCGACCGACACAATGTGACGCTCCCGCCTCGGCCTGACCGGCCGGGTACTCGCCGCGACGACGCGATCCGAATGCCCACGCTGTGTCTCGACGTTTTCACACTATACGGCACCAGGTTCGGGATGCTCGTCTCGGCCGGGTAGTGACCGGCTGCCGAGAGTCGAACACCATGCCGCGTATAATCCTCAACAAGATTCGGCAGTCGTGGCGCGTTCGATGATGCCCTTGGCCCCCGGATCCACGGGCCCGCAGGTCACCACCTTCGCCGCCAAACCAATACGGAAAGAATGCTATTCGGCGGTCGACTCGCTGCGGCCACCGCCGGATCGCGCCCTCCCCGTCCCACACCGGCACCCGCGGCACCGCCTCCACGGTCTCGATCAGCCGCCACCAGTCCGCGAACAGATCCTCATGACGCGTTCCTGCTCTCGGCGACGCGCGGAAGTGACGAGCAGACCGCCCGCGCCTTCGCCGCCGAGCTACTGGCGCCCGCCGCAGGCATTCGCGAGATGCTGGGCGATCTCGGCAGCGACGACGACGCGGCTCTCGACGCGGTGGCCGACCGCTTCGGTGTCTCACCGCTGGTCGTCCGACACCAGTACGACAACCAGATCGCCAGGGCCTGATCCGGCATTCTCCCGGCCAGCTCCGTAGGGCAGCACGTGCGCCGCCGTGACCCCGGCTTGACGCCGTGCAGCACGAGCTGCTCGGCAGATGCGCCGACACGCGCTGCCGGTTTCGAGACCGCGCAGCACGCGGCGAGGCCGTCACCGAGCTAGTCGCCGCCGATGTCGAACAGGTTGCCCTCCGGGTCGCGCAGCGTGGCCCAGTTGACGCCGTACTCGTCGAAATCGCCCATGTGCTCGGCGCCCAACTCGATGGCACGCCGCACCTGTGCCGCCAGGTCGTCACCGCGCAGGTCCAGATGCACGACGTTCTTGCCGGGGTTCTTGTCCGGCACCCGGATGAACATCAGCACCGGTGTGGCGCCGACCGCGCGACCGACCGTGGCGAAGAACTCGTTCGCGCCGTCGTCGACTGGCAGTTCGAGCAGCGCCGCCCAGAAACGCGCGAGGCCGCTGGCTTCGCCGGAGCAGTCGAACGTGACGTGGGCGACCGATGGTGGCTTCATGGGCCGAGTATGGGCCTGTGTGCACGATTGCTGCGCCGGACGACGAAAATCTCGTCGAAACGCCCGTACCGTTTGCCGAGGCTTACCCCGGCCGCGACCTCGGCAAGGCACGGCGGTTGAACTGCTGGTTGGGGGCGAGTCACCGCCACCTCGCCGACCGGGCGGCGACTGTCGGGCAGCGCGAAAGCCGCGATCGAGGCTCTTGTCCAGCATGCCGACCGGATCCGGCCTGTCGACCTCTACCGCGACCGGTGGCGCGGGGAGCGCTGTTGGCAAGGACGTCGATCGCAATGGGGGACACCGGCGCTTATTCGTGTGGTGACGAGCGGGCTTGTCCGGCGTCGACCTACGCCGAGAGGTCGACCTGCGAGCGGTCGCGGATCGCCCACGTCGCGGCGAAGGAGATGACCGCGAGGGCCGCGAGGTAGTAGCCGATCGCGGTGGTCGAACCGGTTGCGGTGAGCAGCCACTGCGACACCGTCGGCACGAACGCGCCACCCAGGATCGCGCCGATGGCGTACGCGATCGACGCCCCGCTGTACCGGATTGCCGCAGGGAATGTTTCGGCGAACAACGCCGGCTGCGGTCCGTACGAGAGCCCGAGGCCGACGGCGAAGGTCATCATGGCGAGGTAGATCGTGACGATGCTGCCGGTGTCGACGAGCAGGAAGAACGGAATCGCGAACAACGCCATGAGCGCGTTGCCGACGTTCATCACGCGGGTACGCCCGGCGACGTCCGACCACGCCGCCCCGGCGATGGTGGCGAGACCCCACACGACTGCGCTGGCCAGCGTTGCGAGCAGCAGTTCGGTTCGTGCGATCCCGTGGGCCTTCGACACGTACGCCACCAGGAAACCGCCGATGACCATGTAGCCGTTGCCGTTCGTGCCGACGAAGGACAGCGCCGCGAGCAGGACTCGCCGCGGGTGTTCACGCAGCAGGGTGCGCAGCGGTGCGTGGCTGCGCTGCTTGCGCTCGGACAGTTCGACGAACACGGGGCTTTCCTCCACCCGGCGGCGAATGTAGAAGCCGATCCCGATAAGCGCGACGCTGATCAGGAACGGCAGCCGCCAACCCCACTCGCGGAATTGCTCATCGGTCGTGAAGATCGTGCACAGCGTCAGTGTGGCGGTGGCGAGCAGCATTCCGAGCGGCACGCCGAGTTGGGTCGACGCGCCGAAGAGGCCGCGCCGCGTCGAGGGGGCGTGTTCGACGGCCATCAACGCCGCTCCACCCCATTCGCCACCGGTGGAGAACCCTTGCACGATGCGCAGCACGACGAGGGCGATCGGTGCCCAGATGCCGATGCTGGCATACGTGGGGAGGAAACCGATCGCTACCGTGGCCACACCCATCATGGTCAGCGTGGCCACCAGAACGGCTTTGCGGCCCACCCGGTCACCGAAGTAGCCGGCGAGCACCGCCCCCAGCGGGCGGAACACGAAGCTGATGCCGACGGTTACATAGGCGACGATCTGGCCGGCGCCGCCCATCGGGGCGAAGAACAATTCCGCGAAGACGACCGCGGCGGCCTGCGCGTAGATGAAGAAGTCGTACCATTCGACCGTCGTGCCGACGGTGCTGGCGAGCGCCGCGCGTTTGTGGTCACGGCGTATCGTCCCGGTCGTGCTCGAGCCGGCGAGGGTTGTTTCGTTGTGCATCGGTTCTCCAACCGCGGACTGTGGAGCGCAAGGCGCTCGAGGGGTAGACACCGGCGGCAAAGGCCGGTGGGGGTGTGCAATTGGCGGAATCGCCGCAGGTCAGGACCCGTGAGTGTTTGACGAGTCTATAGACTCGTCA
>DATDBL010000366.1:0-39370 GCA_036524855.1 Aldersonia sp. | reverse complement strand
CGGTCTCGGCACCTGGCGCAATGTGTGTGTGTCAGACCAACCCACGGCCGAGCGGCTCGTGCGAACCGCGCTCGAACTCGGCATCAACTTCTTCGACACGGCCGATTCCTACCGCGGCGCGCAGGCGGCGCTCGGCCGTGCGCTGCGCGGTGTCCCGCGCGACGCGTACGTCGTGTCCTCCAAGGTGTACTTCACCGGAAGTAACGAGCGCGAGGGCAGCCTGTCCCGGCGCCACATCGTCGCCAGCGTCGACGCCGGCCTGACCGAACTGCGCACAGATCACATCGACCTGTTGAGCGCGCACCGCTTCGACGCGGGCGAGCCCTTGTCGGAGGTGGTCCGCACGTTCGCCGACCTCGTCGCCGCCGGGAAGATCCGCGCGTACGGGGTCAGCGAGTGGACCGCCGCCCAGATCGACGCCGCGTGCCGAATCGCCCGGGACATGTCGGTTCCGTTGCCGGTGAGCGATCAGCCGCAGTACAGCGTGTTGTGGCGCGTTCCCGAACGCCTCGTCATCCCGACCTGTCGACGCTGGGGGATGGGCGTCGTCGCTTTCCTGCCCTTGGCGCAGGGCGTGCTGACCGGAAAGTACCGACCCGGAACGCCACCCGGCCCGAACACGCGGGCGGCCACCGAGTTCGGTCGCCGCGCGATGGCCGCCGTCATGCACGACGACGTCCTCGACCGCGTCCGGCTGTTCGAGGCACTGGCCCGGCGCAGACACCTCACGGCAGCACAGTTGGCGCTCGCCTGGCTGCTCAACCGGAACGGCGTCACGTCGGCGATCGTGGGCGCATCCAGCACAGCCCAGCTCGCCGAGAACGTCGTCGCCAGCGGCGTTGTCCTCGACCGCGCGACCGTCGAGCTGATCGACCGCGTCTTCGTCGGCTGCATCTACGACGACGTCACGGCGACCGGATGACCCGCCAATCTCGAAGGGATCCAGAGTGACCGACGAACAACCGACGACCGGCGAACCATCGACGACCTCGCGAGACCTCGTCCGAGCGGCGTGGACAGACCTGCTCGGCATTTCCGAGATCGACGACGACGACGACTTCTTCGCACTCGGCGGGCATTCCCTGCGTCTGGTCGAACTGGCCGAGCGACTGCGCGCACCGGTCGGCCGCGACGTGCCCGCCCACCTGCTGCTCGATGACCCGACCGTCGTCGGCATGGCCGACGTGCTCGACGGATTCGGTACTGGCAGCCCCGTGCCCATTGCACTCGGACCGCGCACCGTGCCCACGACGGTCTGGCAGGCGCACGCCCTGACCCTCGCCCGTTCCGGTCCGTCGGCCGTTCCGGCAGCGTGGGCCTTCACGACCGAGCGCACCGGTGCCTTCGACGTCGCGAAGCTCGAGTCGGCACTGCGGTCCCTGATCGACCGGCATGCCGCGCTGCGTACGTTCTTTCCGTCGGGCGCAACATTGATGGCGCGCTGCGCCGCGCCGTCCGACGTTCCGGTGCCGCTGCGGGTGCTCTACGCGGCGGAGGCGAACACCGCGGACGTCCTGCACGACGTCACGCGTCCCTTCGACCCTGCCGCACCACCGTTGCTGCGCGCGGCCGTGCTGCAGCGCGACGACGGGTGGCTGCTCGGCGTCGCCGCGAGCGACCTCGTCTTCGACGCGCTGTCGGTGCCGGCCCTGCTGCGCGGCCTGGAACGGGCGGACACCGACGGCGCGACCTCGGACAGCACGGCCCTGGCGAAACTGGAACGCACCTGGGTCAGCAGTCCCGACGGTCGGGAGGCAGTGCGGTGCAGCGCGCAACGCTGGCGGGCCGGCGCGCCGCGGATCCCGTCGGCCGGTGTCAGCGAGCGCACCCACCGTCGCGAGCGTCGGCTGACTCCGGCCGCGGTCCGGGGAAACTTGGACCTGTGCCGAGCCGTGCGGGTCAGCCCGTACACGACCGTCGTCGCCGCAACCCTGCTCGCCCTGCGCGAGGTGACACAGCGCGCCGATCCCGCCGTCCTGGTGCAGGTTTCCCGTCGCGACGATCCGGACCTGCAACCGGCGATCGGGCCGTACGAGAACCTGGCAGTTCTGGAGGTGCACCTGGACGGAGAGTCGGAGCTGCAGCGGGTTGCGGCATTGGTGCGGGACGCACAGTTGGAGGCCGAGGCGCCGTTCGAGACCGTCCGCGAGCATGCCGGCGCCCTCGCCCCACCGGTGGTCAGGTTCCTAGGCATGCCGCGCGCGGCGGGGTTCGAGTGGCGGAAGACGGGGCGGCCGCGGGTGCGGGACGGCATCCATGTGAGTTGGATCGCCGAGCCGTCCGGCGGGGCGCTGCTCCGGCTCGACTACGCCGGTGAGTGGTCTTCGATGGCCGGAGAAATGGTGGGCGCGTTGATAAACCGGCTCGAGCCGACCGCGGTGGTGGCGCGATGAGCCGCGACCTGGTGACCGCCTTCCGGGCGACCGCCGAGCGGGTTCCGGACACAGTGGCGCTCGTCGACGGCGACGATCGCATCTGCTATCGCGCACTGGCGCGCTGGGTCGACGCGGTCGCGGGCGGCCTGACCGGCATCGGCATCGACCCCGGCGACCGCGTCGGCATCTGCCTGCCGCGCGGGGCGAGCGTCGTCGCGGGGGTACTCGGTGTGCTCGCCTGCGGCGCCGCCTACGTCCCGCTCGACCCGTCGTATCCCGCCGAGCGGTTGCAGTTCATGGCCGCCGACGCGGGGCTCGCCGCGGTGCTGACCGACGAGGGTGCCGATCGGTTCTGCGGTGTCCCGACCGTGCCGGTGCCGACCCGCGACGACGCGACGCCGAGCCCGGCTGCGGTGATGCCCGTCGACGTCACGGCAGCGGCGTACGTGATCTACACCTCCGGTTCCACCGGAGCGCCCAAGGGCGTCGTGGTCTCGCACGCGAACGTGCTGTCGTTGTTCGACGGCGCGCAACCGCTGTTCGAGTTCGGGCCGGACGAGGTGTGGACGCTGTTCCACTCCTACAGCTTCGACTTTTCGGTCTGGGAGATTTGGGGACCACTGCTGTACGGCGGGACGCTCGTCTGCGTGCCGGACGCGGTCGCCTTCGATCGAGCGGCGCTGCACCGGATGCTGCTCGACGAGGGCGTCACCGTGCTGAACATGGTGCCGTCCGTGTTTCGCCACCTCGTGGCCGGCCACGATGAACCGCTGGACGGGATTGCGCTGCGTCACGTCGTGTTCGGCGGGGAGCCGGTCGACACCGCGGCGGTGCGGCGCTGGCTCGACCGGATGCCGGCCGAGCGTCGGCCGAGGGTCGTGAACATGTACGGCATCACCGAGACGACCGTGCATGTGACCTACCGACTGCTCGGCGAGGAGGACTTCGCGTGGCGGGGTCCCGGCACCCTGATCGGTGTCCCGTTGCCGCACCTGGCGGTCCGACTGCTCGACGGGGACGGTGCGGCGGTGCCGGACGGCGAACCGGGCGAGATGGTGGTGTTCGGCGAGGGCGTCGCGCGGGGATACCTCGGCCGAGAAGAGCTGACCGCGCAGCGGTTTCCGGCGCTACCCGGCCCGGACGGAGGTGTCGGCGCGTGTTTCCGGTCCGGCGACATCGCGATGTGGTCGGCACAGCACGACAGCCTGGTGTACCTCGGCCGCCGCGACGACCAGGTCAAGGTGCGGGGCTTCCGGATCGAACTCGGCGAGATCGAAGAGTCGCTGCGCCGTGCCACCCACGTGCGCGACGCCGCGGTGTGCGTGCAGCAGAGCGCGGACGGTGACCCGATCCTGGCGGCGTTCGTGGTGTTGCACGACGGCGCGGGGGAGTCGGCGGCGGCACTGCTCCGGTCGGTCCGTGCCGACCTGCGCCGCACGCTGCCGCGCCACATGGTGCCGGGGCCCGTGCGGGTGCTCGACGAGTTGCCCCGCACGTCCTCGGGCAAGCTGGATAGGCGCGCGCTGCGGGCCTGAGCTCGACTTGCGTGAGTGGACTCGACCCGCATCGCAAAGCCGTCGTGCCCGCACGCCCCCATGTGTCCGGATGATCACGACCCTGACCGCCCCGTCCGCTCGGTAGTGCATCAGCCGGACATCGAGCCTCAGCAGGCTATCTCGAACGCCGCGGTCGAGTCCGGCTCCCGGTTCCCGCGCGACTGCCGGCGGCGGGTCGTCTCCCGCACGAACTGACCGATCCAAGCAATCGCGTGCCGGCTTTCACGTGTCGCGTTCGCCGCGACCGGAAACGCATGCATCTGTCCCTCCCAGACGTGCAAGTCGCACGGCACACCAGAGCGCAGCAGCCGATCGGTCATACGTTCCGCGTCGTCGCGCAGCAGTTCGTCTGCTCCGGCGTGGATCATCAC
This sequence comes from Aldersonia sp., assembly GCA_036524855.1. GTDB lineage: Bacteria > Actinomycetota > Actinomycetes > Mycobacteriales > Mycobacteriaceae > Aldersonia. The sequence goes on along the minus strand of DATDBL010000366.1, from coordinate 35,068 downwards.
AGGGGGCATCCCACGCAGGTCTTCCTCGATCGGCGAAATCAGCGGTCCGGGCTCGCCGTTCACCGTGATTCTCGACTGAGCCCTCGCGAGGTACCGAGCGAACACTTCGACGGCCTGGGTCGGAAACAGCGGGCAATTGGGCGGGTACTCGTGCTCGAGCCTGTGTGCGGGATCCGCGTCCGTCAACGGCGAGATCGCCACCACGCCGGCCGGCTTGGGCAATCCCAGGTCGGGTATCGACAGGGCGGTCATGAAGGCGAGGTAGCCGCCGGCGGAATCTCCGGCAATAACGATGTCGCCGGCACCGTAACCGATCTCGTGCAACCATCGATAGCCGTCGAGCGCATCGGCGACCGCACTGCTGATCGGATGTCGAGGGAGCATGCGGTAGCCGACGTTCAGCACCGGCGCCTCGGCCGATCGCGACAGGCACGACACCAGTGCGCGGTGGGTGTTGAGACCGCCCACCAGAAACGCGCCACCGTGCAGGTAGAGGATGGCCCGCGCGGTGCCCGCGGATTCGGCCCGAACCCATTCCGCGCGGCAGTTCGGCAGGGCGATGTCCCGGACATGTGCGTATCGAGGCCGGGGTAGAAGCCCGGCGGCCCCGTCGATCCATCCAGCCGGCCAGCGAAGATCAGGTGCTGCCATCCAGGCCCGGACGATCGGCTTGATGCCCAACCTCGCGGCGAGCAGGATGGCTCGTGATGTCGTGCTGACACCGCGATGAAGGTACGGTCTCAGCTGAGTCTGCCGGTGCAGTGGAGCGACGACTCGTCCTCGCCCACCCGGTTCGGGATCGAGTACACCGCGACAGCATGGCTGCGAATCCGCGCGTATCGGTTCACTTTTGGGTACCCGGTCAAGTCTTTGGCCAAACCAGGTACGGGAAGGTCGTCCAAGGTCCACCCACCCCGCGGCTCGGGGAGGGGGCGCGCCCGGCCTAAAGGATCGGATTCAATGGCGTGGGCGCCCGGCCGAGTCACGCGGATGGCGAGGACTCATGTTCCGTGGTTACCGCCGATCCTGATCGGGTATCCCGTCTGCAACAGCGCCTAACCGTCGAGTTGGCGGAGGCTTCACGCGCGACATGAGGAGTGACGATGACAGGCATGCAGCCAAAGCCGACGACGACGGACGCGGGTATCCCGGTCTTCAGCGATGAGCACTCGCTGACCGTCGGTCCGGACGGCCCGATTCTGCTGCAGGACCATTACCTGATCGAGCAGATGGCCAACTTCAACCGAGAGCGCATCCCGGAGCGACAGCCGCACGCCAAGGGCGGTGGGGCATTCGGTCACTTCGAGGTGACCAACGACGTCAGCGCATACACCAAGGCGGCGGTGTTTCAGCCGGGCGCCACGACCGAGACGCTGACCCGGTTCTCCACGGTGGCCGGCGAGCGGGGCAGCCCCGACACCTGGCGGGACCCGCGCGGATTCGCCACGAAGTTCTACACCTCCGAGGGCAACTTCGACATGGTCGGCAACAACACGCCGATCTTCTTTATGCGCGACCCGTTGAAGTTCCAGCAGTTCATCCGGTCGCAGAAGCGCCGCGCGGCCAACAACCTGCGTGACAACGACATGCAGTGGGACTTTTGGACACTCTCACCGGAATCGGCGCACCAGGTGACTTGGCTGATGGGTGATCGGGGCATCCCGAAGACCTGGCGGAACATGAACGGCTACTCCAGCCACACCTACAGCTGGATCAACGCCGACGGCCGGATCTCATGGGTGAAATACCACTTCAAGACCGACCAGGGCGTCGACTTCCTCACCCAGGACGAGGCCGACCGCTTGGCCGGCACCGATGGCGACGCGCACCAACGCGACCTGTATGACGCGATCGAGCGGGGCGAGTTCCCGACCTGGACGCTGCAGGTGCAGATCATGCCGTTCGAGGAGGCCAAGACCTACCGGTTCAATCCGTTCGACCTGACCAAGGTGTGGCCCCACGCAGACTACCCGCTGATCGAGGTGGGCCGACTGACGCTGGACCGCAACGTCAGCGACTACCACACCGAGATGGAGCAGGCCGCGTTCGAGCCCAACAACATGGTGCCCGGCACCGGGTTGAGTCCGGACAAGATGTTGCTTGCCCGCGATTTCTCCTACGCCGACGCACACCGGGCGCGGCTCGGGGTCAACTACAAGCAGATCCCGGTCAACGCTCCCAAGGTCGAAGTGCACGCCTATTCGAAGGACGGTGCGATGCGGGTCGTGAACGTCTCCGACCCGGTGTATGCACCCAACTCCTACGCCGGTCCGCAGGCCGAGACGGCGCGCACTGCCGAGCCGCTCTGGCACGCCGACGGTGCCCTGGTCCGCGCCGCCTACACGCTGCGAGCCGAGGACGACGACTGGGGTCAGGCCGGCACCCTCGTCCGCGAGGTGCTCGACGACGCCGCTCGCGCACGGCTGGTCTCCAACGTTTCGGGTCATCTGCGCAAGGGCGTATCCGAGAAGGTCTTGGAGCGTGCATTCGAGTATTGGAAGAACATCGACAAGGAGATCGGCGAAAGGATCGAGACAGCCGTTCGTCAAGCGTGAGGCCACCGGCCGAATTGTCGGCGTGCGCCCAACCGTCGGCGCGCTGCGGCGCGCGGCGAAAATGACTGATGTCCTGGCACATCGGCGCCGGCTGCCGGTAGGAAGGCCACCCCTGCGGCGGTCGTGGTCGTCCCGACCCTTGTTGGGCAACTCCGCGGACACCAGACAACGGCCGAGTGGGTTCCTAGCCCAGAGCGACAGAATCGCCGAAGAGAACCGTTGCCGCTCAAGAATTTCCGGGGTCAAACACGCTTGTCGTTCACCCGCGATGCGACCACCGGCACCGAACCAGCGCCAGTCTGGCTAGGAACCTTTCATCGGTCACCCGGGAAGGTACGCCCCGTCCCGAGCCGATCAGGAAGCCGTGACCGCAATGACCGAGCTGACCCCCCAAACCCAGCCGATCGGCGTCAGGCAACAATTGTGCGAGGGTCGCGACGGCGGAATCGGTCGTGGTGCCCGACTGCGGACACCTACCTCAACTCGAGCTGCCCGACCTGACCGCACACCTGACCCCGTCGGTTCCTGGCCGCGCACCCGACCCCCTGCCCGGATCGGGCGCGACCGGAGCGAGATTGGCGAGGGGCCGGAACCGCACCCATCGCGGCATGAGCCGTGTGCAAATCAGTCGTGGAGTAGGTCCTGCAGACCCGGCCGAATAGCGGCTATCCCAAATTTCCGGAAATGACACGGGAGCAGATTATTTCGGCGATGCGGTGCCTTGTCGGTGCCGTCGTTCTGTCGTTGTCGACCCGAATAGACGGACGGTCGGGACGTTTGGCACGCAACTCGGTGGGTATACAAGGACATGACCATCTATCGGCGAGCACCGGTCACCGGCGGTGCGGGATTTCTTGGATCCACCTGTGTGAGCGCCTGCTCGCGAGTGGAACCGCCGTCGTCTGCCTGGACGACCTGTCCACGGGGACCCGTGACAACGTCGCTGCCTTGGTCGATCGCGGCGATTTCGAGCTGATCGAACACGACGTGACGGAGCCGTTTCCGAAACTACCGCCGGTCGACCTGGTATGCCATCTGGCCTCGCCGGCATCTCCGGCGGACTCTTGTAGCCGTCTCGGCTGCATCCCGCGACGCTGCCGGTTATCGGCGAGGGGATCCCTCCCGCACCCTCGAACTCGCCACGCATGGGGGCGCTGCGATGAGCGGACGAACGGTTGCGCGCGGGTTCCGCCGTGCGCGGGGGCGGCCGAGACCGTCGACGCGTAGGCCTGAACCCGGGTATTCGGGAGAGCACAATCGCACTGGAGGCGCCACCATGGACGTGTCGATTATCGAGACCTCCGGGCTCGGCGATCGCAGCTACCTGGTCGATGACGCCGGTACCGCCGTCGTCGTCGATCCTCAGCGTGATATCGACCGGGTCCTTGCCTTGGCCCGGGACCGGCGTGTGCGCATCACGCACGTCCTCGAGACCCACATCCACAACGACTATGTCACCGGCGGCCTCGAACTGGCCCGCACCGTCGGCGCCGAGTACGTCGTTCCCGCCGGCGACGAGGTCGGCTACGAACGACGCGTCGTCCACGACGGCGACATCGTCGACGCCGGACCGATCCGGTTGCAGGTCATGCACACTCCCGGCCACACCCAACATCACGTGAGTTACGTCCTGCGCGACCCGGACGGCCGCACGCACGGCGTGTTCACCGGCGGGTCGATGCTGCACGGCACCACCGGCCGCACCGACCTGGTCGGGGACGAGCACACCCAGGAGCTGAGCCGGGCCCAGTACCGCTCGGTGCGCCGCTTGGCCGACGAGCTGCCCCCGGACACCGAGGTGTATCCCACGCACGGGTTCGGCAGTTTCTGCTCGGCCGGCCCGGCCAGCGGTGATTCCTCGACCGTGGGCGAGCAGCGCGAGACCAACCCGGCATTAACCCAGGACGAGCAGAGCTACGTCGACGAACTGCTCGCCGGCCTGTCCGCTTTCCCGGCGTACTACGTGCACATGGGCGTGATCAACACGCAGGGACCGCCACCCGTCGACCTGTCGCTGCCGCGAGCCGTCGACCCTGACGAACTCCGCCGCCGTATCGAGGCCGGCGAGTGGGTCGTGGACCTGCGTGAGCGCACCGCCTTCGCCGCCGGTCATCTCGGCGGCACCTTCGGTTTCGAGCTGTCCGATTCATTCGTGACCTACCTCGGCTGGCTATACGCATGGGGTGCTGCGCTGACCCTGATCGGCGAGAGCGAGGACCAGATCGCCGACGCCCGCCGCGAACTCGTCCGCATCGGAATCGACGACCTCGCCGGCGCCGCGGTCGGCGACATCCGCACCCTCGACGTCGGCGGCGACATCCGTTCCTACCGAGTCGCCGACTTCACCGATCTCGCCGAACGCGGCACCGAGCACCTCACGGTCCTCGACGTCCGGCAAAGCTCCGAATACGACGACAGCCACATCGACGGGGCGCTGAACATCCCGCTGCACGAACTGCTCGACCGGCTCGACGACGTGCCCGGCGGCGAAATCTGGGTGCACTGCGAATCCGGCTACCGCTCCTCGATCGCCGCGTCGATGATCGACCGGCCGCACCGCACCGTCGTTCTCGTCAACGACGACTACGAGAACGCCGAAAAGCACGGACTCACCGACTGAAGGGCCGAAGGACCATGCCACCGCGCTAACGGTCGGCGCAGTTTCCTGTCGGCCGATCCGCCGCCGATTCCGCAGATCACGATCCTCCGCGAACATTTCTCGGCGTTTCAGAAGCGGACCGTGACGCCCCTCGGCAGCCGAACCAGGCGGGTGCCGTAGCGCTCGTGCAGGCGGGCGGCGTCGGCGAGGAATCCGCGCCAGTCGAGTCGGGCAACCGGCCGCGGCGGCGCGTGCACCGGCCGAAGGAAGTTGTCATGGTGGCAGGGAATCAGCACCGTGGGCCGCAACTGCTCGGCCAGCCGGTCGAGGTAATTGGGCGTGCCCTGTCGGGCGGCCAGGCATGCGACGAGAACGTCGACCGGCTGCTGCCGGGCCAGCGGCCCGTCCTCGATTCCGGCGCTGGTGTGGAAGTAGATGCTGTGTCGGCCGACCTCGACGCGATAGGAGAAGACCGCGCCGCGCGGCCAGCGAAACGGTGTCCGCGGCATTCCGGAGCCGGTGAGTTCGATGCGGTCGATCCGCCCGGCGATCGGGACGATGCCGTGCCGAGATGCAACCGCCTCCACCGTGAACGGTCCGACACCGACTCGCGTTCCGTCCGCAACCGTCACGATCCGGCAGGTCGGCACCGCTTGGCGCCGACAGAGTTCGGCGGTCGTGCTACTGCCGTGCGCCACCGTCCGACCCGCGTGGGCGAGGACCGCCACGTCCATGGCGTGATCCCAGTGGCTGTGGCCGATGAACACGGCGGCGGGGTCGCCGAAGGTGTTGCGCACCAGCGCGACGTCCGGTCGAGCCGGTCGAAACAGCGCGGCCCGCGGACCGGGATTGCTGACGAACGGGTCGATGCAGATCCGCTCGTCGGCCACGTCGACCACGAAGCCCGCACACCCGGTCCACCGGATGCTTCCCGAGAGGTCCACGCCCGGCAACCAGCCTTGTTCGGGCGCCTGATCGGTGAACACATCCACCGGGAATCACGCCCCGCCGGGCTGCAGTCCTGGCCGAGCCGGTCGGCGCGGCTCGGCCCGCCCCTGGATGAGCCCGTAGTCGATGGCTTGGTCGACGGTGAGCAGCCGCTGTTGTGCGAAGTCGGACCGAATCCGGTCCACGGCGCGGCCGGTGACCGTGGAGAGCCGGGCCAGCAGGTCGTCGAGCATGAGGCTGGCCCGCTCTTGCTGCGAGGCCACCGTGGTCACGGTGCCGTCGAGGCGCAGTTGCGGCTCGGACAGCTGAAACAGGGCGCTGGGGTAGGCATATCGGTGCCCGGCGGCGGCGAGCACGCCCAGTGCCGGACCGCTGATCCGGCCGCCGGCGTAGGCGGACACGGGAGCGCGAACGACGTCGAGCACTCCCATCAGCGTCAGGGCCGCCGGCAGCTCGGCGGCGAGGCTCTGCAGCTCGAGTCGGATCGGCTGGGTTCCGTCGGCGTCGAGGGTGAGCATTTGCGCGGACAACCGGGTCGCGGACTCGTCGTCCAGCCAGCCGTGCGCCATCACGACGCGCTGTGCGAGCAGCCGGTCGTACAGCCAGCCCGGCCATTCGGACCGATCGACCCATTGCCGGGTCGGTTCGCTGCGGCGGGGTGCGGGGTACGGCGCCGGTCGATCGGGTGTTTCGGGATACTTTGGCGGGGTGGGGAATTCCGGTGGCCACGGTTGCCAGGGCGGTGTGGGTGGAATCGTGTCACCGAGATGTGCGTTCATCACGAGTCTTTCGGAGGTCGCTGGGTGGGCTGCACATGCCACGTGATCTGGCTGCCGACTGCGGCGGCGTAGCGTTCGAGCGTCGACATGCGCACGTCGACGTCGCCGGATTCCAACCGCGCGACGGCGGGCTGGGAGGTGCGCATCCGGGCGGCGATCTCCGTCTGGGAGAGCCCCGCGGCCTGTCGCCGCGCGGTCAGGTCGGCGAGGAGTCGGGATCGTTCGGCCGACATCCGCCGCATTGCCATCTCGCGAAACCCGGGCAGCACGGGGAGGGGTTCGTCCTCCCGCGCTGCACGCGAGCGTGGCTGCCTGCTCTCGCCCATACCGAATATGATATCTCTCGTTCGAGATCGCAGCACGAGGTATGACGCGTGGCGAAGGCGTCAGCCTGCTAGCATTGAATGCAATGACAGCATTGGAGAGAAATGGCGACCCTGACGATCCGCGACTTCGATGACGAGTTGAAAGCGGCACTGCGCGTGCGCGCGGCGGAGCACGGCCGCTCGATGGAAGCCGAGGTGCGCGAGATTCTGCGTGCCACGCTGACGCGTCCGTCGCCGTCCGACCTCGGGATGGGAACCCGCATTCGACAGCGGTTCTCGGGTGGCGAGAACGCAGACATCGAACTGCCGGCACGGAGCGAGCGTCCGCGAGCCCCGGAGCTTCCTGGGTGATCGTTCTCGACACGAACGTCGTATCCGAGATGATGCGCCGGACACCCGAACCTCGCGTCGTCCATTGGGTCAACGCGTTCCCCGCGGCGGATGTGTTCGTGACGGCCGTGACCGCGGCTGAGTTGATGTACGGCGTCGCGCGGCTGTCGGAGGGTCGCCGCAAGCAGGAGTTGACCGTCAAGGTCGGCGCTCTCGTCGCGGAGGATTTCGAAGACCAGGTCCTGCCCTTCGATGGGCTGGCGGCGGTGGACTACGCCGACATCGTGGCCACTCGGGAACGTGCCGGACGGCCGATCAGCATGGCGGATGCACAGATTGCGGCAATTTGCCGCCACTGGAGCGCCAGCCTGGCGACACGCAACATCGCGGACTTCGTGGACATCGGCATCCGCGTGGTCAATCCCTGGAACACGGCAGCACGATAGACGCGCAGACCTGGAGCGCGCCCGCGATCGAGCCCGCTGCCGTAACATCACGCCGCGATGAGCCGATCCTCCAGTACCGCACGCACATGCTGGGAGACTCGGATGAGACTCGAAACGGTCGGACGCATCGCGGTCGTCGGCGCCGTCGTCGCGGGAGTCACGGTAGGAGCCGACGCCATCGCGTCGGCGGCGCCCGTGACGTCCGGTGACACCTGGGCCCTGTCGGACGACGTTGCGCGGTGTGGCGCAGTGCGGATCCCGATGACAGTCGGCCTTGCCAGTGGTTTCCCGGGCGGCGAGTCCTACGTGCTCTTCTCGCCGGAGTTCTTCACGACTACCGAACTCGGCCATCGGCTCACGACGTGCAGTATCGCGGTGACGGTGCACTGGCACAATTTCGACAGCGGCCAGTCGGGCAGCGACACCTCGTACCCGATGGACTCACGGCCCGACCGCTATCAGACCTCGAGCAACGCGACCTACATTCCTACCGGTGTCGGTCGGGTGCAGTTCAGGCTGAGCACCGCGACACCACATATCGCCGCGCCGCCGATCGAGGCGATGATCTCGCTGTAGATCACAACAACCTGGCCGCGACGCCGTCTTCTTGAGCGAGCGCGTCTCCTGCTCACGCCTGCGCTGCGGTCCGGCCGGCGTCTTCGAGCACTCTCAGTGGGCGCGTCGCCGGCCCCTCCAGGAGTTCGCCGTCGTGGCCGAACCGGGATCCGTGCAGCGGGCAGTCCCACGATCGTTCCGCATCGTTCCAGCGCAACACCCCGCCCAGGTGCGGGCAGATCGCCGAGACCGTGGTGGTCGCGCCGTCCACTTTGCAGACGCCGACCGGCCGCACGCCCCGCCGTGCAACGCCGCCCCGGCCTCGGCCGGGGCGGAATGTGTCGTCGCGGTCGCCGCACCCAGCCATCCACGCACCATCGCCACCGCCACCTCGCCATTGACCTTCGCGGCGCCCGGGAGCGCCGTCAGCTCGTGCGGCGACCAGCTCTGCAGCGCCGACGCCCACGGCATGGAACCGCCTCCCACCCGGGAAGAGATGGCGAGTCCCGCGGCGACCGCATTGGTCATGCCCCACTTGGCATATCCGGTGGCAACGAGGACGTGCTCGCTACCCGGAAGCAGCGGACCCACATAGGGTAAGCCGTCGACGGGTCGGTAGTCCTGCGCCGACCATCGGTGCGTCGGCTCGGCACCCGGGAAGTATCGCCTCGTCCAAGCGATCAGGTCCTCGACGTGCGCCTGTTCGGACGTCGTCCGCCCGACCGGGTGGGTGCCCTCGGCCGGCACGTCGGAAACCTGAGGAATCGAACCGCTATTCGCCGGAGCGCAGGCCAGGTTTCGTCCCGGCCCGCGGTGGGTAGGCGGGGGCAGTGCCACACTCGCGCGGAAGCTCCCGAACGACCGTGATGGCTACGTCGGATCCTCATGCGTGACAGCACGATAACCGCGTGCCCCAGCCCGGTCCACCGCGGCCTTCACCAGGCCGAACACCGCACCCTGCAACGCGGCCGCGATCAGCACCTCGCGCACGTCACGACCGAGGTCCTTCGGTTCCGGGGGCTCCTCGTTCGTGCCGACCCGGGACCAGATCTCGCGGAACACCAAGCTCGCCAGCACGCCGCCGAGGACGCTGCTGGCCGACGACAGCGGTTTGTACAAGACCTTGGATGTGACGCTCATAGCCGAATTCCCTTTCCGCCGCGGCGCCGGCGCATGCCGAGGATCAGCGCCACGGCCACCACGACGCCGACCGCCGCCGCGATGATCTGCGGTTTGGCTTGTAGATGGCGGACCTGTTGCGTTGCCGCGCCCTTGAGGTGATGGGCCTGCTCAGAGGCAGCGCCCTTCACCCGAGTCGGGACGTCGGCCTTGGCCGCGAGAGCTTCCACCGTGGCGGCGAGTTCCGCGCGCTGCTCCTCGACGCTTGGTGTGTTGTCGGGACTCTGAGTCATCGCAGGGCCTCCTTGACGGCATCGACGTCGGCGCGGGCGCTCGCCGCGGTCCGCTCTGGAATCGGTGGCACAGCCCGCTTGGCGCGCGCCGCGCCGATCGCCACCAGCAGTGCGCCGATCAAGAGCACGACGACGCCGACGATCAGCACGGCGAGCCACGGCGCGAGGACGGTGGCCAGGCCGAGGGCGGCCGTCGCGATCAGCGCTGCGACGCCGTAGAGCAACAGCACGGTGCCCGCGCCGGAGATGCCGAGGCCGACCCCGAGGCGGCTGCCCTTGGCCTTCACCTCGTCGAGCGCCTGCCGGATCTCGGTGCGCACGAGCGTGGACATCTGTGCGGCGAGCCGCTCGATCAGCTGCACGGTGGTCAAAGTGTTGGGGTCGGTGTGCCCGAGCTGGGCGGGGTCGGCGTTTGTCATGGATCCTCCTCGTGGGGTTGGATTTCCGGACTCGGTGCGGTCGTCGGAGTCGTCGGTCGATCCGCGGCTCATGCGCAGCGCCCGCGCCTGCTCGACGTGTTCGCGCTCCTTCTCGGCGGTCTTGTCGACCCCGCGCGTGTCGCGCAACGGGAGCTGCAGATCCTCCTCGGCGGGCATCCCCGCCTGCAGCTCGCGGCCACGTTCCAGCTCGGAGTCCAGTTCGGCGCCGAAGAGCAAGGCCAGGTTCGTGATCCACAGCCACAGCAGGAACACGATTACGCCGGCCAGCGAGCCGTAGGTCTTGTTGTAGTTGGAGAAGCCGGCCACATAGAGCCCGAAGAGGATCGACGCGATCAGCCACGTCACGATGGCGACCAGCGCGCCGATACTGATCCAGCGGAACTTCGGCTGCGACACGTTCGGGGTCGCGTAGTACAGGATCGCCACGACGACGACCACGATGGCCAGGACGATAGGAAAGCGGGCAATGTTCCACACGGTGAGCGCGGTGTCGCCGAGTCCGACGACGTCGCCGACGGCGCGGGCGACGGGTCCGCTGAGCGCCAGCATCGCCGCCGCGATGGCCACGAGCGTCAGCCCGACGAGAGTCACCGCCAGCACGATGGGTCGCAGCTTCCAGAACGGCCGTCCCTCCTCGACCTCGTACATCCGGTTCATCGCGCGCCCGAACGCGCCGACGTAACCCGACGCCGACCACAGCGCGCCGAGCAGGCCGGTGACCAGGGCCAGGCCTGCTGCAGGCGCGGCGACCAGCTGGGTGACCGGACCACGCAGGGTGTCCACCGCGGTCGACGGGCCGAGGTCCTCGACGATCTGCAGCACGGCGTCGACGGTCTGCTGGCCCTGCCCGAAAACGCCCAGCAGCGAGACCAGCGCCAGCAGCGCCGGGAAAAGTGATAGCACCGCGTAGTAGGTCAGGGCGGCGGCAAGGTCCGTGCACTGGTCGGTGGTGAATTCGTGCGCGGTCTTGCGCACCACATACCACCACGATTGCCGTGTCAGCTCGGTCGGCGACTGGGGCTTCGCCGGATCCTCGGCGTCGGCTCGGGCCGCGGCGTTGTTCGCGTCGGTTGTGACCACCTGGCGTGGATACCCCGTTGGTGCAGATGGAAACCGTCCCCCAGCGCCGCGACGCCGCCGGCGCGACCACATATGACGGGCGACTCAGTGCGCGTATCGGTTTGGTGGCCGCCCGAGGTGGGTAAACCTCGTTGATGGGCCACCGACCGGCCGAGCCGGCGGTGCCGAAGGAGTTCTAGCTAGCTAGCTAGCGCGTGCTCGGACGGTCACGTCACCGTGCGCCGACGGGGAGCAGGGAACTCCACCCTTTCGACCAACGGCCCAACAGCTGATCGACGAGGCGTTGCTCGAGCAGTTCGGATGCCTCCACGCCGAACACGACGTCCGCGGCGAGCGTTGGTTCGTCGCGCAGCAGGCTACCTACGACGTCATGGCGAAGCACCTGCTCGTGCACGGCATCGGCCTCGATGTGCTCGGCGTAGAAGTGCTTGCAGGCTTGCGGAGCGTCGAGCCGGTCGAGAGCGGCGACTATGCGCCGTGCGCTCGGCGCCGTGGTGATCTCCGCCGCGGCGAACAATCCGACCAGCGCGCCGCGCAATTCGCGGTGCAGTCCGCACATCGACATGAGGTTGACAGTGGCTAGCGACTCAGGTGGCACGCGGTCGAGATAGGCCAGGTACTCGGGGTTCAGCTCCGCCGCGGACATCAGATCCGCGAACAACGTCGCGTGCATCCGTTCGGCCCGGCCGCCGCCGTACTCGTCGAACTCGACCGCCACCAGGGCCGCCTTGGCCGTTCCCGCCAAGCGAGGAATCACCCACGCGTGCGGGTCGGCCTCCTTCAGGTGATAGAGCGATCGGTGTACGAAGAACTCGCGCATCTGCTCCCACGCGCCTCGTTCGGCCAAGAATTGCGACAGGCCGCCGCCGTCGACCGGTTCCACGGCCAAGCGGTCCAGCACGGCGACCGCGTCGGTGCCACCTTTTGTGCCGGCACGCAGTCGGTCGAGGAACTGTCGTTCGAGCCGGCCGCGGAGGTCGAGCAGGTCCGGATCCCATTCCCAACCCGGATCCACACCGGCGAAGCCGTGATAGTGCAGCTCGTAGCAGACGAAGAGTGCGAGCTGGAGATCGGCGCCCATCGGGTCGGGCCGCAGCCGGGCCGCGGTGGCGTCGCCGGCGGCGCGGCGGCGCGGCGAATGGGTATACCAGTTGCCGGGGCTCCATTCCGCGAGTGCGGTGATCACGGCGTCCGATGCCGGGCCACGGGGGCGGGGGAGACGTGGCGACGCGACGGTGCCCATGCGACATGTGTACCTCGCCGGGCCCGGGTCGAAACGTCAGTTGCTTCGGCCCGCCGGGATGTCGGGGCGGCTCGAGCGAACCTGAACTACGCGCCGTTTGACCATCGGGAAGAAGGGTATCCGCCGAAGTGTGCTCGCGGGATCCCGCACACCGGTGAGCGTGTGGAGCGGGGACGGCCGCCCGAGGTGAAGGAGGTTGCCATGCCGATACTGAACAAGAAGGGGAAGGTGCGCAAGAAGGAGTTGCCCAGCACCCTGCGCAAGTCGAAACCCAAAGCGCAACGCACGTTCGCGAAGGCACACGACTCGGCGGCCGAGGAGTACGGCGACGGGGCGCGGGCGCATCGCGTCGCCTACAGCGCACTGAAGCACAAGTTCGAGAAGGTCGGTGACCACTGGGAGAAGAAGGACAAGAAGGGACCCTCGGACGAGCGTGCCGAGAGTGGCGGTCGCAACCCCAACGGCAAAACCGCCGAAGGCGTCGACGCCAAGGCAACCAAGAAACACCTGCTCGAGATCGCCAAGCGCCTCGATATCACCGGACGGTCCACGATGGCCAAATCGGAACTCGTGGAAGCGATCAAGAAACAGAACCGCCGCGAATCCGCGAGCAAGCGATAGACGTCCGCAGACGAACCGCAGGCGCGACGATGACCTTCGGAAGCAACGACCGGCCTGGTGCATTGCCGCGGCGGGTACGACCGCTCGTCAACGGCCCGGTGCTGATCGACGGCCCGGTGGAGGTCGAGCTTCCCGACGGCTCGACGGTACATTCGGACCGGTTCGTAGTGGCGTTGTGCGTGTGCCGTCGAAGCCGGACCTACCCGCTGTGCGATACCAGCCACCGCCGGAAGTGCAGGACGCAGCATGGGGAGCGGCCGATAGAGGCTCAGGATGAGGCCAATCGGTCGCCGAGGCGCCAGCCCTGAATCGTGCCGTTCAGCCAGGCGCGGCGCGCCGCTCCCGGGGGTCGAGCGGGCGGCGACCGACCGTGAGCTGCTGGCGCCCCGGTTTGAGATCTGTCCCGCGGCCGATGCCGAGCCGGACAGCACGGCCAATCGAGCGGGCTGCATCGACGGTGTAGATGAGGTCGCGGAGGGCGGGTCGGGCGTCCGGTGCCCGTACATCGGCGGCCTGGGATCTCGACGACCTCGGCATCCGGGTCCCGCAGCATCCCGGCACGGCCGCGGTCGACGACCACGCCAGCGTCATGACCGGCTGAACGATCACAAATCAAAAGGACATCGCTCTTCCGGTCCAAGGGGTGTCGACCATCGACGCCGACACGCCCCACGCACGTGCCCGCCAGATGAACGGTCGAACAACGCGCGACGGCCTACTCCGTTTGGCCGCGGGTGAAACCGGCAACCAGAGGAGAGACATGAGCCCCAGCGTGGGCCGCGAACGAACAGCCGATCGATGATTGTCACCGCGGGCGCCGACCCGGTCCGACGTCGCCGATATCTCGACTTGGCCGTGGTGATCGCGGTGCTGACAGGCACCAATCTGTTGGCCCACTTCACCACCGCATGGGCCAGCATTGCGTTCCGGTCGCCGCGGCCGCGCTGCTCCTGTTCGCTCGACATCGTGGGCTGGACTGGGTCGAACTCGGCCTATCCCCACGGCACTGGCGCAAAGGCGCCCGCTACGCCTTGGCCGTTGTCGCTCCGGTCCTCGCGGTGATTGCCATCGGCGTCGCACTACCGATCTCACGACAGTTCTTCCTGACCGACCGCCACACGACGATGTCGGGTGCGCTGATCGCTGCGATGGTAGTGATTCCGCTGCATACGGTAATCCCGGAGGAACTGGCATTTCGGGGTGTGCTGCACGCCAGGCTCGACCGCATCTGCGCGCCCCGCGGAGTGTTCGTAGCCGGCTCGGTGTTGTTCGGGCTCTGGCACATTGCATCCTCGCTCGGGCCGACGACTGGCAACCGCGGCCTCAACGACCTTCTCGGCGGCGGACCAGCCGGACTGGTCCTCGGCGTGTTGCTCGCCATGTTGGCAACCGCGATGGCCGGCCTGCTGCTCACCTTGCTCCGCCGGCGCAGCGGCAGTCTATTGGCGCCGATCGCGCTGCATTGGTCGGTCAACGGCGCCGGCGCGCTGGCCGCCGCCCTCGTTTGGCATCTGGCGCCGTGACACGCCCGCTGGCCTCCCACTCCTCCCGCGTCCCGCTGTGCCCGAAGGGCCGCGGTGCGCGTGCGCTGACATATGCACGCCCACGCCCACGCACGCGTGTCCATTCGGCGAGGGCCGTGATCGCGTCCGGGATCGGCGGCGCGGAGGTGGGGAGGTGTGACGGAGCAATGTGGCCATGCCGGCTCGGTCACCTCGCCGGAGGCAGTCGAAACGCCGGTTGCGGCGCCCGCCGGTGGGTACTCGTGCTGGCATGAGCGACCAGTCGGAGCAGCAGCGACCCGCGCACACCATCGAGTACCCGGGCCGGACCGAGGACATGGCCGAGCAGCCGCGTGACGAGATGCGCGACTACCGTGGTCGCGGCCTGCTCGCTGGGAAGAAGGCATTGATCACCGGTGGCGATTCGGGTATCGGTCGGGCGGTCGCGATCGCCTTCGCCAAGGAGGGCGCCGACATCGCCATCGCCTATCTGGAGGAAGACGAGGACGCCCGGCACACCGGTGAGCTGGTGCAGGCCGAGGGCCGCAGGTGCGCCACCTATCGCGCGGATCTCGCCATGGCCGGCAACTGCCGCAACGTGGTCCGCCGCGCCGTGGCCGACCTCGGTGGCCTCGACATCCTGGTCAACAACGTCGCCTACCAGAATCCGGTGGACGATTTCGCCGAACTCAGCGAGGACCAGTGGCGGCACACCTTCGCGGTGAACATCGACAGCTTCTTCCACACCAGCCGTGCGGCGGTCGAGCACCTTACCGGCGGCGGGTGCATCATCAACACCAGTTCGGTCAACGGGTTGCGCGGCAACAAGAGCCTGATCGATTATGCGGCGACGAAGGGAGCGGTGAACGCGTTGACCTACTCGCTGGCGCAGGCGTTGCAGGAGCGCGGGATCCGGGTCAATGCGGTTGCGCCCGGGCCGGTCGGGACACCGCTGATCCCGGCCACGATGGACGAGGAGAAGGTGGCCAGCTTCGGTGAGCAGGCGCCCTTCGGGCGGCCCGCGCAGCCGGACGAGATCGCTCCGTCGTACGTGTTCTTCGCCTCCGGCACCATGTCGTCGTACTACTCCGGGGAGGTGCTTGCGCCGATCGGTGGGGAGACGCTGCCCGGCTGACCACCGAAGTGGGCGGCGTCCTCACGGCTTCGCCTTGGCGCCGGGCGACGTTCTCGGCGGTGATGGCGAGGCTGGTGCGCGCCGGTGGTGCGCGACGGCGGGACTTGATCCGTTTGCGGCCCTCACTTCGGTTCCGACGAACGTCATGCCTCGGATACCCGATCTGCAAGGGGTCGAACGAAGGAAGCCCAGCACCGGTTCCGCTGGCGGGTTCGGACCGCGACGCCGGGGCACACCCGAGAGCATGAGCACCGAGCAGAGACCTGGCGCGGGTGCGCGGCGCGGCGGTTCCACCTGCCCCTCCGTGGGCGTCGAGGAGGAGTTCCTCCTAGTAGACCCCGGCACCGGGCGACCTTGGTGCGCAACGCCGCTGTCTCGGCAGCGGCCGAGGATTTCGGGCTGGCACTTCAGCTGGAACTGTCCCAGTGCCAGGTGGAGATCAACACGTCTGTGTGCTGGGATAGTCGGAGTTTGCGCGCGGAGCTTCTCGAAATGCGTTCGCTCGCCGCTGCGGCGGCCTTGCGGTCCGATTGCCGGCTTCGGGTTCGAACGGACCCGCCTCCGATCGAACCCCGCAACGTCCCGCGGCGAATCCCTGAGGACGCAGATCGAACCCACCCGCCCTGCGGCTCGGGGCGCGGGCCGCGCCGGGCCTGAACAATCGGATTCAGTGGCGTGGGCGCCCGGCCGAGTCACGCGGATGGCGAGGACTCATCCCAGCACCGTGTCTCAGTCGGCGAGCGCCGCGTCGAGGGAAGAGTGGACCGACATCTCGCTGTCGAGCCCGGTGAGTTCGATCGGACGCGACGTGGCCCGGGTATTGGCAACTACACCGAACCGGGTCTGCTCACCGCACATCTGGTGGCAGAGAACCAGCATCGCCAATCCCGCGGACGCCAGAAACGTCACGTCGGACAGGTTCATGATCAGCGTGGTTGGCGAGTCGTCGAGCACCCGCTCGGCGGCTTCCTGCACGAGCGGTGCCGAGACGATGTCGATCTCTCCCGACACGTTGAGGACCACAGCCGAGTCGAGTCGATCAACCTGGACAGCGGCGCCCTCCGCGCGGATCGCCCGTGCGGTGCCGCGTGGATCGTCGGGTGTGGACGAGGTCACCTGTTGATTGTGGACCACGCCGCGCCCTCTCGCGCCACGAATGGGTTGGCGACGATCTGTTCCGCGCGTCGCGGGTTCCACGGTCCGTCGCAGTCCGGTGACGCCCACCGCGATTGCCATCGCCCCGAGGATGAGGAGAACGGCGTCGTCCGCGGGTAGTCGCCGCGACCGACCAGCGGTCATCTGTCTGTCCGACTGCGATTATGCGTGCCGCTGCGGCTACCGGATTCCCGACGAGGGATGTTCAAACATGTGTTCAATGGCACCTGGGTGGCGCAATTCGCGCTCACACTGCAGATGAGGTTGCTCCCCGAGTTCCCACGAGCAGGACCTCTGGTGGGGACAATTGCCACCACTGCGCACAGGTGGCCCGCACCGCGCCGATAGGCTCGCGGTGGATGTGACTGTGTGAAAGCGGCTGGCGGTTGAGTCGTTCCGCCCGATGGAGGTGTGCGATGTCCGAGGTGTCGACCGACTCCGCCGCGTCGGCATCGGCGCGAGCGTCGAGTGCGACCTTGCTGTCGGAGCTGGTCGGGCACCTTCGGCAGAACCGGTCGGTGTTGCGGGAGGAGTGGGCGCGGCGCATCACCGAGGCACGACTGCTGACCGCGATGACGCCGGAGGAGTTGTTTTCCGAGGCGACGTCGGTGTACGACAACTACGTCGAGGTTCTCGAGACTGGCAGCGTCGAGGCGCTGCAGGCGTATGCCCAGGACCTGTCCGAGCGCATCATTCCACGCGGGGTGGAGACCGACGAGGTGCTCGGTATCGTCCTGCTGCTGCGCGACGTGCTTGCCAGGTCGTTGTTCGAGAAGTATCAATCCGATTTCGAGCTGCTCAACCGCGTGCTGGATGCGTACGAGCCCGCGGCGAACCGGATCGCGAACACCGTCGGCGTCAGTTTCGTGCAGGAGCGCGAACGGATCATCCGGCAACAACAGGAGGCGATTCGCGAGCTCTCCACCCCTGTTCTGCAGGTGCGAGAACAGCTGTTGATCCTTCCGATCATCGGCGTCCTCGACGGGCAACGAGCCAGGCAACTCACCGAACAGCTCCTGCGGGCAATTCGCGCGAACCGGGCCAAGGTGGTGGTCATCGACATCACCGGGGTGCCGGCCATTGATTCCACCGTGGCGAACCACCTTGTTCAAACGGTCGACGCGTCGGGACTGATGGGCGCGAATGTGATCATCACCGGATTGTCGTCTGAGATCGCGTTGACCCTGGTCCGGATTGGACTGGACCTGTCCAAGATGAACGCGGTCGGCGACCTGCAGGGCGGCATCGAGGAAGCCGAGCGACTGCTCGGCTACGAAGTCAGCCGGACTGGAGAACAGTCCCGCGACCTTCGGTAGGGGTGTTGTCATGCCGGTCCCTATCCTGAAACAGGGCCGCTACCTGATCGCGACCGTTCAGGCAGCTCTCACCGATGCAGATGCTCAGCACCTTCAGCGGGACCTGATGGATCGCGTGAGTCGATCCCGGTCCCTGGGCATCATCTTGGACATGACGTCGATCGACGTCATGGACTCGTTCGCCGCTCGCTCATTGCGCACCATCGCCCACATGGCGCACCTTCGCGGCGCACACACGGTGATCGTGGGGTTGCAACCGGAGATAGCCTTCGCGATGGTGCAACTCGGCCTGACCTTCGACGACATGCACACCTGCCTGGACCTCGACGAGGGATTGGCACTGCTCGATCGCACCCTCACACCACGAAGACGCACGCCGCGCGATGACTGACAAGGCGATCGCGGTGAACACGATGGACGATATCGTCACCGCCCGGCAGGCCGGCCACAGCATGGCCATCGACATGGGGTTTTCCCTGACGGACGTGACGATGATCGCCACGGCGATCTCGGAAATGGCACGCAACATCACCAACTACGCCGGTCACGGCGAGATCCGACTCTTCATCGACGACCGTGACGGACGCAAGGCGCTGCTGGTCGAGGCCGTCGACCAGGGGCCGGGCATCGCCGACGTCGCACTGGCCCTCGAGGACGGATACAGCACGGGGGAGGGTCTCGGCCTGGGCCTGCCGGGCGCGCGTCGACTGATGGACCATCTGGAGGTTCAATCTCGGGTGGGAGTGGGCACTCGGGTCATCATGTGGAAGTGGGTGCCCAGTGGTGCGTGAGTGTGGGCGGATCGGGCCGATCGAATGGGCGCAGGCCGGTCGCGCCCTGCCGGGCGAGGCGGTCTGCGGGGACCGGTTGCTCGTGGTCGAAGCCGGGCCTGGCGCGCTGTTCGCCGTCGTCGACGGACTCGGGCACGGCGCGCCCGCCGCCGACGCCGCCGCGCGCGCCGTCGAGGTGCTCGCCGACCATCACACCGAACCGCTCGACGAGTTGATGTGGATGTGCCACCGGGCGCTCGCCGACACCCACGGTGCCGCGATCTCCCTGGCGCTCATGGGATTCGACGGCTCCCTGTCGTGGATCGGGGTCGGTAACGTCGCAGCCACCGTTGTGGGTGCCGCACCCGGCGGTCCCAGGACCCGCGCCTGGGTGCTGCAGTGCGCGGGCATCGTGGGCTACCGGATCACCACCGCTTTCGAGCCCAGAACCGTCACGATGCGGGCCGGTGACCTCCTGGTGATGGCCACCGACGGTGTCGATGATCGCTTCGCGGACACGATCGGACTGGCCCGACCGGCCCAGGAGGTCGCCGACGACATCCTCACCGGCCACGCCACGGACACCGACGACGCCCTGGTGTTGGTGGCACGCCACAAGGGAGCCCTCCGATGACGTCGAGTGTGGAGGCCTTCCGGGCTGCCTATCGAACCGCATTGCAGCAGCACCTGTCCGAGCGGGACGAGGCGAGCCTGACCGCCGGCCTCGACCTGGGGCGACGAGCACTCAGCGAGAACGTGAGCATCCTCGAGGTGGCGGAAACCCATTTCCGGCTGCTGACGGAGTTCGGAATCGCGGCGGGCGACACCGCACAGCGGGAGACCGCAGAGTCCGCCCTGCAGTTCCTGTTGCAGACCCTCACGGTTCTGGACATCGCGAGCCGAGGCTTCCTCGGCACCGCTCGCAGCTACTTCCAGCAGCGCGAACGGGCAGACGAATTGTCCGAACAGCATGCGTTCCAGCGTGCTCTCGTCGAGTCGCTGCAGGACGGATTCCTCGTCGCCGACGCACAGGGCACCGTGGTCGAGGTCAATGCCGCCTTCGGCGAACTGACCGGATACGGCCACGACGGACTTCCGTACCACTGGCCGCATCCCTGGCTTCCCACCGACGAGGCCGATCGCAACGAGGCCGTGGACACACTGTCGCACTGCATCCGCAACGGTGGCGGGCTGATCTCGGTCCCGATCCGCCACCGCGACGGGCACGCTGCATGGCTCGCCGTCAACCTCAGTTCGTTGACCGGGTCGGAACAGGAACCCGTCTTCGTCGGGACGATCCGTGACGTCACCGCTGACCGTGTCGCCGCTGAGCGGGAGCAGGCCGCTGCACATCTGGCCACCGCCATCGGCGCCGCAGCCAGTGTCGCCGACGTGATCACGATCGGCCTGAACGAATGCCGCACCGCAATCGACGCCCGCTGGGCAATGGCCGCCGTGTGGACCGACGATCGGGATGACCCTGACGTGCTCGCGACCGGCACGGAGGAGACCGCGTGGTCCACGCTCGATCACGAACTGCGAGAGACGCTCGACCGCGCCCGGCGATGGTCGCCACTGACGATGGATGTGGTGCACGCCCGCGGCGCGGCGCCGGGCATCGTGATCTCCCTCAGCGCAACCGCCGACGCCGCGCTGTGGCTGGAGGCGGCCCGCTCTGCCTCGATCACCCCCGCCGATCGGACGATGATGACGCTGCTGGCCAGCCACCTGACCCTCGCATTGCAGCGAGCACGTACGTACGACCGGGCCCGGATCGCATCGTTGACCCTGCAGCGCGCCATGCTCGGGGAGCCGGACATCCCGGCCGGATTCGCGGCCCGATACGAGCCGTCGGAACCACCGCTGGAGATCGGAGGCGATTGGTACGACGTGGTGCGGACGGGCGACGGCACCGTCGGGGTGATCGTCGGCGACTGCGTCGGGCGCGGGCTTCCGGCCGCCGCCGTGATGGGGCAACTCCGCAGCTCGGCAAGGGCCCTGTTCCTGCACGGCAACAGCCCCGGCGCGTTGTTGGACGACCTCGACATCGTCGCCGCCCACACACCCGGAGCCACCTGCACAACCGTGTGCGCAGCGATCGTGGACCCGGCGCGAGGTGTACTGCGTTACAGCAGCGCGGGGCACATGCCGACGCTGCTCGCAGCCCCCGGCGTCGGGTGGCGTCTGCTCGACGAGGCGACCGCGGTCCCGCTGGCAACATACGACCGCTCGCCTCGCCCCGAGGCGACCGTCGAACTGCCTCCTGGCTCGACCGTGCTCTTCTACACCGACGGACTCGTCGAACGGCGCGGCGGATCCGTCGACACAGCTGTGCACCGGGCCGGTGATCTCCTCGCGGATGCCGGCGCCCTCGCCCCGGACGCCGTGGCCGATCTCGTGTTGTCGACATTTCGCCCTGACGTCGGGTACGAGGACGATGTGGCGGTGATGGTGTACCGGCAACCACCACCGCCGCTGCGGATCGAGACGGAAGCCGACCCTGCCGAACTGTCAGCGGTGCGTCGCGATCTGCGCGGCTGGCTGGCCGCGGCGGCTGTACCGGCGGACTCCGCTGCCGACATCGTGTGTGCCGTCAACGAGGCGTGCACCAACAGCATCGAGCATGCCTATCACGGACGACATCCGGGACACCTCGCGGTGACGGCGACTGTCGAGGTGGCGTTCCGCACCGTGTCGGTCACCGTGGCCGACACGGGGAGTTGGAGACCGACTGCGGCCCGCGAACGCCGGGGGCGCGGTATCGACATGATGCGCGCCATGTCCGGTTCGGTGGACATCGACCGCAGCGAGACGGGCACGTGCGTCCGGATGACCACGACACTGGCCGACCCGACCGCGCGGTAGATCTCCCGGCGTGGAGCCCAAGCAAGGCCGTCTCGAACGCCGCCGTCGAGTTCGGCTCCCGATTCCTGCGCGATTGACGGTGGCGGGTCGTCTCCCGCACGACCTGGCCGATCCGACCCATCGCGTGCCTGCTTTCACGTGTCACGTTCGCCGCGACCGGAACGCTGACCGCGTGCGCCGCGGATTCGGACAGCAAGGTTTGCGTGTCGTGTCGCTGGGGCAGTCACAGACACGGACCGCGCCGGCCCGGCGTGGACCTTCAGGAGAACGGGAGGATGCGTCCTCGTGACCGGCGAGCGCACTGACGGATCGTCCACTGCCCGCGAGCATGCGGGCGACCGGCTTTTCGATCACCTGGCCAAAGGAGGGCCGGCGGGATCGTTCTCGGCAATGCTCAGCCGCGCACGGGAGTCCGTTGCTCACACATCCGACCGGTGTTTCGGCAGGGAACGGCCGATCGAACAGTACGACCAAATCGAATGATCCGGCGTTGAGGAGCCGAAAATGGATACCACCAATACTGTCGTGTGGATCGTGGTCGCGGTCGTCGTGATCCTGGTCGTTGCCGCGCTCGTCTGGGCGCTGCTCCGCAAGCGTAGGGAACACCGCCGCGGCCAGGCCGAGCAGATTCGCGCCGAGGCGCGAGAGAAGTCCATGGAAGTTGGCCAGCGGGAGGCCCAGGCAGACGAAACGGCCGCCAAAGCCCGCGCCGCCGCCGCCGAGGCCGACGCCAAGAGGGCCGAATCCGAGCGCCTGCAGCACCAGGCCGGACAAGAGAACTCCAACGCGGCCACCTCACGCGAGGAGCTGGACCAGCAATGGGAACGAGCCGACGAGATCGACCCGGACCACAAGGCTGATAGCGCTCAGCCGACCGACACCCAGCCGCCGATCGACGCTGAGCCGCGTGACACGCGACCCTAGCGGCATGACCGGCGGCCTCGCCAATTCCGTGATCCTGGCCGGCGCTGCGATCATCGGTCGTCCAGCGCCCTTGGGCGTGCTGCTTTATGGCAATGCCTTGCGCTGGCCCCTCGCTCTCGGTGCAAGCGGAATCGCGGTGTCTGCGATCGGAATAGAACTGCACATCACCTAGCACCTCACTCTGATGTAACCGGGATCCGAGGCGATGATTGACCCGCGAGTCTACTGAGTAGCCTGGCAGGTGAAACCTTGAAGCCTTGTAGTTGGAATGTCGGAGGACGACATGGCCCTTCCAGACGCACCCCCCTTGCCGACCCCTGTCGAGCTGCGAGTCTGCGCGGACCTCAGCCAGCTTCCGGTGCTCCGCGCGATGGCCGAAACAATCACGGTGCTCGCCGACTTCACCCTCGATGACGCGTCCGACGTCAAGTTGGCCGTGGACGAAGTGTGCTCGACGCTGATCACGGATGCGAGCAGCGGGGCTGAGCTGGTGTGCTTATTCCACGTCATCGACGACGAGCTGCACGTGCGCGTGTGGACAGAGACCCTCACCGGTCGCTTTCCCGACGAACAGAGCTTCGGGTGGCACGTGCTTCGAACACTGACCGAAACGATATCCGCCACCCACGAACCGCTCGGTCCGCGCACCTTTCGCACCACCGTCACTTTCACCAAGCCGAGCGGCGGCGACAGGTAGTGGTCGTCGGACCAGGCCCCGAACCCGACACATCCGACTCCTATGACGACCTCACCGAGCTGTTCGTACGAATGTGTCACGCCCAGGACGACGCGGCCGCCGTCCGCACGGAAATCGTCACCCGAGCCCTCCCACTCGCCGAACACATCGCTCGCCGTTTCCGCGGTCGCGGTGAGCCCTATGACGACCTGCTCCAGGTCGCTCGGCTCGGACTGGTCAACGCGGTCGACCGATTCGACGTCAGCCGCGGCACCAACTTCATCTCCTTTGCGGTCCCCACGATCATGGGAGCGGTTCGACACCACTTCCGCGACGTTGGCTGGGCGATACGCGTTCCCCGCAAGCTCAAGGACCTGCATCTCGAGATCAAGAAGGCCGTCGAATCGCTGTCACAGCGGCTCGGGCGCGCGCCCACACCAGGTGAGATCGCGCACGAATTGGGAATGGAGCCGACCGACGTCGCGGAGGGGCTGATCGCAGGTGGCGCCTATCAAACCGTGTCCATGGACACATCCCTGCGGGATGACGACGACGAAGTCTCGTTGGTGGACACCCTCGGGGCCTGTGACCACGCGATGGAGAATGTGGAGGGTTTCGTCTCCCTCAAGCCCGCCCTGAGCCGGCTGCCCGAGCGTGAACGCACCATCCTTCTGCTGCGCTTCTTCGGCGAAATGACACAAACCCAGATCGCCGAAAAGCTGGGCATTTCGCAGATGCACGTCTCTCGAGTGCTGTCGAAGACTCTTACCGAACTTCGTGCCGAGCTCACCGGGGACTGAATATGGCACTGCGCCGAGCGCCCCCACGGGTTCGTTCAGGAGCGGTCGTCCCCTCGGATCGGACGTTGAGCTGACCGCGCCCCGGTACGGGGCGTTGCACCCCGGTGACCGCTCCTGGGTCGCAGACGACCGGTCTGTCGGTGGCGCCGGCCACGAGCCGTAAGGACCGACCATCCCGCGACGGAGGGTTAGGAGCCGCTGGGAAGGGTATCCATGCCCCGGCCGGGTGGTGATGCAGTCCGCGCGGTCGACCGTCCGCGAACCCGCGGCCGGACAGCACCCCGCGACAGGAGACATCATGGGCGCCGTGGACAAGGCGAAGAACAAGGCAGAAGAGTTGGCAGGCAAGGCAAAGGAGAAGGTCGGGAAGGCCACCGGCGACAAGGACACCGAGGCCGAGGGCCACAAGGATCGGGCAAAGGGTGACCTCAAGCAGGCCGGCGAGAAGGTCAAGGACGCCTTCAAGGACTGACCCACCCTATCGGCGACGCCCGGCATGGCTCGACGAGCGACGGCCGGGCGAGCGGCGGCGCCAGCCGCGAACCACACAATGCGCGACCAGAAGCTCGGACAACCTCACGGCCGGTGGGGCCCGTCGGCGTCGACCCGCCAGCGGCGCTTCGGCAACTCCCCGCGGGCGCCCGGTACCCGATCGGGCACCATGGTCACGGAGAGCACGGAAGGAGAACGAGTGTGGATCAGCAAGACATCGAAAACGAACTGGGCGCACCCGGTGCGCGGGACCTGCTCGTTTCCACTTCGGCGGCGCACCTCGCCTACACCGGGAAGGACGGGACACCGCGGGTGATCCCGGTCGGGTTCTTCTGGACGGGTGAGCAGGTTGTCATCGCCACCGCCACGACCGCGCCGAAGGTCGCGGCGCTATCGGCTCGCCCGGAAGTTGCACTGGCCATCGACGCGGGTGACACGCCCGAGCAGGCGCGGGCACTGTCGATACGTGGGCGGGCCAGCGTGCAGATTGTCGACGGCGTCGTCCCCGAGTACCTCGACGCCGCCAGGCAGACCATGGACGCCGAAGCGGCGGACGAGTTCGAGCGGAACTGCCGCGAGATGTACGACCAGCAGGCGCGCATTGCGATCACGCCGCAGTGGGTGCGCTACTACGACTTCGGCGCTGGCCGTATGCCACGATTCCTGCAGGATCTGGCCGAGCGGAACCAGTCGTGACGGCCGGACCGGCTCGCATGCGAGTGCGTCCATGGCGAGGTCGCTATTCGAAGACGTTGTCATGCAGAGCACGCCGTGTCGTCGTGGAGGAGGAGTTGTTTCGGCGTCGTCCTTGGACGAGCGGACGATCTTGGTATTACGTGCGATGATTCGGATCGGTCGGTCCGGTCTCGTGGCAGGCTGCCCGTAGCGCCGTAACACCGTAATGCAGGCGGGATTTCACTGTGTCTTCGGGGATGCCTGCTCGTTCGGCGATATCGGCCGTCGTGAGCCGGCCGTAGTAGGCGTGCAGGATCACGGCGCGGTCAGCGGGATTCAGAGTGCTCAATGCGCGTTCGAGCAACGAGGCGCCCGGGCCGCTGCCGTCCCGGACGCGGGTGGCGGGTTCGGGCGGCCGGTCCAATCCGGATTCGCGGCGCCGCCCCCGGGAGCGCAGGTTACCGACGGCGAAGTGGTGTGCGAGCCTGAACAACCGGTTCCGCAGCATCACCCTCACCGCCGGCGACACCACGATGACGCACTCGGCGGCGATGCAGGTGCCGCACCGACGACGTGCGCCTGGAGATCTACACCGACATTGGTCAGTGAGGCATGATGGGCATCGCCCACGGCGGCAACATCCAATCCATCGCCATGCTCATGATCTGCTGACACATCATGTTCTCCATCCTTCTATCCGCCTCCGGGCGGGGTTCCCCTGCGGGAGCAGCAGTAACCGTCGCGACCAGATCGCCCCACCGAGGTTCCCTGCCGCGGCGGACCGGCCTCGGCCGGCGTGAGGCCGTCGATGCCGGCCTCGCCGTCCGTGGCGATCACGTAGGCGACCGCTTTGCAGGCCCCGGTCCCGCGGGTGATCGCGCTCGCCGCGCCGTGCTCGAGATCGTCGGGATGCGCGACGATCGCCATTGCCCGGTTCCAATCCTCGGGCACGATCTGCAGTTGTCCGGTCATGGCGGCACCTCTGTAGGCGGCAATTGATGTCGGTGCTGACGCACGCCGGCTCGCATGGACGCACCGAAGGTTTCGAAGCAATGACGCTGCGTCCGTTCGCCTCGTCGCTCGTCTGTAAGAGCGGCACCGCACCCCGGACGGTGTCTCGACCCCAAGGAGACCACTATGACCACCACCCGGATTCAGCTTGCGCTCAACGTCGACGACGTCGCTGCGGCCACCGAGTTCTACACCGCACTGTTCGGTGTTTCGCCGCACAAGCAGCGCGCCGGTTACGCGAACTTCGTGGTCGCAGACCCGCCGCTGAAGCTCGTCCTGATCGAAAACCCCGGCGCTAGTGAGCGGCTCAACCATCTCGGGGTCGAGGCACAGACCACCGACGAGGTGCTCGACCGGTTGGACCGGTTCCGGGCGGCCGGCCTGTCCGCCAGGGTTGCCGAACAGGATCTGTGCTGCCACGCCGTGCAGGACAAGGTGTTCGTCACCGCCCCCGACGTGCCGAACGGATGGTGGGAGTTCTACGCGGTGACCGACGACAACCCCGCCAACCCCGAAGGCAAGACCACCTCCGAGTGCGCGGTGGCGTGCGAGAGTCAGAGCAGCTCTGCTTGCTGCGCATGATCGTCGGGCCGACCGGGCGCCCGGCGCGCCCGGTCAGCCGTCGGTGCAGCGGCAGTCGACGGATGCCGTGTAGTCCATCGGCACTCCGCGCGCATCGAGGGTGAGCGCGCAGCATCGACCGAGCAGCTCGGCCAGCCGCTGCCGGCCACGCTGCACGCGAGACTTCATCCCGGACACCGAGATTCCTTCCCGCGCGGCCGCGTCGGCCTGGGTCATGCCGTCGAACTCGGTCCACTCGAGCGCGCGGCGCTGCTCGGGCGACAACCCGTCGAGCAGCGGGCGCATGCAGGCGGCGAGTTCGGTGAGCGCACTCGGCTGATCCTCACCCCAATCATCGCCGGCTTCGGGGGGTGCGTCGCTGGCGAGCGGCTCGAGCCGAGCACGCTCGCGCGCCGCCCGGCGGTATTCGTCGATGATCGCGTTGCGGGCAACCCGATACACCCACCCGACGAGATGGTCGCGGTCCTCGACCCGGCCGACGTTGGTGTGGATATGCAGCGCGATGGTGCCGAGGACGTCGTCCGCGCGCTGCGGGTCCGACACCCGGCGATGCACGAACGCGTGCAGCTGGGTGCCGAACTCGCGCCAGATGCCTTCGGTGGTGGCCGGGTCGGTCGGGGACGTGGTCGAGGTCACCGCATGCTCGCTTCCGCCGTCGAAGGACACCGGAGTACCCCGGTGCCTCTTCTATAGACGACGCTACGCGCCGATGGACGCAGCCTGGCCGAATCAGATCCACCGCGCGCAAGCGGTAGCCGCTCACGTCGGTCAGCTGCAGCAGTTGCGTCCAACACCAGGCACAGGGCCCCGGGCGCGTCGCGTCGGCCACGGTGATAGACGTTCATCCCGCGCCGCTGCGACGCAACGAGCCCGGCCGTGCGCAACTGCCCGAGGTGGTGGCTCACCGTCGACTCCGACAACCCGACCACGGCAGCGAGACCACCGGTGGTCTCCGACCCGACCGCGCTGGTGAGCAGCAACGACATCAACTTCACCCGCGCCGGATCGGCCATCGCCTTCAGCCGCAGCGCCACCTCCAAGGCGGCGGCGTCGTCGACCGGACCGGCAGCGGCCGGTGCGCAGCACACCCGCGCGGACATGTCGACCACGGGCAACGTCTTCGGCACACACCGATTCTGTCCACACTATTGACATATGTCAAAAAGGTACTCATCCTTGGCGTGCAGTTATTTCGATATATGTCTCACAAGTGGAGGAGTGTCGTGTCCCGTGTCCAGCTCGCCCTCAACGTCGACAACCTCGACGAGGCCGTGGCGTTCTACTCCAAGCTGTTCGGCGCCGAGCCGGCGTATACCTTCGGGACCAGCCCCGAACTCCTCGCCGCCGACCAATCGGGTGGCTGCTCCTGCGACTCCGCCGACCAGGCCGACACCGAGCCCTCCGGCACGAAGCCAGACCAGCCCGCCCCCGCGACAGCCTGCTGCTGACGGCCGCCGCAGGTTCACCCCGACTACTCGCCGAGAGTGAGCTGGCGGCGGTGGAAGTCGAAATGCTGCACCGGATACCGGTACACCTCGGCAAGACTCATGTAGTCGGCGAAGAACGGATCCCAGCGGCTCGGGAACGCCATCCCGAGCCGCAGGTTCCGCTCCGGCTCGCGGGCGAGTTTGCGTTCCAGCGCGGCGATCACGCGGTCGCACTTGCCGACCATGCGCCGCCGGTCGAACACCAGAGCCGCCGCGCACGAGCCGCGAAAGTTGATCTCGTGGAACGGCGTGGTCGCGGCATTCAGTAGCCGCGCATGTGCCCGACCGATGGCGGGCGGGAGTCGACCGAACAGCCGCACCAACGGCACCAGCCGCAGCACCACCATGAACCCGAACACCATGTGGAACAACAACTGTTCGTTGGTCCACCGGGTCCCGGCCGAAGCACGATCGAAATCGTCGTCCCCGGCGGATTCGACCAGGAGCCGGAAGGTGCGGCGGGTTCGCTCCAACTCCGCGACGATCGCTTGCCGGTCCACACTCGACTCCGCCATGACAGATCACCTCGCCCTCGACCACGGTCCATTGTCGCAGCCGGATGTCCCTCGAGCCCGGGACCGAGCCGCTGCCGGTCGTTCACCGACTGTTCACTTGCCAACCGGATTCGACATCGGCCAATATCGATGGGTGTCGAAACAGGATCTCCCGGCCGCGGATGTCGCCGATTGCCTGATCGCGCCACTGGTGCGTGAACCGCTGTCCAGCGATGCCGCCACCGAACTGGCAGCGAAGTTGAAGGCGCTGGCCGACCCGGTGCGGTTGCGGTTGATGAGCGCGGTGGCCAGCCGCGACAACGGCGAGGCCTGCGTGTGCGAACTGTCGGCCGGGATCGAATTGAGCCAGCCCACCATCTCCCACCATCTCAAGGTGCTGCGCACCGCCGGGTTGCTCGACAGTGAGCGCCGCGGTTCCTGGGTCTACTACCGCATCGAACCCGAGGCGTTACGGGAACTTTCCCAGCTGTTCGGTGTCGATGCGCGCACCACGGCGGAACGCGCGTGAGCGTGCTCCCGCTGCCGCGGCGGCTGCTGGCCGAGTTCGTCGGCACCGCGCTGCTGGTCACCGTCGTCGTCGGCTCCGGAATCGCGGCGGCACAACTGTCGCCCGACGACGTCGGTCTGCAGCTGCTGGAGAACTCCACCGCAACCGTGTTCGGTCTCGCGGTGTTGATCCTGCTGTTCGGACCGGTATCGGGAGCGCACTTCAATCCGGTCGTCTCCGCCGCCGATTGGCTGCTGGGTCGTCGCACCGACAGTGGCCTGTCGGGCACCGACGTCGGTTGCTATGCCGCCGCCCAGATACTCGGTGGCATCGCCGGGGCCGTGTTGGCAAATGTCATGTTCGATCTGCAGGCCTTCCAGATCTCGGACAAGGACCGCCTCACCACCGGACATCTGATCGGCGAGGTCGTCGCCACCGCCGGGCTGATCGCGTTGATCTTCGCCCTTGCACGCACCGGCCGTGCCGCGCTGTCCGCGGCCGCGGTCGGCGCCTACATCGGCGCCGCGTACTGGTTCACCAGCTCGACCTCGTTCGCCAACCCCGCGGTCACCATCGGGCGCATCTTCTCCGACACCTTCGCCGGCATCGCCCCCGGCTCCGTCCCGGGATTCATCGCCGCGCAAGTCGTCGGTGGTCTGATCGGGCTCGGGCTGCTCGCCGCGCTCTACCCCGACGCCGCCCGCGGCTCCGACAACGTCGTCGTCCCACACGACACACCCACCCACACCGATCCTCGGAGGCCGTGATGACCGACACCCACCTCGCCGGCGACACCGCGGTGGGCCTGCCCGGTGTTCCCCGGCCGCCGCTACGAGGAATGGGTCCTCGACGACTCGGCCGGCCTGTCGATCGAAGCGGTCCGCCCGATCCGCGACGACATCGAACGCCGCGTCCGCCAGCTGCTCACCGAACTACACCTCACCCTGACCTCGTGAGGCAGCCGATACTTCGAAAGGCACCGTTTTCATGACATCCAAGCCCAGTGTGCTGTTCGTCTGCGTGCACAACGCAGGACGCTCCCAGATGGCGGCCGGGTTCCTCGCCGCCCTCGGCGGCGACCGCGTCGAGGTGCGCTCCGCCGGGAGTGCACCGGCCGACACGATCAATTCCGCCGCCGTCGAGGCGATGGCCGAGGTCGGCATCGACATCTCGGCGCAATCCCCCAAGATTCTCACCGCCGACGCCGTGGAAACCTCGGACGTGGTCATCACCATGGGCTGTGGCGACACCTGTCCGGTGTTTCCCGGCGTCAGCTACCGGGATTGGGACCTGCCCGACCCCGCCGGCAAGGGCATCGACGCCGTCCGCCCGATCCGCGACGACATCAGGAAGCGAGTCGCAGCCCTCCTCGACGAACTCGTCGGTACTCGGCCATGATCCACCCGTCGGTGTCGTTCGTCTGCGTGCCCGCACCGCGGCCGAGGCCCGGTGCGGGTTGCAGGGCCGCGCAGCGGCGAAACTGTTTTGGCAGCAACCCTCGCGGCTTGGCGCGGGGTCTTAAGGGGGTGCGGCGCAGCCGCACCCCCTACCCCGACGGCAGCGCGGAGAGCCGGATCGAGCGGTCCTCGGCGAGCCGGCCCACCACAAGCAGTATCCGATCGAACAGGTCCGCGACCGCGGACTCGTCGAATCGGTACGCGTCGAAGTTGATTCGCAGCTCGACGGCGCCGTCGTGGTGGTCCTCGAGTTCCACCTCGAGCGCGCGGTTGGGGGCGTCGGCGGGGATGTTGCGTGGGCGGCAACGCAATCCGGTCAGCTCGAGCACCGGCGTGTCCACCGCCACCAGACTCACCCAGGTCGCGGTGCGTGGCAGACCGAAGGTGTCCGGGCTCAGTGCGCGGGTGAGGTCCCGGTAGGGCAGGTGCTTGTGCGCCTGCGCCTGCGTGAAGGTGTGCCGGACGCGGTTCATCACCTGGTCGAGGTCGGGATCGCCGGACAGGTCGCAGCGATACAGCACGACGTGCGCGTACCACCCGATCGCGTCGGCGGCACCGGGATGGCTGCGGTTGGCATCCGGTGACGAGATCGTCACGGTGTCGCGACCGGTGACCCGGTTCAGCACCACCGACAGCGCGGCGAGGACCACCCGAAACCGGGTCGAGCGGGTCTGCCGCGCGGCGGCATCGAGCCGGGCCACCGTCTCCGGGGGCAACCGGGCGCCGATCGTGTGTGCCACGGTTGCGGCGCCGGCGTCGACCGCTCGCTCGAACGGGAGCGGCATATCCCCGTGCACGCCGTCGGGCCCGAGCGTGTCCCGCCAGAACGTGATCTCCGCGGCACATTCGGGCGACACACTCCACCGCCGCTGCTCGGCCACGAACTCGAAGAAGGCGTGGTTCACCGGTTCGGTACCGCGGTTGGCGGCGTACCCGGCGCTCAGTTCGGCGTAGAGCACGTCGATCGAGGAACCGTCGGCGACAAGGTGGTCCAGCACCAGGCCCAGCACATACCGGTCGTCGCCGGTGCGCAGCAGCTGCGCGCGCAGCCGGACTGGGTCGTCGGGGTGAAACACGGTGTTGGCGGCCTCGACCAGGGCAGCGGTGACGGCCGCGTCGCGCCGTGCCGCGGGCAGGGCGAGCAGGTCGACGACCGGCAGCGCGAACGCGGGCACGTCCTCGTTGAGCACCACTCGCCACGCGCCGTCCAGGCAGTAGCTCGTGCGCAGCGGCGCGTGGCGAGCGACGATCTGAGCCAACGACACTCGCAATGCCTCGACGTCCAACCGGCCGATGATCTCCACCGCCGCTCCGACGGTAAACGGTCGCATCGGGATCCCCCGCACCCGGGCAATCCGGCTGCGTGCCAGCAATGCCTCCTGCTGCGAGGAGATCTCGAGCGGAGGACGCGACGCGTCGACCAGAGCGGCCAGGCTGCTCACGGTGGGCGCGTCGACCATCACGTCGCGGCCGGTCACGGTGCAGGCCGGGAACGCCCGTCGGATCCGGCCCGCGATCCAGCCGGCGGTTACCTCGTCGCCGCCGAGATCCAGCAGGTCGGCGTCCGGGGCCACGCGCTGAACACCCAGCACATCACACCAGATTCGGGCTACCGCCTCCTCGACCGTCATGCCGACACCTTTCTGCGCGCGCGGACGGACCGCGCCACCGACCGGCGGAAGTCGGCGACGAGCTTGGCCGCGCGCCGGGCGCCGACATGATCGACGCAGTAGGTCAGCGAGCACTCCAGCATGCCGGGCACGGGGCGCAGCTCCAGCACGGCGTCGAACGACGAGGGATCGACCTCGTCTTCGTTCGCCCGCGCGGAGCGCCCCTGCAGGACGCCCCCCGGGACGCGAAGCGAGCGACCCTCCCGTTCGAGGATGCCGAACCCGTAGCGGGGGAAGCCGTCCGGGATGCCGCCGAGCCGGGCGAACACCGCCTCCGATGGAAGCTCCTGATGCCGGCAGGCGTTTCGCAGCGCCTCGTGCACTTCCGGCGCCGCAACGCCGATCTCGCCGAGCACGGACCGCCGCACCGCAATCGGCACCATGTTCGACAGCGTGGCGACGACCTCCGCGGACTCGTGCCATTCGCGATTGTCGAGCTGGACGACGACCGGGAGCCGGTTGCCACCCTCGGGGTCCAGCTCGTGGATCGCCGCCAGGTAGCAGGTGGCCAACAGCGCCTGCACCGTGACCGCCGCCTCCGCCGCCGCCAAGTCGAGCCGTTCGTCCACCGGGACCGCGAACGTCAGATGCCCTTTCCGGTAGCATGATTGCGGTTCGACGCGGCGGGTGTCGCAGCATACCGAGCGCCAGTAGTCCAGGTGCTCGTCGGCGTGCTCGGCGCGCTCGTGCTGCCACGCCATCACATCGGAGAGCTGCAGCGTCGGCGGCGGCGCGGCATGGTCCCCGGACAGTCGCGCGCGATAGGCCCGCGCCAGGTCCGTGCGCACGATCGCCTTGCAGCGCCCGTCGTAGCTGAGGTGGTGCAGCGTGAGGATCAGGATGGCGTGATCCGGCGCAGCTTCGATCAGCGTCGACCGGATCGGCGGCTCGCGGGTGAGGTCGAAGGCCGACGCCATCTCGGCCTCCACCACCGCTGGGACGAGGGCCTCCGGGTCACCGGAATCGACCCCGACGGTTCGGTGCGGTACCTGCACCCGTTGCGCCGCCTGCTGAACCAGTCGCCCGCCGTGCGCGCGGAGCCGGATGCGCAGCCCCTCGTGCCGATGCGCGACGTCGCCGACCGCGGCGACGAGCGCGGCGCGGTCGACGTCGCCTCGCACGTCGATTCGCTGACACACGTTGAACATCGCCCGCCCGAGTGCCCGCTCGATGAGGGCCATGTTCTCCTGCGCCGGTCCGAGCGGAACGGGCTCGCTCGATCGGCGCGGCCGTGGCGGCCCCGGCGCGGTCGCCGAATCCATCAGTTCGATCAGCCGGCTCCGGTATTGGATCGGCGTGGGATGGTCGAACACCTCCCAACCGCGCACCCCGACACCGGTCGTCGCCCGGACCCGCCCGGCCAGGTCCAGCGCCGCGGCGTCGTCACCGCCCAACCCGCAGAAATCGGCCTGCTCGCCGACGGATTCGACGCGCAGGGCCCGTGCGAACAGGGCGGTGATCGCGGCAGGTGACAGGATGTCCCGGTGCGGGGTCACAGGTCGGGCTCCGTGCCCCGGGCCAACTCCCGCTCCACGTCGTCGTCGGAGAGCTGTTCGATCTCGCGCAGGATCCGCTCGATCTCCCCGGGGTCGCCGATCGGTTCGTCCACCGCCGCCGGTGCCGGATCGAGTGGCGGACCCGGTGCCGGACGTTGCCGGATCATATCGGCGAGCAGCGCGACGGTGGCCTCCTTGAACAGCTGGCCGAGCGGCAGGTCGACTTCGTAGTCGTCGCGCAGCCGGGAGAGCAGCTGCATCGCCGCGAGCGACTCGCCGCCGAGCTCGAAGAAGCTGTCCAGCACGCCGATCGGGGTGATCCCCAACAGGTCGGTCCAGATCCGGGCGAGGCGCTGCTCGAGCTCGTCGCGCGGTGCCACGTAGGCCGTCGACAGGGTCGGACGCGGCTGCCCGTTGCCGGTGGGCAC
Source organism: Aldersonia sp. (assembly GCA_036524855.1). Lineage (GTDB taxonomy): Bacteria > Actinomycetota > Actinomycetes > Mycobacteriales > Mycobacteriaceae > Aldersonia. The sequence continues at coordinate 291 of DATDBL010000366.1, read as the reverse complement.
GGCGAGGTCCGGTTCGGCCCGTTGGGTTTTCGCCTGTTCGACCGAGCGGGAGCGGGCGGCGCGGTCGTTCAGGTCGTCGATCGAAATCGCCACCGGGCCGGTCCGGTCGTCCCCGATCAGCGCGTCGTAGAGCAGGCATGCCTGCTCGGCGGTGCAGCCGTGGTCGTCGCGCATTGCCGCGCCGCCGCTCCCGCCCGTGATCCAATGCTCCCAGATCACGTTGCGCCACGGCAGTTCCGCGTCGCGATTGCGTCGCTCGACGTAGCGGTCCAGGTAGGTGTTGGCCGCCGT
>DATDBL010000365.1:0-5734 GCA_036524855.1 Aldersonia sp. | reverse complement strand
CATGTCGTACGAGGCTGTCACAATCCCGCCGGACCTCGCCGCTGAAATGACGGCATACGACCCAACGAGTGGCGAACTCCGCACACACTACGCAGGGTTCTTCGACCCAGGTTTCGGCTACGACCGAGATGGAGCATTCCGCGGTTCGACGGCTGCACTGGAAGTGCGCGCTCACGACGTACCCTTCATGATCGAGGACCGTCAACCCGTCTGCAAACTCACCTTCGAGAGGATGGCAGAGGAGCCCAGCCAGCTTTACGGCGACGCCATCGGATCGAACTACCAGCGGCAGACCGAAACCCTGGGCAAGCACTTCGTCCCGCCGGGGAACTACCCGAAGCAACGCGCACCCGGCAAGACGCAGCCTGGTGACGAGGAGGACCTGCTCGATCTACTCGGCGTCAGCGACGGCTCCCGGCTCACCGTCGAAACCGGCGATGACGAATAGGCCGCACGCTTTTACGCGTCAACGACTGAGCGACCCCCGACCGGCGGGATCCGGGTCGTTGAGAACCAACCAGCCTGACAAGGAGTCGATGACCGGCTACGACCCGTTCGTCAAGGTCACGACCCTGTTCCAGTGGTCCCGCCACAGACGAGGGACGCGGCCCGCGCCATCGCGGGCCGCGTCCATCACTCCCGAGCGCTACAGCGCGAAGACGCGCTCCGCGATGACCTGGAAGAAGTCGCGTAGCTCGTCCTGCGGGTAGGGGAGCGCATCCATGTCGGCCACCTCGTCGGCGACGAACTGGTACGGGTAGTCCATTGCGTACATGACGCGGTCGACACCGACGGCGCGGCGAGCGAAGGTGATCGCGGGCTCCCACGGCATACCGCTTGTGGTCAGCCAGATGTGGGTCTTCAGGTACTCGCTCGGCCGCTGCTGGAGCGGCTTGATCGCGTCGTAGCGGCCGGCGGCCACCTGCTTGGCGTGCATGTGGTCGATCCGGTGCATCCAGTACGGCAGGCCCTCGCCGAGGTGCCCGACGACGACGCGGAGGTTGGGGATGCGGTCGAACGTCCCCGAGGTGATCAGGCGAAGCAGATGCAGCCCGGTTTCGGCGCCGAACCCCCAGATCGCACCGTCGAGCCCCGCCTCCTGGTACGGGCGGATCGCGTCCGCCGGCAGAGTCTGCGGGTGCAGGTACAGCGGAACGTCGAGGTCGGCGAGCTTCTCGAGGATCGGGCGGAACTGCGGTTCGTCGAGATAGGCGCCCTTGATGTGCGAGTTCGCGATCAGCCCCTTCAGGCCGAGCGACCCCACCGCCCGGTCGAGCTCGGCCACGGCCCGGTCGGCGTCTTCGAAACCGACCGCGGCCAGGCCCGAATAGCGGTCCGGATGCGCGGCGACCGCCTCGGCGAGCCGGTCGTTCGACAGCTACGCGATCCCGTGCGCGGTGTCTTTGTCGAGCACCTGCGTCCCGGGTGCCGTCAGGCCGAGGATCTGCCGGTCGATGCCCGTGGCGTCCATGTCGGCGATGCGCTGCGGGCCGAGGTCGGCGAGCTTGTCGATGACGCTGCGCGGCTGGGGGTGGTTCGAGCGCAGGAAATATTCCATGAGCGACTCGAAGCCCGGATCGACGGCCTTGGATGCCAGCAGCGTGCGGTACACGTCGAACAGTTCGGGCGGCGCCCAGGCCTCTTCGGTAGCGAGGCGCAGGTACGGGCGCGCCTCGTGGCCGGCGGATCCCGACGTCGTGGTGGTCATGCTCTCTCCTCTTCGTTGCCGACGATGCTCTGCCAGCCGGCGATACCGGGCAGCTTGGTCGACGGATCGTCGAACGCGATGATCGCGTGCTCTTCGGTGCAGTGGTGCAGCGAGTGCAGCCCGTGTGTGCGTCCGCTCCCGGACTGCTTCACGCCGCCGAATGGTGCGAGCGGCACGGATGCGCCGAGCCGGTGGACATTGATGTACGTGTTTCCCGCCTCGATGCGTCGCGCGACGTCTTCGGCGTGCGTGACGTCGGCGGACCACACGCTCGAGCTCAGCCCGAACTCGGTGCGATTCGCCTCGTAGATCGCCTCGCCGTCGGTGTCGAACGGCACGACGGGGATGATCGGCGCGAACTGCTCGTCGAGGACGAGTTCGTGATCGTGCGGCAGGCCCGTTACGAGCGTCGGCGCGATGTAGGTGCCGGAATCCCAGTCGGCGGAAGCCGCTCGGATGCCGAGCGGGACGACCTCGGCACCGGCCGCGCGCGCGGCCTCGAGCAGGCGCAGCGCGTTCTCGTAGCCGTCCCGGGTCGTCAGCGGCCCCGTGTGGACCGTGGGGTCGAACGGGTCGCCCACCACGATCCGCGAGACCGCGGCCGAGAACTTCTCGATGAACTCGTCGTGTCGCGAGCGATGCACGTAGATGCGCTTGATGTTGAAGCAGACCTGACCGCTGACCGAGAAACACCCCGCAGCCATCTCGGTGACCAGATCGTCGTCGATCCGCGCGTCGGCCAGCACGATCGCGGCGTCGTTGCCGCCGAGTTCCAGGGCGACCTTCTTCACGTTCGACGCGCCCGCCACGGCGACCGAGCGACCCGCGTGCGTGCCGCCGGTGAACATGACGGCACGGATGCCGGGATGCGCGGCCAGTGCGCTGCCGATCACCGAACCGCGACCGGGGACGACGTTCAGCACGCCGGGAGGCAGGTGCGCGGCGAGGATGCGGAGGGTGGCGGTCAGACCCAGCGGCGCCTCCGCCGGGGGTTTGACCACGACGGTGCAACCCGACGCGAGGGCCGGGGCGATGCCGTTGAACGCGAGGAAGACGGGCGTGTTCCACGGGCCGATGACCCCAACAGGACCCACGGGCACGTGGCGGATGCGCACGAACGAGGCCTGTCCGGTGCCCGGCAGGCCGCTGCGATCCTCGTTCTGCTCGAGCTCGGTGACGAGGGCGACGAAGCTGCGCAGCATCGCGATCGAGCCGCCGATGTCGCCGCGGGCATCTGCCAACGGCTTGCCCACCTCGGCGGCGATGGTTGCGGCGATGTCGTCGATGTGCGCCTCAAGCGCGTCCGCGCCCTCCCGGATGAGTGTGCCGCGGGCGACCGCACCCAGGTCCCGCCAGGCGGCGAAGGCAGCGGACGCGGCGCCCACCGCACGATCCAGTACATCGACATCGGCCAGCGCGGTGCTGCCCACCGGGTGTGCAGCGTCGGCGGGGTTGGCCACGGGAATCGAGTCGGCCACCGCGACGCTCTGGCCGTCGACGACGGGGGCGGCATGACGCCATTGCAGCGGGACACGCTCGGCAGTTTTGGTTCTCATGGCGTTTGATCCTGACAGAACGCGTTCCGATGTCATTGGGCGTGCGGCCCAACAGGCCTTGCTGCGATTGTCGTCAAAGCTGGTTCACCCCGCCGTGTTCGGCTGATGATCGTCGTGGAGAGTGGCGGTTGTGCGCCGCGACCAGTCGCACGGACCGGTCTTGGCTCCCGCGGCCAGTGAACGATCCCGGCCTGGCCCGCAGAATATTGGCACCCAGCAGCATGGGGCCCCGAAACCGAGCTCGGATCAGCAGCCGGCCGCGATCACCTCGCGAGAGCGGCCGGGAGTCCGTCGCCAAGTCCCTTCAGAGCAGCAGAGGACCAAGCCATGAAACAGCACGCGCCACTCCCTCCACCTGACTTCTCGCGCACCCAGCTTCGCCGTGCCGTCTTGTCCAGCTATCTCGGTAGCGTGATCGAGTACTACGACTTTCTGCTGTACGCGACCGCCTCGGCGGTTGTCTTCAACAAGGTGTTCTTCTCAAACCTGGATCCGCTGGTCGGCACCGTTGCCAGCTTCGGAACCCTGGCCAGCGGCTACTTCGCACGACCCATCGGCGCGGTCGTGTTCGGCCACTTCGGCGATCGGATCGGCCGGAAGAAGATGCTGGTGCTGAGCCTGTTGTTGATGGGTGTTGGCAGCACCGTGATCGGCCTTCTGCCGACCTACGCGCAGATCGGCGTGTGGGCGCCGATCCTGCTGATCGTTCTGCGTCTCGTCCAGGGCGTGGCGATGGGTGGTGAGTGGGGCGGTGCGGTATTGATGTCAGCCGAGCACGCCTCGTCGCGGCGGGGCCTATGGGCCAGCTTCACCAACGCCGGGGCTCCCAGCGGGGTGGTGCTCTCGACCTTGGTTCTGGCCGCCGTCGCAGCCGCGACCGGCGAGCAGGCGTTCCTCGCTTGGGGCTGGCGGATCCCGTTCCTTTTGAGCATTGTGTTGCTCGCCATAGGTTTGTTCGTCCGGTCCGGGGTCACCGAGTCACCCCTGTTCGAGCAGGCGGCGACCGCCGCCAAGACCAGCAAGCCGCCCCTACTGACAGTTCTCCGGCATCCGCGGAATCTGCTGCTGTCGATCGGCGTGGGATTCGGCGCATTCGTGGCCCAAGGCACTATCACGATCTTCGGGATCTCCCATGCGGTCGAGGCAGGATTCCCTCGTCAAACCGTTCTCAACGTCATGACTGTGGGGGCGGTGCTGACCATATTCGGGATCATCGGGTTCTCGGCCTTGTCGTTATCCCCGGTTACTGACGCGCCCTCATCAATGTCATCACCGACCCCCGGTTGTGACGTCCTGCCATCGTCGTTTCCTCGCAATCAGCGGGTCTTCTTCGACGAGATGGAACGGCAACGATGGCGCAGATCGTGATGGCCCGGCCCGGCGACGGACCGCGCACCTGGACGGTGATCGATGAGGGATACGGGACGGTCGAACCGATCGAGGACTGGCTGGAAGTGCACCGGCTGCTTTGGTCGCCGAACACGGTCCGCGGGTACGCGACCGCGCTGAGCCAGTGGTGGACGTTCCTGGAACAGCGGGCCGAGGCCGATCGGTGGAACGAGGTCGGCGTGCCGACGGTGTCGGCGTTCGTGTCCTGGATGCGCAACGGGCGGCGGGTCGAGCGTTCGCTGGTGCCGGTGGACGGGCCGTCGCCGGAGACGATGCAGGCACGACTGGCGGCGGTCATCTCCTTCTATACGTGGCACGAAGCAGTATCCGGCGTTCCGGTGGCCGGCCGGTTGATGCGTGGGGCGCCGCGGCGTGCGGTGGCCCGGGGGCTGCTTGCGCATCTGGATGCCCGCTCGGCGCCCGCTCCGACGTCGCTGGTCCGGGTGCGCCGCAGGCGTCGGGATCGCCCGCCGTTGCTGATGCCCCAGCAGATCCAGGCGATCCTGAACAGCTGCGCCGCCTACGACCCAGACATCGGTGAATGGGTCGGAAACCTTCGTGACCGACTGCTTTTCGCTCTTCTCGCGGAGAGCGGCATGCGGATCGGTGAGGCGTTGGGCTTGCGTATCAGCGACTTCGTGATGGGTCGGGGCGGCACACCGTTCATCGAGATCGTGCCCCGTGCGGACAACACCAATGGGGCGCGAGTGAAGATGATGCGTCCTCGCCGGGTCTACGTCGGCGCCGATCTCGAGCGGCTGTTCGCCGACTACCTGACCCATATGGCTTGCACAGCAGCAGATATGGGCATCGCGGTGACGGCGGACTCGCCGCTGCTGGTCAACCTGCAACGGCCGCCGCTGCTGGCTGCGCTGCACGAGGGCACCGTCCGCGACAAGACGGCCGCGCTGCGGAAGAAGGGGATCGGACCGCCCGGGTGGACCCCGCACTGGTTCAGACACAGCCACGCGACCGCGTTGCTGCTGGCCGGCACGGCGGAGTGGGTGGTGTCCCGTCGGTTGGGGCACGCCCATGTCCAGACCACGCTGGACCTCTACGGCTGGGTCCGCGAAGACGAGGC
>DATDBL010000364.1:0-27393 GCA_036524855.1 Aldersonia sp. | reverse complement strand
CAGGCGGCGCATGATCTTGCCGGAGCGGGTCTTGGGCAGCTCGGGCACGATCTTGATCTCGCGTGGTCGCGCAATCGGGGAGATCTCGCGGGCGACCGCGGCCTTGAGTTCGGTGACCATGGTGTCGGGGTCCGCGCCGGTGGCGTCAGCCTGCAGGATCACGAACGCCACGATGGCCTGCCCTGTGGTGGCGTCGGCGGCGCCGACGACGGCGGCCTCGGCGACTCCGGAGTGTCCGACGAGGGCGGATTCGACCTCGGCGGTGGAGATCCGGTGTCCGGAGATGTTCATCACGTCGTCGACGCGGCCGAGCACCCACAAATCCCCGTCGGCGTCGTAGCGGGCGCCGTCGCCGGCGAAGTACCAGCCCTGCTCGGCGTAGCGCGACCAGTAGGTGTCGCGGTAGCGCTCCATGTCGCCCCAGATGCCGCGCAGCATCGCCGGCCACGGCTCGTCGAGCACCAAATACCCAGCGGCGTCGGAGCCCGCGGAGACGCCCTGCGACCCCGCCTCGCCGACTCTTGGGGCCACCGGGTTCGCCTCGTCGTCCACGATGCTCGCCGAGATCCCGGGCAGCGGGGTCATCGCCGCCCCGGGTTTGGTGGCGGTGATCCCGGGCAGCGGGGAGATCATGATGGCGCCGGTCTCGGTCTGCCACCAGGTGTCCACGATCGGGGTGGTCCCGGCGCCGATCACGTTGCGGAACCAGCGCCACGCCTCCGGGTTGATCGGCTCACCCACCGACCCCAACAATCGCAGGCTGGACAGGTCGTGCGCGTCGGGGATGGCGCGACCCCACTTCATGAACGTACGCACCAGCGTCGGGGCGGTGTAATAGATGGTGACGCCGTGTTTTTCGATGATCTCGAAGTGCCGGTGCTCGGTAGGGGAGTTCGGGGTGCCCTCGTACACCACCTGCGTCACCCGGTTCGCCAACGGCCCGTACACGATGTATGTGTGCCCGGTCACCCACCCGATATCCGCGGTGCACCAATACACGTCCGCACCCGGCTTGTGGTCGAACACGTAGTGATGGGTGTACGCGGCCTGGGTCAGATACCCACCCGAGGTGTGCACGATCCCCTTCGGCTTCCCCGTCGTTCCCGACGTATACAGAATGAACAACGGCTGCTCGGCATCGAAGGGCTGCGCTTCGTGCACCGGGTCTGCCTCGGTCACCGTCTCGTGCCACCAGACGTCGCGGCCCTCGGTCCACGGGATCTCGATCTCCGCGCGCCGCACGATCAGCACGTGCTCGACGGAGTGCGGCACGTCGCCTTCGGCGTAGAGCGCCTCGTCGACGGCCTCCTTCAGGGGCGCCGGCTTGCCACGGCGCCACTGCCCGTCGGTGGTGACCACGAGGCGCGCGCGGGCGTCGTCGATGCGGGCGCGCAGGGCGTGCGAGGAGAACCCGGCGAATACCACCGAGTGGGTGAGCCCGAGACGGGCGCACGCAAGCATGGTGACGATGGCCTCGGGAACCATCGGCATGTAGATCGCCACGCGGTCGCCGGCCTCGAGGCCGAGCGAGGTGAAGTAGTTGGCGGCCTGGCACACTTGCACGTGCAGTTGGGCGTAGGTGATGTCGCGGGAATCGCCCGGTTCCCCCACCCAGTGGATCGCGACCTGGCCGCCGTGGCCGGCCTCGACGTGCCGGTCCACGCAGTTGTAGGCGACGTTCAGCTTGCCGCCCACGAACCACTTCGCGACAAAGCTGGGTCGCTCCGCAGGCTCCGCTCCTCCCGGAGCTGCGCTCCAGTCCAGCACCTGCTCGTACGGCGTCGCCCAACTCAGCCGATCCGCCTGCTCCGCCCAGAAGCCCAACCGATCCGCCCGCGCCCGTTCGTAGATCGACGCGTCCGTGTTGGCCTGGGCGACGAACTCGGGGCTCGGCGGATACCCGGCATCGTCCTGGTCTTTCGTGGAGGTCATGAGAATTCACCTTCCCTGTAGGCGGTTCGGATGGGCTGTGCGGATCAGGGGCATGTCGACGACGCCCAGCCGCGCGGCGATCCGCGCGGCCGTGCGTGTCGGTGGGGCTACTCGTTGTCGCCACCCGTCGACACGGTGGCGCTGACCTGCCCGGTCCCGCCCTCGCCGGCTTGCGGGCCACACCCAGTCCCGAACCTCCGGGAGGTCGTCGCCGTAGGCGCGGGTGTACTCGCGGGCCTCGAGGCGTTTGTCGTACATCCGCTGGCGCAGCGTTGCCGCCTTCGACTGCAGGAACGGCACCCGGTCGATCACATCCATGACGAGATGGAAGCGGTCGAGGTCATTGAGCATCACCATGTCGAACGGGGTCGTGGTGGTGCCGACCTCCTTGTACCCGCGCACATGGAGGTTGTGGTGGCCGGGGCCGTTGAACTCGGCGATCCACTGCTTGCCGGTGACGTCGAAGACCGCCTGCAGGCGGTTCGACGCGGTCTCGTCCGGGCCGAAGATGCGGAAGTTGTCCGGGTTCAACCGAATCACGTCGGTGAGCCACTGGCCGAGCAGGCGCGGAGCCTCGGTGAGCGGTGTGCCGGGCGTCACGACGTCGACGCCGTACTCGCGGAAGTCCGGCAAGCGTAGATCGCGGGTGAGCAGGCCGCCGTTGGCGTGCGGATTGTCGCTCATCCGCAGGGTGCCTTCGGGTGCGAGTGCAGCGATCGTCGGGTCGATCTTGCCATCCTCGTCGAAGAGTTCCTCCGGCTTGTAGGAGGCCAGCCAATCCGCGAGAACCTTCAGGTGCTCGGGGGTGTCGCGTGCGTTGGCGAGCGGAACCTGGTGCGCGCGCCACGATCCCGTGGTCTTCTTGCCGTCGATGTAGCCGGGCCCGGTCCAGCCCTTCGGGGTGCGGAACACGATCATCGGCCACGCCGGGCGATCGATGTCACCCGCGGCCGCCCCTGCTTTGATCTCGGTGATTTCGTCGAGCACTTCGTCGAGCAGGGTGGCGAAGCGCCGGTGCGCGTCTGCCGGGTTGTCGGCTGCATCGTCTCCTTCGTCGGGCACTTCGAAGAAGTACGGATTGTGGCCGAAGCCGATCATCAGCCCCCGCAGTTCCGCCTCCGGAATACGGGCCAGCTCCGTCGGATTCGCGATCTTGTAGCCGTTGAGGTGCAGGATCGGCAGCACTGCGCCGTCCTGGGCGGGGTTGACGAACTGGTTGGAATGCCAACTGGTTGCAAGCGCGCCGGTCTCGGCCTCGCCGTCGCCGACGATCGCGACGACGAGCAGGTCGGGGTTGTCGAAGGCCGCGCCGTAGGCGTGCGAGAGAGCGTAGCCGAGTTCGCCGCCCTCGTGGATCGACCCCGGTGTCTCGGGCGCGACGTGCGAGGGAATGCCGCCGGGAAAGGAGAACTGCCGGAACATCCGGCGGATGCCCTCGGTGTCCTGGGTGATGTCGGAGTAGACCTCCGAGTACGCGTCGTCCAGGTAGGCGCTCGCGACCAGTCCGGGACCGCCGTGACCGGGGCCGGTCAGGTAGATCGTGGACTGCCTGCGCGCTTTGATCGCCCGGTTGAGGTGGGCGTAGATGAAGTTCAGGCCGGGGGTGGTGCCCCAGTGGCCGAGGAGGCGGGGCTTGACGTCGTCGCGCGTCAGGGGCGTCCGGAGCAGCGGGTTGTTGAGCAGATAGATTTGGCCGACGGAGAGGTAGTTGGCGGCGCGCCACCATCCGTCCAACTGTGCCAGGGTCTCGTCGTCGAGCGGGGTCACGTCTGTGGCGCGCCAGGAAGCCGGAGCGATCGTAGTCACGTCACAAATCCTCGCGGGGTCGGAACGACTGGGCTGCTTCCAACGGCGGTGTTTCCAACGGCACGATCCTATCCAAACAGCACCGATACCCTCGTGTCAGAGGTTCCCTCGAGGTCTCGACGGACCTTTCGTGGGACGGCGCCGGTAGCGTCGGCGCTCGTGACCGATCCACTGTTCGATCTGGTGAGATTGCCGGGTGTTCGCGGCGCGGCGGACGAGGCCCGCGACTCCCTCGCACAGGTGCATCGACACCCGGCGAACCGACGTGGCTGGCCTGCGACGGCGACAGAGGCTTCGGTGCGGGGAGCGCGGTCCTCGGCCGCGATCGAGGGTGCCTCCACCCGGTTGCCACCCGATGGCCGGGTTACCGACCCGGTGCTGGCGGGGGCGATGCGGGTGGGGCAGGCCCTCGACGGCGACGGGTTGGCGAATCTGGTGCGCACCTGGTCGCGCGCGCCCCTGCAGGCGCTGGCCCGGTTGCACCTGCTGGCGGCGGCGGACCTGGTGTCCGACGAGGCGGCGTTGGGGCGGCCGCGCCCCGGCGCCGGTGAACGCCTGAACCTGCTGGCTCAGGTGGTGGTCTCCTCGACGGCGCCGGCTCCCGTGATCGCCGGAGTGGTGCATGGGGAACTGCTCGCGTTACGTCCCTTCGGAACCGCCGACGGGGTGGTGGCGCGGGCGGCGTCCCGACTCGTGTCGGTGAGCACGGGACTGGATCCGCACAATCTCGGCGTTCCCGAGGTGGCCTGGCTGCGGCGGGGTCCGGAGTACGGGGAGGCTGCCGCCCGGTTCGCGGACGGCTCGACCGTCGGCGTCGGCGCGTGGCTCGTGTTCTGCTGCTCCGCGTTGGAAGCGGGTGCGCGAGAGGCGAAGTCGATCGCCGATTCGGCTGGTTGAGTCGGGGATCCGGGTCCCGGACACGAAAGTGGGCGGCGCTGCCGATCACTCGACTTCGCCGCCCTCCAGCACGGATCACCGGGTTACCAAGCGTGCACAGGTGGGTTGTGGTCACTGGCCTCGGCGTAGCTTCGGATATCGCCGGGTCATCCTCGCAACCTGTGCGAGGCCCTCGCCGACGAAGACCCGAATCTCGCAGGCCCACAACACTTCTGCCCTTGTCGCGGCGAGCTCCGCGTGGGTGCCTGGCTATCCGTGCTGGGACTCTCGGTCGGGAGGTCGAGCCTTCTCTTCCGGTTCGGCCTTGGCCTTCCGTTCGTCCGTACGTCCTTTGTACCCGTAAGCGGCACACACAGCAAGGCTCCGGGTCAAATCCGGTCCGCCCTGGCGTGCCGTGCCTTCTTCGGGTATCCGCCGCCCACGAAAGTGAACTGGCAAGTAACGCTGAGTGATTGAACGCGTGACTAGAATGGGAGTTGGACGCTGGATCAGCGCCGTCGGCGCAGCATGCCGTAGGTGAGGGCCCCCGCGATCATGGCGCCGACGCCGACCGCGACGGTCGCGGCGACCGCGGTCGAGGAGGGCGCCTGCAGCCGGGCGCGCAGCGACACCGGGTTGGAGAACGTCAGCACCGGCCACCCCTGCACCGCGGCTTCCTTGCGCAGTGCCCGGTCGGGATTGACGGCGGTTGGATGGCCGACGAGACGTAGCATCGGCAGGTCCTCAGCCGAGTCGGAGTAGGCGTAACTGCGGGCGAGGTCGCACCCCTCGCGGGCGGCGAGCTTCTCCACGGCATCGGCCTTTTCCTGCCCGTGGCAAGAGAATTCGAGCTCACCGGTGAACTTTCCGTCCTCGACCACCATGCTCGAGGCGAGCGTGTGGTCGGCGCCGAGGGCGTCGGCGATCGGCTCCACGAGCTCGATGCCCGACGCCGAGACGATGACGATGTCGTGGCCGCGGATCTTGTGGTCGGCGATGAGGTCGGCGGCCTCGGCGAAGACCAACGGATCGACAATGTCGTGCAGCGTCTCGGCGACGATCGTGCGGACCTGGTCGACGTCCCATCCGGCGCACATGCCGGCCAGATGGGTCCGCATCCGGTCCATCTGATCGGGGTCCGCGCCGGACAGCAGGAACAGGAACTGCGCGTAGCTACTCTTCAGTACGGCACGCCGATTCAGCAGCCCCTGGTCGAAGAACGGCTTGCTGAACGCGAGTGTGCTCGACTTCGCGAGCACCGTCTTGTCGAGGTCGAGGAACGCGGCGATCCGCCCATGCCCGGCGTCGGGCCTGCCGTCGGAAGTCACGGATTCAAGGATAGGCACACGAGGTTCCACCGTCGGTTGGGACGCGCCGCGCGAGCGGACCCTTGCGACACGCCGCATCGGCGGGTGTAGTATTGCGTTCACCTGGACATGGTCCAGGCGCGTTCAGCCCGACCCCCCGGGGCTGAACCCTGACGGCCCCAGCCTCCTCCCCCCCTGGCTGGGGCCGTCCTCTGTTTGCGTCGACTCGACCGCACCGAATTGGTACATCCGTACGAGAGTTGTCCACAGAGCCCCGATTCATCCACAGGTCCGCGTGACCCCCTTTCGGTCCGAGGTTCGTCGCCGCAGGCTCGATGCATGGAGAGCGATCGGGGTGCGAGTGCCGCGTCGAGCATGCTGGTGTCGGTCGGCGACGACCTGCGGGAGGAGGTGCGTCGGGTCGCCGCCGCCGCGGACTGCGCGGTGGTCGAACCCGACGCGCCGCCCGGGCGACGGCTGTGGACACAGTCGTCGCGGGTCGTGCTCGACGCGGCCGCGGCCGATGCGTGTGCCGACGGGCAATTGCCCCGGCGGGCCGGGGTGCTGGTGGTGACCTCCGGTGAGCCGGGCCTCGACGACTGGCGCGCCGCGACCGCGGTCGGCGCCGAGGACGTGATCGGATTGCCGGAGCACGCCGCGCGCCTCGTCGCCGCTGTGGCTCCGGCACCGGGACCGGTCGCCGATGCCGGTGCAGTGCTCGTGGTCGTCGGCGGTCGCGGCGGTGCGGGAGCATCGACCTTCGCCGCCGCCCTCGCCGCCACGGCAACCGCCGACAGTCGGGACGTGGACTGTCTGCTCGTCGACGGTGACCCGGACGGGGGTGGCCTGGACGTCCTGCTCGGCATCGAATCCGTGCCGGGGATGCGCTGGCCGGGGCTGGTCGCCGACGACGGCCGCGTGTCGGCGAGGGCGTTGCACGACGCGCTGCCACGATTCGACGACCGGGTGGCGGTGCTGGCCTGCGGCCGCGGCAGCACTGCGGCAGACCCGGGCGAGTCGGCGGTGCAGGCCGTGCTCGACGCCGGTCGCGGCTCGGGTGATCTGATCGTGTGCGACGCGGGCCGCGGTCGCGGGTCCGCCGCGGATCCCATGCTGGCGTCGGCGGATCTGGTCGCGCTCGTGGTGCCGGCCGAACTGCGTGCGGTCGCCGCCGCGGAGACCGTACTCGAACGGCTTCGGGGACACGGTGCGCGATGTGGGGTGGTCGTGCGGGGCCCGGCTCCCGGTGGGCTGCGCGGCCCCGATGTCGCCGACGCGCTGAATTTACCGCTGCTCGCGCAGATGCGCCCCGAGTACCGGATCGGTGAGGTGCTCGACCGCGGCGGCTTCCGGCTGCGCCGGCGTGGACCGCTGCGTTCCGCCGCACGGTCCGTCCTCGATCAGATCGTCTCCGACACAGCCGCTGCGCCACGCTCGGGCCGGTTCGCGTCGTGAGCGGCGTGGTGACCGCCGATCTGCTCGATCGGGTCCGCGATCGGCTCGCCCTGTCGGCGGGTGAGCCCACGCCGGCCGCGGTCGCCGCGGCGATCCGCGCCGAGGCCGGCGGGGTGCTCGGCGACACCGACCTGCTGCGGACGCTGCGGCTGCTGCAGACCGAGCTGAACGGTGCGGGACCGCTCGATCCGCTGCTCGCCGACCCCGCCGTCGCGGACGTGCTGGTCAGCGCTCCCGACGAGGTATGGGTGGACCGCGGGCAGGGTTTGCAGCGCGCCGCGGTCCGGTTCGCCGACGAGGCGGCGGTTCGGCGGCTGGCCCAGCGGCTGGCGTTGGTCGCCGGTCGGCGCCTCGACGACGCCCAACCGTGGGTGGACGGACGAATCCCGGCGCCGGACGACGCGAGCTTCGGGATTCGCCTGCATGCGGTGCTGGCGCCGATCGCGCAGGGCGGGACCTGCCTGTCGCTGCGGGTGTTGCGGCCGGCGACGCAGGGCCTCGACGCGCTGGTCGTCGGCGGGGCGATCCCGCCGGACGCGCACGAGTTGCTGGTGCGGATCGTCGCGGCGCGGCTGGCGTTCCTCGTGGTCGGCGGTACCGGCGCGGGCAAGACCACGCTGCTGTCGGCCCTTCTCGCCCGGGTGTCACCGACCGAGCGGATCGTCTGCGTCGAGGACGCCGCCGAACTCGCACCGCCGCACCCGCACGTGGTCCGGCTGGTCGCCCGCGCCCCGAACGTCGAGGGCGCGGGCCAGGTGACGGTGCGCGACCTGGTGCGACAGGCGCTGCGGATGCGGCCGGACCGGATCGTGGTCGGCGAGGTCCGCGGGAGTGAGGTCGTGGACCTGCTGACCGCGCTGAACACCGGCCACGACGGCGGCGCCGGTACGGTGCACGCCAACTCGCCGGAGGAGGTACCCGCCCGACTCGAAGCCCTCGCCGCACTCGGTGGCATGGACTCCGCGGCCCTGCACAGCCAACTCGCAGCCGCGGTGCAGGTGGTGCTGCATGTGCACCGGCACGCCGGCGGGCGGCGCAGCCTCCGCCAGATCGGGCTGGTTCAGCGCTCGCCCGACGGCAGGATCGCGATCGCGCCGGCATGGTGCGCCGACGCGACCCCAGCACCGGCGCGGGTGAACCTCGAGACGCTGCTGCACCGGCGGGAGCGGCAGTGACCAACGCCGTGTTCTGTCTCGCGGCGGCACTGCTCACCGCCCCGGCGGGCCCGACGGCCGGCCGCCTCCGTGCGCTGGCCGGCAAGCGCGGTCCGTGGTTGTGGCGGCAGCCGGTGAGCGTCGAGAACGCCGCACTGCTGCTCGCTCCGATCGGGGCCGTGTGCGGCGGCATCGGCGGGTTGGTGGCGGGCGCGATCGCCGGCGCGACTCTTCGCCTGCGGTTGCGGCGCTCCCGGTTGCGGCGCGAGCACGCCGCGGAGCGTCGGCACCTCCTCGATGGGTTGGAGATCCTGGTCGCCGACCTGCGGGCGGGCGCGCACCCCGCCGCGGCGGCCGACGCGGCGGCGCGGGAGTGCGCGGGCGCGGCCGCGCGCGCCTTCGCCGTCGGGGCGGCACGCAGCAGACTGGGCGGCAGCGCTGCCGACGGCCTTCGGCGCGAAGCCTGCGTGATCGTCACCGAACTCGACCGGATCGCCGACGCGTGGGGCGTCGCCGACCGGCACGGTCTGGCCCTGGCGGAGCTGCTCGACGCGACGCGGGCCGATCTGGCCGCCCGGATCGGGTTCGCGGCGCGTACCGAGGCGTCACTCGCGGGCGCTCGCGCGACCGCCGCGGTCCTGGCGGGGCTGCCCGTCCTCGGCATCGCATTGGGTCAACTGATGGGCGCCGCACCGCTTCTCGTGCTGTTCGGCGGTGGGCTCGGGGCGTCGTTGCTGATCGTCGGGACCGGCCTCGCGTGCGCCGGCCTGCTCTGGAGCGATGCCATCACGACGCGGGTACTCGCGTGAGCGCGGCGCTGCTCGTGCTTTCAATGGCGGTGCTTGCGGTTTCGACGCGAGGGCCGGTGACTCGGCTCGCGGCGTTGCATCCGACGGTTCCGCGCTCGAAACCGAAACGGGACCACGCCGATCCGCTTGCCGTCGCGACCACGTTCGACCTGCTCGCCGCGTGCCTGCGGGCCGGTCTGCCGATGCCGACGGCGGTCGGTGCGATTGCCGCACTCGCACCGGCATCGCTGCGAGAGTCCTTGCGGCGCAGCGCGGATCTGCTTGCGCTCGGTGCCGATCCGGAGGTCGCGTGGCGGGACGCGGCGGCGGACCCGGCCACCGAGTCGCTGGCCCGGGTGGTTCGTCGCTCGGCCGCGTCGGGTTCCTCGCTGGCCCGGACGATGGATGAATTAGCGAGGCGCCGAAGACAAACCGAGGAGGACGCGGCCGTAGCGCGCGCCGAACGCGCCGGCGTGCTCATCGGCGGCCCGTTGGGTCTGTGCTTCCTGCCCGCCTTCGTGTGTCTCGGCATCGTGCCCGTGGTGATCGGGTTGGCCGGCCGGGTGCTCGGCGGCGGGCTGGTGTGACTCCGTTCTCGCGTGACCGGTCCGCCTGGGTCGTGGTGCGCAGAGGAGAACTGATGGTCGTGTGAAGGCTGGTCGCGCGGATGGTCCGTGCGGGCTGTGTTGTGAAGAGGGGGAATCGAAATGAGGCTGTACCGGCGACTGCAGGCGCGAATGCTGCTGGCGGTGACGGACGAGGCGGGCATGAGCACGGCGGAGTACGCGATCGGGACCATCGCCGCCGCGGCGTTCGGCGCCGTGCTCTACACGGTCGTCACGGGGGACTCGATCGTCGGCGCGCTGACCCGCATCATCGACCGTGCGCTCAACACTGAAGTGTGACGGACGCGGTGGTGCACCGGTGGGCCGACGATCGGGGTGCGGTCACCGTCGAGGCGGCGCTCGCGCTGACGGCGCTCGTGGCAGTGCTGGTGCTCTGCCTCGGCGGCGTGGTCGCCGGTGCGGTGCAGGTCCGCTGTGTCGACGCCGCGCGTGAGATTGCGCGCCTCGCCGCTCGCGGAGACACGGCGCGCGCCGAACAGGCCGGGGCGCAGGTCGCCCCGGCCGGGGCGCGGATCTCGGTGCGGACCGACGGCGACCGAGTGCGGGCGGTGGTGTCCGCGGGGGTTCCGCTGTTGCCGTTGCTGGAACTCTCGGCGGAGGCGGTCGCGGTGCTCGAATCGGCGGGCGGTGGCCCACAGTGGTGAGGCGGAATGGTTCGGTCGGTGGGCGCGGTGGGCGATCCGTCGCCGGGGTGTGCAGAGTGGTGGGGCGCAAGGACGGCGTCGTGACGGACGAATGCGGAGTCGCGACGGTGCTCGCATGCTTCGCGATCCTCGCACTCCTTGCCACCGCGATCCTGGTAGTGCAGTTCACCGCCGTCGTTGCGACGCGCCACCGCGCCCAGGCCGCCGCCGACCTTGCCGCCCTCGCGGCGGCGGGCGCCCTGGCCTCCGGCGATGCCACCGCGTGCGCGACCGCCCGCGACCTCGCCGCCGAGATGGGTACGGACGTGCAGGACTGTGTGGTCGAGGGCTGGGACGTGACGGTCACGGTCGGGTCGCGGACCTGGTTCGGCGGCTTCGGACTTCGCGACGTGCGTGCGGTCGCACGCGCCGGGCCGGTCGCATCGGAACCCGGTTGACCGGACCGAGAGGGGTTGCCACAAGGGTTGCCCTCATCGTGATGCCAAACGCTGGCTGTGGGAACGCCATGGACTAGCGTCCCGCGCAGTCGACTTCCTCGACCTCCGATCACCGCAGACACCAGGAGACACCATGACCGAGACCGCACACGCCAGACTCAACGATGTGGACATCGACGCCGTCGGTGGACTCGTCCAGGCGATCCGGGACGACGCCGACGTCGCCAAGACGACCTGGGCTGCACATGTGAGGTGGAAGGGCGCGTTCGCGTCCGAAGCTCGCGTCCGCAACTTCGACGCCACCCCCTCGGACGAGCCACCGGCACTTGGCGGCGGCGACACCGCACCGAATCCCGTCGAGCAGTTGCTCGGCGCGCTGGGCAACTGCCTCGCAGTCGGCTACGCCGCGAACGCGACCGTCGCCGGCATCCCGCTGAACGACCTCCGCGTCGACCTTCGAGGCGAGCTCGACCTGCGCGTCTTTCTCGGATTGGCCCAGGGACACGCGGGGTTCAACTCCATCACCGCTACGGTCACGATCGACTCCGACGCGACCCGCGAGCAGCTCGAGGATCTGCATGCCAAGGTGCTCGCCAGCTCGCCGGTCGGACATACGATCGGCAACGCTGTCCCGGTCGAGATCTCGCTTGCGTAACGGTTTTCGCGCGCGCGTGCCCCTCAGTCCGCCCGGGACGCAAGCGCCGCGGATGAAATCTCGGTGAACTGAAGTTGACGTGCCGGTGGGGTAGGGCCCTTTTCGTCGGCACCCGACCCCGGCCCGGCACCGAATCGGCTAAATCACCGCAAATCGTGCGTGAGCTCGTCGAGCACCGCGGCCAGCAGCCGGATCGCGCCCGATTTGTCGAGCGGAGAATTGCCGTTGCCGCACTTGGGTGATTGCACGCACGACGGGCACCCGGCGGCGCACTCGCAGTCGGTGATGGTCGCGTGGGTGGCGCGCAGCCAGCGGACGAGTTCGGCGTGGCCGCGTTCGGCGAAGCCCGCGCCGCCGGGATGACCGTCGTAGACGAACACGGTCGGCAGTCCGGTGTCGGGATGCAGCGCGGTGCTCACCCCGCCGATATCCCAGCGGTCGCAGGTGGCGACAAGCGGCAGCAGCCCGATCGCCGCATGCTCGGCGGCATGCAGCGAGCCTGGCAACTCGCCTGGTTCCAGCCCCGCAGCGCACAGCAACTCGGGTGTCGCGGTGTACATGACCGCACGCGTTGCCAGCGTCTGCGCCGGCATGTCCAACTCGACCATGTCGAGCACCTCACCCGACAGCATCCGACGCACGTATCCGACCACCCGGTGGGTCACCTCGACCTCGACGAACGCCACCGTCACCGCGCCGTGCTCGCTCCGCCGCAGCACCGACTCGATCGTGATGTCTGTGACCTCGCGCGCCGACGTCGTCCAGTCGGGCACCTCTGCGCGCACCAGCGCGAGTCCCTCGTCGAGGTCGAGTTCCTCGACCACGAACGTCTCGCCCTGGTGGATGTGCACCGCGTCGGGATGCAGCGTCGAGGGCGCCTTCCCACCGTCGCAGGTGCCCAGCATTCGCCCGGTCGAACTCTCCACGATCGCGATCTGCATCCCGATCCCACCGCGGATGTCGACTCGTTCGTGCGGCCGCGAGTCCGCGGTGACGAACCAGCCGTTCCCCCTGCGGCGGATCAGCCCCTCGTCCGCGAGATCGGTGAGCACGTCCCAGGCGCCGAACGCTCGGACCTCGTCGTCGTGCAGCGGCATTTCGGCGGCCGCGCAGAGCAGCTGCGGGCCGAGTACGTACGGATTCGAAGGATCCGTGATCGTCGCCTCGATCGGCTTGTCGAGCAGCGCCTCCGGGTGGTGCACGAGGTAGGTGTCGAGCGGGTCGTCGCGGGCGACCAGCATGACCAACGACCCCTCGCCGCGCCGCCCCGACCGCCCCGCCTGCTGCCAGAACGACGCCCGCGTGCCCGGGAACCCCGCGACCACCACCGCGTCGAGCCCGGCGATGTCCACACCCAGTTCCAGGGCATTCGTCGTCGCGGCGCCGAGCAGCGATCCGTCGGACAGCGCCTGCTCGAGCGCGCGCCGGTCCTCGGCGAGATAGCCCGCCCGGTAGGCAGCCACCCGCCCCGCCAGCTCGGGTGCCGCCTGGCCGAGCAGCCGTGCCGCACCCATCGCGGTCAGTTCGGCGCCGCGCCGTGACCGAACGAACGTCAGCGTCCGCGCACCCTCGATCACGAGGTCGGCCATGATGCGCGCCGCCTCCGATCCGGGGGCGCGGCGCACCGGGGCACCGTTCTCGCCGGTCACTTCGGCGAGCAGCGGAGGCTCCCACAGCGCGACCGTGCGCGGGCCGTGTGGGGACCCGTCCTCGGTCACCTCCGCGCACGGCGCCCCGATGAGCCGGGACGCGGCCGCCCCCGGATCCGCCGTGGTTGCCGAGGCGAGCACGAAAACCGGATCGGCGCCGTAGCGTCGCGCCACCCGGCGCAGCCGCCGCAGCACGAGCGCCACATTGGAGCCGAACACGCCCCGGTAGGCGTGGCACTCGTCGACCACGACGTAGCGCAGGTTGCGTAGCAGCCGCGACCACTTTGCGTGCCCGCGCAGCAGGCCCAGGTGCAGCATGTCCGGGTTGGTGAACAGCCACCGCCCGTGCGTGCGCGCCCACTGCCGCACCTCGGTGGGGGTGTCGCCGTCGTAATCGCAGGGCGCGACAGTATTCAACCCGCCGGCGTCCAACCCGCCGGCGTCGATCAGTGCGCAGGTCGCCCGCAACTGGTCGGCCCCCAGTGCCTTGGTCGGAGCCAGATACAACGCGGTCGCGCGGGGCTCGCGCACCAGCGTCGAGAGCACCGGCAGTTGGTAGGCAAGCGACTTTCCCGACGCCGTTCCGGTGGCGACGACGACGTTGCCACCCGCCGCGGCGATCGATGCCGCCGCCACCTGATGCGTCCACGGCCGCTCGACGCCGAGTTCGGTCAAGGCCGCGACGACGGACGAGTCGACCCACTCGGGCCAGTCGGCGAAGCTGGCCTTGCGGGCTGGCAGGTCGACGACGTGGCGCAGCGGGTCCTCACGCGCCGGGGTGCCGACCAGGACGCGGCTCAGCAACGAGCGTCCGAAGCTTGCACAGCTTTCGCCTGCGTCGCACTCCAGGACGCGGCCGAGCGGAGACGTCGTCACGGCTACCTCTCGTGGTCATAATCGGGCAGATTCGATGCTATGCCCGGGGCCCGACAGGAGGCGGCAGGCTCGGCACCGACCGTGACAGCAACTACCTGGCTAACTGTGAATGTCCTTCGTTTTGCTCCGTACCGTTCTCACCTGCCGGTTCACAAGATCAAATTTCTTCGCGAAACGACCGCCCTCGACTGTCGGATAGCTCGCGGGCGTGGTTGACTACAGGAGGTCGCAGCTTCTGTGTTCGTGTGCTCTTCGTGTGCAAGCGCTCGCAGGATCGTGTTGCGAACGCTTGCTCGAGGCTTTTCCGCAAGGGGGATCTACAGAGTGCAGCGGTCGGAACGGACCACGTCGGACGCGTAGATTGTCCGTCGTTCCGGTAAGAGAGAGAAGAAGGAAAGAATGGCACAGGGAACTGTGAAGTGGTTCAACGCGGAGAAGGGTTTCGGCTTCATCGCGCCCGAGGACGGCTCCGCTGACGTCTTCGTCCACTACTCCGAGATCCAGGGCAGCGGCTTCCGCACGCTCGAGGAGAACCAGCGCGTCGAGTTCGAGGTCGGCCAGGGCACCAAGGGCCCGCAGGCCACCGGCGTTCGCGCGCTCTGATATTCGTTCGCACTCGAACGAAGACCCGATGATCCGGTCCTAGCGCCGATCAGCTCGTCCCTCGCCACCAAAACGGTGGCGGGGGACGAGTCGGTTGTGGGGTCCGCTGGGTGGTCGGGCAGTGGCCTAGGGTCGCGGTGTGGGTCAGCTCGCGTTCTTCTCCGCCGAATCGGTGCCGCCCGCGGTGTCCGACCTCGCCGGGTTGCTCGCGGGCACCGGCCACGCCGTCCGCACCCGCGACGGCGCGCGGATCTCCGTCGTCGTCGGCGAGCGCTGGCGCGCCGAGGCCCTCGCCGCGTTCATCGAGGAGACCGGTGTGCGCACGCGCGTCGCCGACACCGACGAGGGGCGGCGGCTGGTGCGCACCGACGCCGACGTCGTGCTCGCGCCGCTGGTGGAGGACTGGACCAAGGGGGCAGTCAAACACGTGCCCGACGGCTGGACGCCGAACGCGCGGGAACTACGGATGTGGGCACTCGCATCCGGGCGGGGGGAATGTGACGGTGAACGGTTCGTGCTCGGGTTGGACCCCCACGCGCCCGAGACCCACGCGCCGCTCGCGTTGTCGCTGATGCGGGCCGGGATCGCGCCGACCCTGATCGGAACCCGGGGCGTGAGCCCGGGCCTGCGGATCTCCGGTAGGCGACGGCTGGCCCGGCTGGGGGAGAACATCGGCGATCCGCCCCCGGGTGCGGGCGTAGATCTCGGCTGGCCGCGCACGTAGCGCAGGTCACCACGGCCCGACGGGGACCGGTCGTTATCGTGTGTCACTCTGTATCTTGGCCGGCACGGGCAGACCGCCAGCGCGGGCACACTACCGCCGGGGACGGCGTGGAATGAAAGAGGTAGTTGGAGCGTGGCAGCACGGGACACCAGCGCGACGGGCGAACAGTCCGGTGCGGATCGCACCCCGCATCGCCTCGTCATCGTCGAATCCCCGACGAAGGCGCGCAAGATCGCGCCCTACCTCGGTCGCAATTACACCGTCGAGGCGTCGGTCGGGCACATCCGTGACCTGCCGCGCGGCGCCGCCGACGTGCCCGCCGCGTACAAGGACAAGCCGTGGTCGCGCCTCGGCGTCGACGTCGACCACGATTTCGAGCCGCTCTACGTCGTCAGCCCGGACAAGAAGGCCAAGGTCACCGAACTGAAGAGCCTGCTCAAGGACGCGGACGAGCTCTATCTCGCCACCGACCCCGACCGCGAGGGCGAGGCGATCGCCTGGCACTTGCTGCAGACGCTGAAGCCGCGCGTCCCGGTCCGGCGGATGGTGTTCCACGAGATCACCGAGCCCGCGATCCGTGCGGCCGCCGAGAACACCCGCGACCTCGACGACGACCTCGTCGACGCGCAGGAGACCCGCCGCATCCTCGACCGCCTCTACGGCTACGAGGTCAGCCCCGTGCTGTGGAAGAAGGTCATGCCGAAGCTGTCGGCGGGCCGGGTGCAGTCGGTGGCGACCCGGATCGTGGTGCGGCGCGAGCGCGAGCGCATGGCGTTCCGTTCCGCCGAATACTGGGACATCTCCGCGACGCTCGACGCCGGCGAGCTTGCCACGCCGCGCACCTTCGGGGCGCGCCTGGTCAGCGTCGACGGTTCCCGGGTCGCGACCGGCCGTGACTTCGGGCCGGACGGCCGCCTGAAGAGCGACGCGGTGACCGTGCTCGACGAGCAGTACGCGCGCCGGCTGGCGGAGGCGCTCGACGGCGTCGGCCTGGCGGTCACCTCGGCCGAATCCAAGCCGTACACGCGCAAACCGTACGCGCCGTTCATGACCTCGACGCTGCAGCAGGAGGCCGGCCGCAAGCTGCGCTTCACCTCCGAGCGCACCATGCGGCTCGCCCAGCGGCTGTACGAGAACGGCTACATCACCTACATGCGAACGGACTCGACGACACTGTCGGAGTCCGCGATCAACGCCGCCCGCGCGCAGGCCACCGAGTTGTACGGCGCCGAGTACGTGCACCCGACGCCGCGGCAGTACACCCGCAAGGTGAAGAACGCGCAGGAGGCACACGAGGCGATCCGCCCCGCCGGTGACGTCTTCGCCACCCCGGGCGAGTTGGCCGGTCGGCTCGACACCGACGAGTTCCGGCTCTACGAACTCATCTGGCAGCGCACCGTCGCGTCACAGATGGCGGACGTGCGTGGCACCACTTTGACGCTGCGGATCGCGGGCATCGCGGGAACCGGCGAGGAGTGCGTGTTCTCCGCGTCGGGTCGGACCATCACGTTTGCGGGCTTCCTCAAGGCCTACGTGGAGAGCGTCGACGAGGAGGCCGGCGGCCAGTCCGACGACGCCGAGTCCCGGCTGCCTGCGCTCGAGGAGGGGCAACCGGTCACCGCTACCCGGCTCGATCCCGACGGGCACTCGACCAATCCGCCCGCCCGCTACACCGAGGCGTCGCTGATCAAGGTGCTCGAGGAGATGGGGATCGGGCGCCCGTCGACGTACGCGTCGATCATCAAGACGATCCTCGACCGCGGCTACGTCTACAAGCGCGGCAGCGCGCTGGTGCCGTCGTGGGTGGCGTTCGCGGTGATCGGCCTGCTCGAGGCGCACTTCGGCCGGCTGGTCGACTTCGACTTCACCGCGGCGATGGAGGACGACCTCGACGCGATCGCGGGTGGCCGGGAGCAGCGCGGCAACTGGCTGTCCAGCTTCTACTTCGGCGGCGACCACGGCGTCGAGGGATCGGTCGCACGCTCGGGCGGGCTGAAGAAGATGGTCGGCGACAACCTGGAGGACATCGACGCGCGCGAGGTCAACTCGATCAAGCTGTTCCCCGATTCCGAGGGCCGCGACGTCGTCGTGCGGGTCGGCCGGTTCGGGCCATACCTCGAGCGGATGGTTCAGAATTCGGCTGATGACGCTGCTCCCGACGATCTGGTTTCCCAGCGGGCGAACCTGCCCGACGACCTGCCGCCCGACGAGCTCACCCCGGAGTACGCGGAGAAGCTGTTCTCGACGCCGCAGGAGGGCCGGAAGCTGGGCGTCGACCCCGCGACCGGGAACGAGATCGTTGCCAAGGAGGGCCGGTTCGGGCCATACGTTACCGAGATCCTTCCCGAGCCGCAGGCCGTGCCCGTGACGAGCAACCGCAACGGCGACGGCGGGGTCGCGACCGCCACGAAGGCCACGGCGAAGAAGGCCGCCAAGAAGACAGCGGGACCGAAGCCGCGGACCGGTTCGCTGTTCAAGTCGATGGACCTGTCGACGATCACGCTCGACGACGCGCTCAAGCTGCTGTCGCTGCCGCGGCTGGTCGGCGCCGACCCCGAATCGGGCGACGAGATCACCGCCCAGAACGGCCGGTACGGGCCCTACCTGAAGAAGGGCACGGATTCGCGGTCCCTCGCGAACGAGGACCAACTGTTCACCGTGACCCTCGACGAGGCGCTGAAGATATACGCCGAGCCCAAGCGTCGCGGTCGCCAGGCGGCCGCCGCGCCGCCGTTGCGGGAACTCGGCGCCGATTCGGTCAGCGGCAATCCGATGGTGATCAAGGACGGCCGCTTCGGCCCGTATGTCACCGACGGCGAAACCAACGCCAGCCTGCGCAAGGGCGACGAGGTCGGGTCGATCACCGACGAACGGGCATCGGAGTTGCTCGCCGACCGGCGGGCGCGCGGCCCGGTGAAGAAGAAGGCCACAAAGAAGGCGCCGGCGAAGAAGGCCGCAACAAAGACCGCGGCGAAGAAGGCTACCGCCAAGAAGGCCGCGCCGCGCAAGGCGGCCAAGAAGGCGGAGTAGGCGCTTCGCTCGGCCCGCCGGACTCTCTTGACCACGACTTCGTGGGTAATGCGGACCGAAATTGTCCGCATTGGCTCCTAAGCTCGATTCCAGTCAGGACATCGAACCCGCGAAAGGAACTCCGATGAGCACCTACACCTCCGTGCAACTCACCGTCGACGTCACCGGCGAGAGGAAGGATCTGCTGACGCTGCTGGCGGACCAGCGCGGTATGTTGAAGGTCACGGTGCGCAATCTCACCGAAGACGATGCGCGCAAGCGGACCACCGTGAGCGAGTTGACGCTCGGCGCGCTGCTCAAGCACGTCGCCCACGGCGAGGCCGGATGCTGCAAGGTGATCGAGGAACGCGACGAGAACGCGGAGTTCGACCTGTCCACGGCCGCGCAGGAGTACGTCTTCGGCCCCGACGACACCGTCGAGCACTGGCTGGTCGAATACGACCGTGCCGCAGCACGATTGGATGAGTTGGTGGCCGGGGCGGAGTCCCTCGACGAGTTGATTCCGCAGCCGACCGCGCCGTGGGCGCCGGAGCGGGAGTGGAACTCGCTTCGCACGATGATCGTGCATCGCCTGCGCGAGACCGCGCAGCATTGCGGTCACGCCGACATCATCCGCGAGGCGCTCGACGGGCAGACGACGATGGTGGCGATCAGCGAGGGCCAGGACTGGGCCGCCGACTTCGACTGGCAGAAGTAGTAGTCAGGGGTCCCCGTTAGGGTGGTCGCCGTGGCGGGAGTGTTCGATCGACTCGTCGGCCAGGCGCCGGTGGAGGCGGAACTGACGGCGGCGGCGACGGCGGCCCGCCGCGGGTCCGAAGCGGGCTCGGCGATGACGCACTCCTGGCTGTTCACCGGCCCGCCGGGGTCGGGTCGCTCGATCGCTGCGCTGTGTTTCGCGGCTGCCCTGCAGTGCACCGATCCTGATGTCGTCGGGTGCGGGCAGTGCCACGCATGCACGACGACCATGGCCGGAACGCACGGCGACGTGCGCCGGGTGATACCAGAGGGGCTGTCGATCGCGGTCGGGGAGATGCGCGAGATCGTGCAGACCGCGGCACGTCGGCCCAGCACGGGGCGCTGGCAGGTGGTCGTGATCGAGGACGCCGACCGACTGACGGAGCAGGCCGGCAACGCCCTGCTCAAGGCGGTCGAAGAGCCGCCGGAGCGGACTGTCTTCCTGCTCTGCGCACCGTCCGACGATCCGGAGGACTTCTCGGTCACGTTGCGGTCCCGCTGCCGCCACGTGCGCTTGGTGACGCCGTCGGTCGAGGCGGTCGCAGGTGTGCTGCGGCAAGACAGCGAGATCGATGCCGAGACCGCGCAGTGGGCGGCGTCGATCAGTGGTGGTCACGTCGGGCGGGCGCGTCGGCTTGCGACCGACGAGGACGCCCGGGCACGGCGGAAGCGGGCGTTCGACCTCGCCCACGCGGCCAGCCGACCTGGCGCGGCATACGAGGCGGCCGACGAACTCGTACGCGCCGCGGAGGCGGAGGCCAAGGTGCTCAGCTCGGCGCGCGACGAACGCGAACTCGACGAGCTGCGTACCGCCCTCGGCGCCGGCGGTACCGGCAAGGGCACCGCGGGTGCGCTGCGCGGATCCATGGGCGCGATCAGGGATTTGGAGAATCGGCAGAAGTCGCGCGCAACCAGGACCAACCGCGACGCGCTCGACCGTGCGCTCATCGACCTCGCCGGCTACTACCGCGACGCCCTCGCCCGCGCCCTCGGCGCCGACGCCGCCGCCACCCACCCCGACATGGCCGACGACGTCGCGGCGCTGGCGGCGCGGACGAGTTCCGAAGCACTGCTGTGCAGCCTGGAGGCGGTCTTGGAGTGTCGCGAGGCGCTCGATCTCAACGTCAAGCCGCGCTACGCGCTGGCGGCGATGATCGCCACCCTCGGGTCGATGGCGCCGACGGTGTGACCCGTTTTCGTGATCGTGGCGCCAGACGATAGACTCGCGGGCGCCCGCAAGGGCACGCCGCCTTAGCTCAGTCGGTAGAGCGCTTCACTCGTAATGAAAAGGTCGCGAGTTCGATTCTCGCAGGCGGCTCCGCGGAATACCCCAGGTCGGCTAGGGTTTGTGCAACCAACGATTTCGTCCGCACGACGGACCACATATCGGTGTGGCGCGCACGCGGTTCGCCTCGGGCAACGAAGTCTGTTCCGTATGGGGACGGATGTCTGCAAATCTCGCCCGAATCGAGCGTGCAGCTATGCAGGCACTTACCCGACGTTCGGCTGCATAACCGCAGACTCGACCGCTCGTGCTACCGCACGATACGGCGATACAGATCACATCGACCAACAATAGTTAATGCACGAACAATGCGCGTACACTCAGTTCATGCCCGCTGAAATGCTCATCGACGGCGACCCGCTCGCACTGGATCGGCAGGTCTGCTTCGCGCTCGCCGTGGCCAACCGTTCGGTGCTAGGGATCTACCGGCCGTTGCTCGAACCCATGGGGCTCACCCACCCGCAGTACCTCGTGATGCTCGCGCTGTGGGAACGCTCGCCGCGATCGGTGCGCGACATCGGCGAGGCGATCCAGCTCGATTCGCCCACGCTTTCGCCACTGCTCAAGCGGCTCGAGGTGAGCGGGCTCATCACCCGCCGCCGTAGCGCCGACGACGAGCGCAGTCTCGTCGTGGAACTCACTCACGCCGGTGTGGCCATGCGAGAAGCGGCGTTGCAGATTCCGCCGGCTGTCATCGAACGCCTCGGGGTCAGCCTCGCCGACCTCGAAGAACTGCACACCGTGCTCACCCGCGTCAACGCCGCAGCACGCACGGCGCTACGTCAGGCCCCCAACCCTAGGAGCGAGAAGTGAAACGACCCAACCCCATCCAGTGGCTCGGCTACGCCGTCGGCCGCACCCTGCCACCGTCGTGCCAGGAGTGGGTCCGCCACGACCTCACCGGCCGCTACGCTGTACCGCGGCACGTGCTCCGCAGCCTCGTGCCGTTCGTGCCGATCTTCATCGCCTTCGTCGTGCTGCTTCCCGGGCCGATCTGGCTGCGAGTCTCGACGGTGCTGCTCGGCGTGTTCCTCGCGGTCTTCTACTCGGTCGCCTACATGAACCAGAACCGAGCCAAGCGCCTGGCGCAGCACGGGTTGCCTTCCGACCTGGTCAGCCCTGAGGTGCGCGCCCGCCGCGAGGCCGACCGCGAGGCCTATCGCGCGATCCATGAGCGCCCGCAGGAGTCGTAGGCATCGAGCCTGCATGCCTTCCGGCTCGGGTGATTCGCCTCCGCAGCGCGTCCGAAGACGGCGCCGTGGCGCCTGCCCGACCGGCGATCGTGCCGTGCAGAGAGGAAACCCACTCGCCGCGGCCCGATTTGTGGTCGCGGAGGACCCCCGGCCGTGTCGATCAACTGCTGACGGGCTCCGGCTGTCCGTCGTTCGAATGAATCTCGCCCGAAATCGTCCCGGGAGGGGGCATACGCGACTCCGCGCGCCTATAACTCGGGTAGGACGGTCGGGAGGGAGTCGCTGTGTGGCGGTCGGACGACGAGGGGTCGAAATCGGGCGAGGAGCCGCCCGACGACGCTTCCGACTCGGACGTCAGCGACGTCGAACGAGCGCTGTTCGAGGCACTGCAAGCGGCCGACTTCCGCGGGCGATCGTGGGACCTGTTCGCCGACAGACTGGTGCGACACGGGCTGGTCGTGATCGACGCATGGGCGGGATCCGGCAAGATCTTCACCGAGGCGGCAACCAAGGGCATGCCGTTGTCACCGACCGATGCGGAACGACTCCTCGTCCGCGAGCGAGACCGAGAGCACCTCGTCAACGGGGCGGTGGCGGAGGCGGTGCGCAAGTTCCGTCAGGACGCGCAAAACCGCACCGGCTGGCGGGCCGACGGCGGCGTCAACCTAGCCACGTACTTCGTCACGGGTTGTGTCATTGCCTTCGTCGGCGAGTTCAGACGGTGGCGTCGGGCCGACGCCGACACCATCCCGATCCCGGACGCGGCTGAGCTCGACACCCTCGTGGTCGGACGGGTGGGATATCGGATGAGCGAGGATCCCGCGAGCCGCGTGGCCGACCGCGACGCGCTACGCCGCCAACTCGAGAAGCTCACCGAGCGCGACCGGAGCATCGTCTGGGCGAAGTCGGAGGGCTATTCGAACGACGAGATCGCCGCGCTGTTCGGCGAGCGCTCCGGGAAGGCCGTCGAGCGGCGCTGGGCGCGGATACGCGCGAACGAACCTTGGATCGCGCGTCTGGGGAGGCAGCGATGACGGACACCGCGATGACAGACATTGCCGACCTGATCGAGCGGTCGTCGCTGAGCGAAGGCGCGCTGGCCACGAGAATCGCGCAAACACCTCGGAGCCGGGTGGTGGCCGTGCTGGCCCGCAGCCGTGACGCATTGGACAACCCGAAGGACGGCGACCTCGACGCGATGGCGCTGGCAGGCGCATTGGGAGACCGTGCCGCGGTCGGCCGCGTCCTCGAGCTCATCCGGCCGCTGGTCGTTCGGTACTGCCGCGCCCGAATCTCCGGAGACCGGAGCGGTGTCAACGCGGAAGACGTTGCGCAGGAGGTGTGTCTGGCGGTCGTCACCGCCCTTCCACGGTATCAGGACCAGGGCCGGCCCTTCATCGCGTTCGTCTACGGGATCGCCGCACACAAGGTCGCGGATGCGCACCGCAGCCACGTGCGGAACCGGACGACGGCCATGGACGATGTGCCGGAAACGTTCGATCCGGACGACACGCCGGAACGGCGCGCGATCGAGTCGGATGACCGTAGCCAGTTGGCCGCGATTCTCGCGACACTGTCCGAGAAGCACCGCGAGATCCTGGTGCTCCGGCTTGTCGTGGGCCTCTCGGCGGAGGAGACGGCGGCCATGATGGGGAGCACAGCGGGTGCGGTGCGCGTCGCTCAGCATCGGGCACTCCAGCAGCTGCGCGCGCAGGTGAAAGGCGCAACGGCCGCACCGGGTCAGCGAATCGCCGCCGACGCCGTCAACCACTCACGCGTGCTGCAGCCGCCTCGAGGAGCCCGTCGAGCTGCTCCTGGCTGAGCCCGAACCCGAAGCTGACGAGCTTGGAGATCGGCATGTCGGCGGCCATGGCGACGAGTTCCGGTGGGACGCCTGCGGCGCCCGCGGCTTTCATCGCCTCCATCAGGACCGGCCCGCCGCTCGGGTGGGCGAGCCACTCCGCGATCGTCGACATGGGGTTGAGCGTCGGGATCGGTTCGTCGCCGGGGAGCGTGATGCGAGCGGTCGCCTCGATCTCGCGGGACGAGAAGCCGACCCGGATCTCGAACTCCCCTGCCTCGACCACCCAACGGCTCGCCTGCACAGACCAGAAGGCGAAGCTGGACGGGTCCAATTCGAGCTGGACCGTGTGGGTTTCGCCCGGTTCCAACTCCGCCTTCGCGAATCCCTTCAACTCGTGCACGGGTCGGTCGACGCGGCACGCGACGTCGTGCACATACACCTGGACCACCGTCGCACCCGCCCGATCGCCGACGTTCGCGACGTGCACCGAAACGGAAGCCGAATTTCCGTCGGATATCGACACTTTCAAATCGGAAAGTTCGAACTCCGTGTAGCTCAACCCGAACCCGAACGGGAACGCGACCGGGTGCTCGACGGTGTCGTAGTAGCGATAGCCGACATAGATACCCTCACCGTAGCGCGAGTGCTGTTCCCCGCCTGGGAAGTACGGGAACGACGGGGTGTCGGGAAGTCGCTCGGGTATCGTCTCCGCCAGCCTACCGGACGGATTCGTCAGCCCGAACAGCAGATCCGCGGTCGCACTGCCGCCGGCCTGCCCCAACAGCCAGCCCTCGAGCAGTGCCGCCGCGTGCAGTTCGATGCCCGCGGTGCGCACCACGCCGCCGTTCGACAACACCACGACCGTACGCGGATTGACCGCGTGCACCGCCGCGAGCAGAAGCATCTGGTCGGCGGGCAGGAAGACGTCACGACGGTCGAACCCCTCGGACTCGTCCTGCGGCGGCAACCCGAGGAAAAGCAGGGCTACATGGCTGCCCTCGGCGGCCTTGACGGCCGCGCCCTGGAGGGCCGCGTCGCGCACCCCGTCGAGAACGAATCCCGGTTCGAAGGTGACACGTTCGGCCCCGACCACCGCGGTGATCGCATCGAGGGCGGTGTCCACCCGGGTCGGTGTCACCTGCGAACTCCCCGCGCCCTGGAACCGCGGAGTGCGCGCGAATTCGCCGATGACGGCGATGGTTTCGGCGCTCTCGGCATCGAGTGGCAGCAGGTCGCCGTCGTTCTTCAGCAGCACCGCACACGCCGCCGCGACCTTGCGGGCCAGGGCGTGGTGCTCGTCCGCAACGCAGGACGGCGCGTCCTGCGGCGCGGACCGCACGAGATCGAGCACCCGCGCGACGGCGCGGTCGAGCACCTGCTCGTCGAGCGCTCCGGAACGGACGGCCGCGACGATCTCGTCGTCGGTTCCACTCGGCGGCATTTCCAGATCCAACCCGGCGACCAATGCGGCGACACGGTCGTTCACCGCGCCCCAGTCGGAGACGACGAGCCCCTCGAATCCCCACTCGTCGCGCAGCAGTTCGGTGAGCAGCCAACGGTTCTCGCTGGCATAGGTCCCGTTGATCTTGTTGTAGGAGCACATCACGGTGCGGGGCGCGGCGGTGCGCACGATGTGCTCGAACGCCGGCAGGTAGATCTCGCGCAGCGTGCGCTCGTCGACGTCGGCGCTCACGCGCATCCGGTCGCTCTCCTGGTTGTTGACCGCGAAGTGCTTGACACTCGCGCCGACACCCTGGGACTGGAGCCCGTGCACGAGCGCGGCGCCCAGCCGCCCGGTCAGGAACGGATCCTCCGAGAAATATTCGAAGTTGCGCCCGCACAACGGGGATCTCTTGATGTTCACACCCGGTCCCAGCACTACCGCCACGTTCTCGGCGTGCGCCTCCGCGCCCACCGCCGCACCGACCCGGTCGACGAGATTCTCGTCCCACGACGAGGCCAGGGCCACCGCCGGCGGGAAGCACGTCGCGGGCACGCTGTTGCCGAGGCCGAGTGCGTCCGCGGAGGTCGCCTGCTTGCGCAGACCGTGTGGCCCGTCGGTGAGCATCACCGCCGGGATGTCCGCGACCGCCTGGGTGTGCCAGAAATCGCCGCCGGAGGTGAGGGACGCCTTCTGCTCCAGGCTCAGCGCGCCGAGATCGACCATGGCTCGAACCTACCGACGCGACGCGGCGGCGGGGTAGGAATGCGCGGCAGCGACGTCAGGATGGGCGCGAAGCCTGCTCTTCCAGGCGTTCTCGCTGGCCGACGAGGTAGCAGAAGCCGAAATCGTGGGTCGCCTCGCGCAGCGTCCCGACGTCGGGGTCGCACAGGTCGATGACCGGAAGAGTCACTGCTCGGTGCGTCCGAGGTACTCGAGCGCGCGTTGCTGCGCCGCCGCGGATTCCGCGTGGGTGTAGAACGCGAGGTGGGTGCCGTGATCGAGGACGAACAGTTCGCTGGTCGGGATCTCACCTGCGGCACGGGAGATGTCCGCATACGGGGTCTCGCTGTCGTGCGTACCGGCGACGAGCAGGGTCGGCGCCACGATGTCGCCGAGGTCGAGGGCCTCGATCGCGTCGAACTGGGCGACGTCGTTGGCGTAGCCGGCGCTGCGCTCGCCGGCGTGCGACGCCGTCAGGGTCACATCGACGACGAAGCGGACCTTGTCCCGATCCGCGAGGACGTCCTTGATGCGCTGCTTCGCCTCGTCTCCTTCGAGCGTGCCCTCCGAGCCGATCGCCCCCGAGACGACCTGGTCGGGTGCCACTCTCCCGAGCAGCCCCATCAGCCGCATTCCAATGGGGTTTCCGAACAACAGTCGCTTGGACAACCCGGGCGGGGGCTCGGTGTAGCGGGTCGTGACCGGCGAGACCGCGACGAGCGCCGTCACCCTGTCGCGGTGGCGCGCGGCGAGTTGGAACGCCGCCGGCCCGCCACCCGACCACGCGAGCACCCCGACCTTTGCGATGTCGAGTGCGTCGAGCAGCCCCGCGTGCAGGTCGGCCTCGGCGTCGATGCTGCGGTCGTCGCGCAGCGGCGTGCGCAGATAACCGGGCCGTGAGACCAGCACGACCTTGAACCGGTCGCGGGGCACGAACCGCACCATCGCCTCCGCGGCGTCGATGCCGCCGGGACTGCCGTGCAGCACCAGGACGGGCGAGCCGGATCCTTGCACCAGGCACTCGACGGGCCCGAGGTCGGTCGTGACGATCTCGCCGCGCAGCGCTGCCATTGCGTCATCGTAGGCGGGGGCGGCAGTGGGTCAGCAGAGGGCGGCGGTGATGGCGCGGGCGATCCAGTCGGCGTAGCGGTGCACCGACCACCCGCGTTCGAGCACGAGCAGTTCGTACAGCTCGACGGCGATGTAGGTCCACAGCACGTCGCGGACCTCGTCGAGTTCGATGCCGGAGCGCAGTTGGCCGGTGTCGAGCAGGTGCCGGCCGAGCATCGTCATGCCGGTGAGTCGTTCGTCGAGCAGCGTCTGCCAGATCCGGTCGATCTCGGGATCGCCGGTGCGACCGTCCCGGATCGCGATCTGCACGCGCGCCGACCGCACCTGCCGCGCCGCCATGCCGTGTGCGTACATGGCGATCTTGCGCCGCACGTCGGGTTCGGCCTGCGTCGCCGCGGCCTCCGCCCGGGCGGCGATGGGGACGGGTTCGTCGTCGCCGGCGATGACGAAGTCGAACACCGCCTTCGCCAGGGTCGGTTTGTTGCCGAACGCCTTGTACACCGTCTCGGCCGAGACCCCGGCGCGGCGCGCGACCGCCGCGATCGTCGTCGTCTGATATCCGGCCGTCTCGAATTCGTC
>DATDBL010000363.1:0-13257 GCA_036524855.1 Aldersonia sp. | reverse complement strand
CGTTACGCCCGCATGCATTTCGACCTCGACTCGCACGACAGCTACCGCGCCGGCGCCGACGACCCGGACCGGATGGTGCCCAACCCGGCCAAGAAACCCGCCTACCAGCAGGTCGAGCAGGCCCGCCGCGCCCTCGCCCTGGCCGAGATCGCCCGCGACACCGCACTGTTGGACGCGCACACGCCACAACCGGGGACCTCGGTGCTGGTCACCAACGAGATGATCGAGGCCATCAACACCGACGTCGACGCCGCCGAACAGGCCCGCGACGCCGCGATCGCCGCGCACAAGGCGATCCCCGCACGGCTGCCGCTCTCGGCGGTCCACCCCGGCCAGCAGGTCCTCGACACCGAAACCAAACTCGTCCACCACGCCATCCGCATCGCCGCGTTCAACACCGCACAAACGTTGGCCCGCACCATCGCCACCGCCACCGGCTACACCCGCGCCGACGACGAAGCCCACACCCTGATCCACACCGCGCTCGCCGGCTCCGGCGACATCGTCCCCGACCCCGCCACCGCCACCCTGCACGTGCGCCTCGACCCACGGTCCGCGCCGCGGCACACCGCCGCCGTCGCAGAACTCTGCCAAGCCCTCAACGACACCCACACCGTCTACCCCGGCACCGACCTCACCCTGCACTACAGCACCAAACCCCACCGGGGTATCTGACCGCACATCGATTCCTGAGCTATGTCAGGAGTCCTGGTGACGGCGCTCCGTGTCGGTGCAGCGCACTCTCGATGCGCTCGACCTGCCGGAAATCGGGCACAGCAACCCGCGATCACGACGCGCGTTTGGCTTGGCGCACTGACAGTTCGCGCGGCACGGGACACGCGGCGACAATCGTCGACCAGATTCTCCGAGTACACGATTTCGGCATTTCCCCAGCTCAACGTCTTGATCGTGTCCCGACGCGCTGGCGTCCGGCGCTGCCCCCGTTCGCTGGCATGTCGTGCGGCGAGCCACCGATGTCGAGTGACGTTTCCGCAGGTCCAGCCACTGACCTTTCGCGCGGCCGCACAAGCTGAAGGGGTGAATCGCGGTTCATAATTTCTGTAGGTTCTCGGCTCGGTGGTCACTTCTCGGTGTGTTCGAGCTGCAAGTTCTCAACGTCGCGTCGGTGCGTGATTCTCACGAACTTGTCGGAATCCTCGGCCCGGTCGTTATCCCGTTGGAGTGGAAGCCTCACCTCGGCAGGAGCACAGCTCGTGTGACCACGGCAACTGCGTTCAGTCGGTCACTGGCCCCGGGGTGGTGTTATTCCAGGCGCGATCGAGTTCTGATGGGCTCGAGCTACCTCCCGAAGGAGAGCCGAGCGAACCGCTGTGATCAGGTCGCTCGTCGACGGCGCGGGCGCTTCTCCAGTGGTCATCGCTCCATTGTCACTGGAACCACGAAGTTGAATCCTGCGAGCCCGCGGACACCGATAGCGGATCGGTCATCACATCGGAACGTCGCGGCTCTCCCGGCTGAAGGTAGACGCTGCATGGGGAATGCTGTTGGGCCGTCGGCCGTGGTGGCGTACGGGGCGCCTGTTTCCTGTGCGCGCGGTCGATCTCCGTGGGTCTTGCTCAGGGGAGGTCTCGCCGCATGGCCAGACGCGTCATCCGCTGGCCACGGCGTCGGTGGTGCTCACGACCCGGAAGCCGGCTCGGTCGAACATCGCCCTCGTGCCCACGAACGCCATGGTCAGGTCCATCCGTGCCAGAGGGTCGACCGGGTAGGCCTCCACCGCGGGCGCCCCGTGTGAGGCGGCATAGGCCACCGCACCCTCCAGCAGTGGTGCCGTGACACCCTGTCGGCGATGGCCTGGGCGGACGACGACGCAGATGATGCTCCACACCCGCAGATCATCGACGGGACGGATGAGCCGCGAGTGGGCCAGACGCGTGATCTCGGCGCGGGGACCGAGGTTGCACCATCCCACCGGCTCGCCGTCCCGGTAGGTCACCACTCCCGGAGGATGGTCCCGCTCGCACAACCGCCGCATGGCCTGCTCGCGGCTGCCGCCGCCGAGCCGCTCTATCTCGGCAGCCTGCAGCCGGTGGGACAGGCACCAGCAGTGGTTGGCGCGGCGGTTCCGGTTGATGACGTCCGCGAAGTCGTCAAAGCGCTCCGGTGTCACCGGGTGCGTCTCCCACGTCATGAGAGCCATCCCATCCCATCACCCCGCACCGACACGACCGACGAGCACACACTCTCGGCCCCAGCGGCTCCCGGCGGCCTCAGCCGGGGATCGATGAATAGGACTCCGGATTCCTCTAGAGCCAGAGCGGGCCCGACGAGAGGCGAACCCGGGCACCTCCGACCGCCGATGCTCGTCGGGGCGGATTCGACGTCCGACATCCGAGCCGAACGGCGTAGCCGAGCACACCCGCCATGGCCGTTGCGTTTATTTCGATTGTTGCATATATTGCAGACAGAGGAGGTGCGGCATGTCCACCATCGAACGTCCCAGCGTCATCGAACAGGAACAGGCCCGCCGGGCCCTGCACGCCCTGCGTGGGGTGGACACCGGTACCGACATGGTCGACGTCACGGTCGCGGGCACCGCGGAGCCGGTGCGTCTTCCGCGCGGCGCCCTCGAGTTGATCCGCGACGTGCTGGCGACCATGGCCGCCGGGCAGGGCGTCACGGTCGTCCCGGCCCACGCGGAGCTGACCACCCAGCAGGCCGCGGAACTGCTGGGCGTCTCGCGTCCGCACGTGATCAAGCTGCTCGACGAGGGACGCATCGAGTATCGGTTGGTGGGCCGGCACCGCCGGATCCCGGCATCGTCGCTGCTGGCCTACCGGCGGTCCCGGCAGGTCGAGGCCCGCCGCGCCGCCGACGAGCTGACGGCCCTGACGGAAGATCTCGGACTGTACTGACGTGACCTTCACCGTGGTGTACGACGCGAACGTGCTGTACCCGAGCGTTCTGCGGGACGTGCTGATCCGGCTGGCACAGACCGGGTTGGTGCACGCCCGCTGGACGGAGACGATTCTCGACGAGATGCTGCGCCATCTCGCCGTCGACCGGCCGGATATCCCTGCCGACAAGCTGGCCCGACTCCGGGAGCTAATGAACCGCGCCGTGCCGGACTGCCTGGTCACCGGATACGACGCCCTCGTCCCGGCGTTGACGTTGCCCGATGAGGACCACCGGCATGTGCTGGCCGCGGCGATCCGTGCCGGGGCGCAGGTGATCGTCACGGCGAACCTGAAGGACTTCCCCGATGCCGCACTTGCACAGTTCGGCATCGAGGCCATGCATCCGGACGAGTTCGTGATGGAGCTGTTCACTCTCGACGGGGCACGGGTACACCAGGCGATCAGTGCCACCGCCGCGGCCTGGCGCAACCCGCCCGGCACTCCCACCGACGTGTGCGACCGTCTCGCCGCCGCGGGTCTGCCGATCTCCGCGGCCGCCCTGCGCCGCTGACTGACAACGACGGCCTGCCACCTCGTACGTGCGGCCGGCACCTTCGACGTCCGAAACCTCAAACTGTGAAGAACCGGGCGTCCCGGTGAGGATCTCCGACTGCCGTTGAAGGATCGCCGTCTCCGCATCCGAGACCCCGCTGGCGCGAACGTGATATGTAGTGTTCGGCCGTGGCGTCCGTTCACGGAGGATGGGACAAAGTCATGACTGAGGTGGGGCGCGTTCGCAGGCTCGTTGATCAGGCACTCGATGAGTTCGACAGCCCCGGCTCCACCGTGTCGATGCTCCTACGTCGGTGCATTCGTATCGCCACTTTGCGAAACGATTACCGCAGCTTGCTCTGGCTGCAGAAGGAGAGCCTGAACGCTGACACCCAGCGTGCAGAGTCGAGGAGGAACTCGCTGCAGTTGCAGGCGCATTTCGACCGCGACGAGTGGGAACGACTGTGCAAGGCGGACTTCGAGTCGTACCTCGACCGCCGAAGGGTGGGAGAGGACGCGATCGATCCGCGCAGTGTGTCCGAGTTGGAGGAGAATCTGAAAATGATCGAGGCCAACCGGGACAGCCTGGTGGTGCCAGAGGGGCTGGCGCCGATCGACCTCTACTACCGGAGCGACGACATCGGCAAAGCCAAGATGACGCTGACAGAGACCGCGTTGCCGATTCAACAGCGTTTGGAGCGGATCCGTCAGAGGCTGCACGTATTCCTGGTCGAAACGGAGCGTCAACTCGAGTACGGTCAGATCAACGCCGACATTTTCGAGCGCACCCGCCGATCTGTTGATGAGCACCTCGCAAAGGTGTCGCCAGAAGCTCTGGCGGGCTTCATCTCCGCATACAAGCGAGTGCGCGAGGGCGATCCGGAGTCACTCTCACACGCATTGACATCCTGCCGCCGTGTGCTCAAGTCTGTCGCAGATGCTGTGTATCCGGCGACGAACAAGATGATCACCGGATCGGACGGAAAAGAACGTGCACTCACCGACGACAAGTACGTGAACCGACTACTTCAAGCCGTGTCGGAGACACTCGGAAAGCACGGGCAAGGTGAAGTACTCACTGCTGTCATAGGTGACCTCGCGAAGAGACTGGCATCTCTCAACGGCCTCGCGAGCAAGGGGGTCCACGACGCTGTGACGGCAGATGAAGTTGACACCTGCGTGGTGCAGACCTACCTCCTGGTCGGGGACGTTCTGAAGGTTGTGGGGGGACGATCGGCCCTCGAGGACGCGTTCGAGAAGGAGGCGTTCGTCGTTCTCGATGAGGATGTGGTCCGCACCTGATATGTGGGAGACGGGTCGGTTCCACTCCCCCACGGTCCGCTCTCGCTTGCGCAAGTAACACACTCGTCGTATTGCCGACACCCTATTCTGAGAGAGGCCTGACAGATACCAAGCGCGTCCGATAGCGGATCCGCTTACGCGACTCAACCTGTCGCGTTGACGGACCCCCTTACGCACAAGACTGGGCCCGATCGCGGAGCGGACGCATCCGTCGCATTTGACAGGGCAGACGAGTGCTGACGGGGAAAGCAGCCCGTAGCCGTCAAGGCCGGTCACCCTCGGGTGACCGGTCCCCACGGTTGGCCCCGCCCCCAGGGGCCGGACCGTGAACCAGGCGGGGTCCTTCAACCAGCCGCGCTCCTAACGAACGCGGTGATGGCTGCGGCCACCTCGCGGTGCACCGTCTCGTTGAGGATGTCGTGCTTCATACCCTCGAACACCACGGTGCGGATCTGCGCGGACCGA
Organism: Aldersonia sp.; assembly: GCA_036524855.1. Lineage (GTDB taxonomy): Bacteria > Actinomycetota > Actinomycetes > Mycobacteriales > Mycobacteriaceae > Aldersonia. Next base: position 8,080 of record DATDBL010000363.1, on the reverse strand, counting down.
GCGGCGACGGCGGCAACGTCCGCAACGGGCGCGACGGCGTCCTCCGAACCGTTGAGGGCGAGGACCGGAATCCTGAGGTCGCCGATCGTCTCGGCGACCTCGGCCCATGCGGGTGGCAGGGCCCTGCGGAGCACGTCGACGATGTCGGCCTCCGTGAAGGCGAGCGGATCGTTCTCCAGGGAGTCCCGGTAGAACGGGTCCCCGGAGAGCACGTCCAGGTCGAGGGCAAACGCGTCGCCCGCACCCTCGAGTTCGGCGAACCACTGCGGCATGCTCAGAGGGGCGCCGGTCAGCACGGCCGCGCGGTAGCGGTCGGGGTGCCGCAGGGTACTGATCATGGCCGCCACCGCTCCCAGCGAGTGCCCCGCGATGACCAGCGGGAGGCCGGCCTTGCGCGGCGAGGTCGGTGAGTCGCTGGCCGTTGGAGACCAGCGCATCGATGCTCTCGATCTCACCACGCTGGCCTCCGGTAAGGCCGTGCCCGATCTCGTCCAGCGCCCACAGATCGATGTCCGCCTGGTTCAAGGCCGCGCCGAACCGGTGGTAGACCCCGGTGTGCTCGCCGAAGCCGTGCAGGAAGACCACCGCGGCCATGGGCGAGGCCGCGTCCCAGTGCCGGTAGTACACGGGGCCTGAGACCCCATCGAAGAAGGGCATCTTTACTCCAAGGCTGGGCGGACGTCGGTCGTTACCAATCCTTCCCGACGTTTCGCTGCGACGGGATCCCCCCAAGTCTGTGCCTAGCTAGTCCGAAAATGGATCCTCAACCGGACAGGTAGGCGAGCGAGTCAGTTAGCGTCAGGCAGTGACAGGCCATCGAGTTCTTCCGCAATCTCGCCCTCGCTGTATCCGAGGTCCCTCAGGTCGATGACGACCTTGTTCACTGTCGGTTCAATGCTTCTCGATACCGCTCGGGATCGAGACGACACAGCGCCGCATAGATCGATACTGCTTCGCGGTCCGCGGACAGGGCGGCATCGAAGTCGCCTCGCTCGGTGAGCCGTCGCCCGAACAGGGTCAGTGACTCGGCGAGATTGCCCCGGAACACAGGGAGTACATCCGCCAGCTTCCGGCAGAGGCCGGTCGCCTCGGTGATCGCGGCACGCGCGTCCTCGCGGCGGCCCAGCGCCGCCAGCCGGTTGGACTGGTTGTTCAGCGAGGTGGCGAGGTCGGGGCGGTGCGTGGCCGGGTCGTCGGCGGTGAGGTGACGGTGGTGGGTGACGGATTGGCTGGTGAATCAGGTCAAACGGTCCCTTGCTCTGGGGAGCGACACTCTGACCGTCGCGTTCGTGTTGACGGACCACCAGCGCGCGCCACCATTCCTATCGCAGAGCATCGAGCTCCGTACGCACCGTGCGGACCCGGATGCATCGGCCCACCACCGCGACCGCGCACGTCGCCTCCCCCGGCGCAGAAGGTGACAGCGACATCATGCAACGAATCCGTCACCTCGCCGACCTACATCAGGCCGCGATTCTCACCGACACCGAATACCGCACCAGAAAGCCGAACTGCTCGCCCGCCTGTGAACACGTAGCGCGACTCGCGTCAGGCGGGTCGACCACACCGGCGAGGTGTGCTGGATCCGAGGCTCGACAAAGGAGGGACTGCGCGAGACACAACGAAGAAGACGTGCAGGTGCCCGAGGGCGACACCGTCACCTTGTTCACGACACCCTCGGCCACTCCACCCATCCGAGCAGCGGCGGCTCGCAGAGGACCGCGCTGCACCTCGTCCGCGGCGAACTCGACACCACACCGTACAGAAGCTCCCGCAACACCGCACAGGTCTGTTTACTGCGGATCGCACCTCATCCATCGGCGGTACAAAGCTAGAGCGAGGTCGCCGCTGCGGGCAAGTCGGGTGAGCAGACCGCCGCCTAAATTGGAGATCTCGGCGGTGACGTCGCATGCGCTTGAAGAGTTGCGAACGAAGCGAGGAATTAGAGTAGCCGACTACTCGCGACTGATGTCACTGACCGTACGACACTGGAGTTCGGCCGAAGAGTAGTCCGGGTCGGGGCGAGATGGCCCCGCCCGGCGTCGAGCATAGCCGCCTCGGGTTTGGACAATCGCTGGTCTGATTGGTGTTTCAATCATTCCGGGCGCTGCAGCGAAGGGACATGCAATGGCATCCGAGAATGACGACGTGCTCGACACCGTCATCGATTCGAGCCTCCCTCGAGTCGTCGTGAAGTTCCAGGACTGGCTGCAACCGCCCTACGAAGACGGAATCGAGCGCCTTGCCGATCGTTATGGGCTCGGTCCGTGGGCCGAATTACTGCGGCGGTATCCGAGAGCCAGCCTCAAGCGCCTCTATCGCTCTCATTCGCCCTCTCATCTGCGCGAACTGACCCAAACCGCCGCAAACGCCGACCCAACCTACAAGCCGGTCAACCTGGCAGCGTATTTCTACCTCGATGCGCCGGGCGCCGACGACTGGAACGGCTTGCGGATGAACTACGCAAGTGGCCGACGGTGCAAGCGGCCTATGTCGACCGCCCCGGCCCGGACCCGCTGGTGAATCCTAGTGACCACCCCCGCGCGGCGAACCAAGGCTACTTGGACCCGGCACCCGATGGGATCGACGCAGAGTTCGCATGGATCTTCCCGGGCGGCGACGGAGCAGGTCAACGATTCATCGACCTCGAACGGGGCTGGACGCTCAACCACGAGGAACTGAACGACCACGGCGCGACACTGCTCCACGGCACTCTGCGGGACTTATCGCGAGGTCACGGTACATCGGTACTCGGCGAGATCTGCGCGGTCGACAACACAATCGGTTGCGTGGGCATCGCGCCTCACGTCGCATCGGTCGCCGTGGTGTCCTGGCACGCGAGCACCCGCCCCGACGCGATCATCGCGGCGATCGACAATCTGACGTTCGGCGACCTTCTGCTTTTGGAAGCGCAGGTGTCGTTGGACCCCACCGACTACCCGAACATGCTCGGGCCGATCGAGGTTTACGACGCGGAGTTCGACGCCATCCGCCTGGCCACCGCTCTCGGCATCATCGTGGTCGAGGCGGGCGGCAACGGTACGAACAACGGATCGGCGCCAGCTCTAGACATGGACGCCTACCTGAATCCCGCCGGTCGTGCAATCCTCAACCGCGATCCGGCCAACCCCGACTTCCGAGACTCCGGAGCGATAATAGTGTCTGCGGCTTCCTCGTTGGCCCCGCATACACGGTTGGCCTACGGCCCCCACGGCCGACGCATCGACTGCTACGCCTGGGGGCAGAACATCGACACCTGCTCGTCCGACGACGCCGGCGCAACGAATCTGTACACGACCAACTTCGGCGGCACTTCCGGAGCTTCGCCGATCGTGAGCGGCGCCGCGCTACTCGTCCAGGGCTTGGCGGAAGCATCGCTCGGATTTCGCTTCGGCCCTCGCCAGATGCGCAGCATTCTCAGCGATCCCGCGACCGGCACAACACCCGACGCGGCAGAGCCCACCGCAATCGGCGTCATGCCCAATCTGCGCGCAATCATCGAGAGCGATGCGCTCGGCCTCGCTCCGGACGTCTATCTTCGCGACTTCGTGGGCGACAGTGGCGAACCTCATTCTGGGGCGATCTCGGCGAGCCCGGACGTGATCCTGCGATCGACCGCAGTCCCGAATCCGCATGTTGCATTCGGCGCCGGCAGCGGGACCGAGAACAGCGTCACACTCAGCACGGCTGTCGAGGACGGGCAAGACAATTTCATCTACGTGCGGATCCTCAACCAAGGAGGCGCCGCCGCTGCGAACGTCGAAGCCCAAGTCCACTGGTCGGAGGTCGCGACGCTGGTGACGCCAGACTTGTGGCACCTGATCGGTTCGGTGACGGTCCCGAACGTCCCAATCGGTGAAGTGTTGACCGTCAGCGACGCGCTGATCTGGCCAGCAGCGGCGGTTCCGGCGCCGGGGCACTATTGCCTTGTCGCACTCATCGGGAACCTGCGAGATCCTGCTCCCGCACCCGCGGACTTCCTCGACTGGGACAACTTCCGTACGTTCATCCGGGCGAACAACAACGTCACGTGGCGGAATTTCAACGTCGTCGACAACGAGCCCGATCCTCGGGCCGATCCCGAGGGATTCGTCGCGTTGCCGTTTCTGTTCCCGGGCGCGCCCGACAAGGCGCGGCGATTCGCGCTGGAGCTGGTAGCCAAACTTCCTCCAGGTTCGCGTGTCATGCTCGAAGTGCCCGCGGGCTGGACCCATCTGACAGGTGAGCGACATACGCAAGGCGAGGCCAACAAGAAGCGAAAGACCTGCGTGTTCCCGCTGCCGCATTTCGGAACATACCGGCTGGTCGACTCAATCATTCCGGCGCGCGCGCGTATCCGGCTGCGCCTGCTCGTGCACATCCCGAAGAAGTATCGCAAAACCGCATTCCAAATACTCGTCCGCCAGATCTTCGAACGCGAGGAAGTCGGCCGAGTAACTTGGCGGCTGGAACGCAGCCTCCACGCGCGGTCGAACGAGTCTCAGTGACGTTTCGCTGCGTCGTTCGCGAACGGGCACCGCCCCAACTGGACCTCACCACCACTACCGTTCGGATTCGGTCCGTGAGGGATCCGCTCACGGACATGTTCGGCTGAGGTCGAGGGGTTGGTCGGCGGTTGTCCTCGCTGCAGAACAGCTGTGATGAGGCGTCTTCGGTGAGCACGTCACACCCAACCACTCAAGGGGCCGTGCCGAGCCGTAGCCAACCCGTGAACGCGATCACGACGACCGTGCGGTCCCGCTGATCGATGCTTGCCGCCTCGTCGGGCCGTCACGAAAGCGAGGAAACGACGCTTTACCAAACCAGTTCCCCGTCGCGGAGAGGTGCCGTCGTCGCCGGTGTCGAGTACCGGCCGATTGTTGACCCGCCCGCCGACGCCCAGAGCCCCGGTCCACTGTGGCCGCTCATCTCAGCGCCGAAGCGCCTCATGCGGGACGAAGCATGGGCGGCGAAAATTGGTAGCGAGGCTCAATCTTCGTCATCCCCGTTGGCACCCATCCGGTAGATATGCCCTTCCACCGTGCGAACCGAAACCGTCAAGCGGTCGGCGATCTCCTTGTTCGATAGGCCTTGCGCGACAAGTTTCGCTATCTCGGACTCCCGCGCGGTCAATGGGAGCGGCTCGGGGTTCTCGGGTGAGCCCGCATCGGTCGACATTCGGCAAGTCTCACCGATTGTCGGGTTGCGCGGGATTCGAACGATGAAAGTCGGGCACTTCTGGGTCCGAGTGGTCCCGGTGTCGCGAGCCTGGCAGACGCGTGCGTCGGCGTCGAGCGGTTATTTCCCAGTCAGTAGGGTGATGAGTTCGTCGCGTCTGTTGACGCCGGTTTTCTGGCAGGCGCGGAACAGGTGGCCTTCGACGGTGCGCACGGACATGGTCAGGCGCTGGGCGATCTCGCGGTTGGTCAGTCCGGTGGCGGCGAGGGCGATGATTTCGCGTTGCCGCGCTTGAGTGGGACGGGTACGGCGTTGGCGCGAAGCGCGGGGGTGTCGGCGCCGGTTGCGGCGGCCAGCCGGCGGGCGATCGCGGTCGCTGTGAGCGCTGCGCCGCGGCGGCCGTTGTTGCGGTGGATCACGGCGGCTTGGGCTGCGGCGTCGGCGGCGGCGATCCGGTCGCCGAACGCCTCGTACAGCTTCGCCGCGTCGAGCAGACCGTCACCCTCGCCGTCACGCAACGCGGCCGCGTGCGCGGCGGCAGCGGCGACCCGCGGTCCCTGCACGATCGCGGTGAGCTCGGCCAGCCGCGTGGCACCGCCCGGGTCGCCGAACTGCGCCGCGATCTGCAGACACCACACCTCGCGCGCCGGACAACCCGCCTTGCGGACTTGCGCAACAGCGTCGCGCAGGATCGTGATCGCCTCGCTCCCGACGCCGCTCGCGGCACGCACCCACGCCTCCGCGAGTGCACCGACTTGGGTGAGACGTTCGGCGTCATCAGGTGAAGGCTCCCGCCGAAGAACCGCACGGGCGCCGTCGGGGTCACCCGACATCGCCAGAACCGTCGCCAAGAGCGATTTGCCGCCCGAGCGCAGCCACTGAGTCTCCAGGGGCGCTGCCGTCGCAAGCGCTTCCCGCAACCAGCGCTCGGCCGATGCGAGATCCCCACGCGCTTTCGCCGTCAGACCGTAGTACAACGCCCGATGCGTGCGGGCAAAGGGGGAGTCCATCGGCTCTCGGGCCAGCCGATCGGCCAGTTCCGTTGCCTCGGTGAGCAGCCCGCCCAGACGAAGAGCGTCGAGGTGCACTATCCCGAGATCGAAGCGTGCCGTCGGCATTGCCTGCGCGATTCGTGCGTGGTCGTAGCCGTGTTCGGCGTGCTGTCGGATCGCGTCGAGGCGTCCTAGCTCTCCGCAGCCGGCGACGTAGGCGATCATCCCCCACGCTCTCGAAGGACTCGTGCAGCCATCCGGGTTCGGTCAAGCCGGCGGTGGCGGCCTCGACGGCAGCGTGCGGACGGCTCCGTTGGAACTCGAGCAGCGCGACGACGCAGTGGTACGGGCGGCGGAGTCCGGTCTCGGCGACGAGCTCTCGAATTGCCCCCAACAGCGGTTCGGCGTCACCGGTCGCCGAGTACTTGAGGAAGATCGCCGCCCGGATGAGGGTCAAGAACACCCGGTCATGGTTGGTCGAGGCGGTCTCGATCAGGTCGGCGTTGACCGCGAGCGCTTCGCCGAGGCGGTCACAATTGACCAGTGCACCCATGTGGATCCGCTGGGCAGTTTCGCCGCCGCCGTTTTCTACGGCGCGGCGTGCGAGCCGCTCGGCGGTGATCGGATCCATCAGTTGTCGCGCGGCCCTAGCGGCGTTCATCAACAGGTTCGGGTCGGGCGCACTGTCCGAATCGACGAGAAGCACCGCACGGCGAACCAGCTGGATCGGATCAGGATCGAGCGTCCCGAGTGAGGCAGCCACCGTGCTGCGCAGACTCCGCAGCCGCATCGTCCCGCCGCGGGTGCGGCGGGACTCGCCGAACATGGGGTGTGCCAGCCGCGCCACCGGCGGGTCGGCGGCGGTGTCGACGGTGATCAGCCCGGCGTTCTCGGCCTGGTTCACCGCGGTCGGGTCCGCCACCGCGGCGCGGACATTCAGTTCCAGCGGGTCGGCGACCGTGAGAACGTCGAGCACGGCGAGGACCGGGCCGGGTTGGCGGCCGATGGTCGCGTCGATCAAGTCGGCCAGGGTCGGGGACACGCGCAGATTCGTGTCCCAGATCCACACTCCGGCTTGCTGCATGAAACGGCCGGCGGCGAGTTCGTCGGCGATCAGCTGGCGTAGATACAGCGCGTTACCGCGGGTGTAGTACCAAACCCGCTGGGCGCTCGCAGACTCGACGTCGCCGGCGAGGACGGTTTCGAGCAGCGCCGCGGTCTCCGCCTTGGACAGCGGTTGCACTTCCAGCCGCGGCAGCAGTTCGTCCTTCCACAGGGCGGTGATCGCATCCGGCGCCGATTCTCCGGTGCGAATAGTGAGCACGACCGAGGCGAGGTGTCGGCGCACAATCTGGTGCACCACGAGCGCGGACTGTTCGTCGAGCAGATGCGCGTCATCGACCCCCACCACGACCGGCGGGCAGCCTCGCGGTGTTTCGGTTACTGCGTCGACCACGTCGCTGATGCGGGCCAAGGGGTCGGGGCCGAGTCGGTCGGCGTAGTCGGCGAACGCACCCAGCGGCACGGATCGGGCGGAGGTGGTGGCGGCCACGAACCGGCAGCTGCGACCGCGCTGGCCGCCGCGGGTGAGGGTTTCGCGGGCCAGTCGGGTCTTGCCCACCCCCGCGGCGCCGGCGAGCACGATTCCCGCCGCCCCGGACGTGTCGACGCACCCGGTGATCGCCTGGAGTTCCTCGGCGCGCCCCGTCAGCGGCCAACCGCTGCCCATCACCTCAGCGTATTGCGTCGCCGCGGCGGATGCGTCGAGTTGCAGGGAGGTCATCCATGGTCGCGGCCGCCGCGGCGAGTTTGGCTTCCGCGATTCGTATCAGGGTGGCAAGGGCTTCGGGTTCGATCGCCAGGATCTCCGCGATCACGTCGTCCGCGACGCCGGCGTCATGTAACCGCAGCGCCTCCGAATACGGCAGCGG
>DATDBL010000362.1:0-15139 GCA_036524855.1 Aldersonia sp. | reverse complement strand
CGTACTCGAATCGATTCGGGCCGCCGGGATCGAACCCACCGTGGTCCGGTATCTCGACACCCCACCCACCCGCGACGGCCTGCGCAAACTGCTCGACGACGCCGGCCTGCAACCCAGCCAGGCCGTCCGCAAACGCGAGTCCTTGTACTCCGAACTCGGCCTCGCCGACGCCGACGAGGAAACGATCTTCGCGGCGATGGCAGAGCACCCGATCCTGATCGAACGCCCGCTGGTCGTCACCGACCGCGGGACCATCCTCGCCCGCCCCGCCGGGCGGGTGGAGGACGTCCTGTAGGGCGCAAGGACCCGCGCCTACAACCGATCCCGTGCGATCGGGCACGACATGCACCGCGGCCCACCGCGACCCGAGCCGAGTTCGGAACCGCTGATCCGCAGCACCTCCACGCCCGACGCCTCGAGGCGCGCATTGGTCTCGACGTTGCGCTCGTAGGCGACCACGACGCCCGGTTCGAGTGCGAGGGTGTTGTTGCCGTCGTCCCATTGCTCGCGTTCGGCGGTGATGTTGTCGAGGCCGGTGTCGATGACGCGGAGTTTGCCGATCTTCATCGCGTCGGCGGCGGCGTCGAGGAACGGCTCCGCCCCCAGGATGGTCACGCCCTTGTCCTCGCGATGAATCGTGAACGCGGACAACGTGTCCTGGATGATCGGGTACATCACCACGGCATCGGTGTCGACCATCGTGCAGACGGTGTCGAGGTGCATCGACGCCCGCGCCTGCGCGATCGGCACCGCCAGCACGGTGTGCGCGAGGTCGTCGTCGAACAGGCTGCGCGCCAACGCCTCCGCCCCGGCCGGCGTCGTCCGCTCGCCGACCCCCACGGCGACGACGCCCGGCCCGAGCAGCAGGACGTCGCCACCCTCCACCGGTGCGGTGTGCGACTCGTAGGCCCGGCGCACACCGAGGAAGCGCGGATGGAAGGCGTAGATCAGATCGGTCAGCGAGGCCTCGCGCACGCGGGCGGGCAACGCCAGCGCCGTGATCGCGACCCGGTCGCCGATCCAGAAGGACGAGTCCCGGGTGAACAGCAGGTTCGGCAGCGGGTCGATGACGAAGTCCGCGCCGTGATGCATGCGGCGCACGAGCGAGGCGTCGGTGGGCCCGAACGGCAGTTCGTCGAACGTCATTCCCGCGGTGAGCACCGACGCCAAGGCCGCCGGTGTGAGCCCGCGCAGGTGGGCGGTGAGGTCGTCGGCGAGCGCGTGCCCGAGGCGGCGCGGATCGACGGCCGCCCCGATGCCCTGCATCCGCGCGGCACCGCTGGCCGCGAGCGTCTCGCTCAGCATGTCGGACAGCAGCAGCACCTCGACGCCGCGTTCGCGCAGCAACGCCGCGAACGCGTCGTGCTCCTCCTGGGCACGATCCACCCAGGGCACGCCGTCGAACAGCAACTGGTCGTTGTTGCGTGGGGTCAGCCGGCGTAGTTCGTCGCCGGGACGATGCAGCAGAACGGACCGCAGCCGACCGACCTCGGAGTTGGCGCCGAGCACCACGTCCTCGCTCATGGCCGCAACCCTAATGCGCGCCGAGGACGCTCGCTCGGTCCAGCGAAGCGGCGGTTCTGCGCGGTGTCACTCCAGCTCACGCAGATCCAGCGACGCCAGCGCCGGGAGATTGCGCAACACCCGCGGCGTGATCGCGACGGACTCGAGCTGGTCGAGCGCGCGGCGCAGGGCGTCGAGCAACTCGTCGCGGTAGGCAGGGGTGGTCGCGGGATCGTCCATCAGCGCGATGATCTTGCGGGCCCGCCGCAGGGCAACCCGCTCGCCGGTGCGGAAGTTGTCCAGCCCGACCGACACCGCGTGCGCGTTGGCGCGATGCCACGCCTCCCACGCTGTCGCGACGAGCCTCTCGAACCGCGCGAGGTCCGCGGCGGTGGGTTCGACCGCATCCTGCGCTGCCTCCTTGGCCTCGGCCCAGGCACGGTGGTACGCGCCGACCACGGCGTCGCCGTGGTCTAGCAACAGCGGTCGCTGCAGGAACAGCGCCTCGGGGTCGGTGACGAAGTTGAGCCACTCGGCGTCGAGCTGGCCGAGTTCGGTGTGCGCGTCGGCCCAGCGTTGCGCCAGCTCGCCCGGTCGCGGCGCCGTACGCACCGCCGGCGCGGGCCGGTTCGGGATCACCGAGACCATGAGGAAGATCGCTGCCCCGACCGCGCCGAGCAGCAGGATCGGCGCCCGGGTCACGATCCCGCCGAGCAGCAGGATTGCGAACCCGATCAGCGCCACCCGCGACCACGGAAACCGCACCTCCACAGCACCGATGCTAGCGAGTGCCGTACCGGAGAACCTCAAGTAATGTCGAGGTATGTCGAGACCGGACTGGAAGGTCAAGGAGCTTACGCCCGGCCAACTCGCCGACCGCAGCGGAGTTGCGGTGTCGGCGTTGCACTTCTACGAACGCGAGGGCCTGATCACCAGCCGCCGCACCAGCGGCAACCAGCGCCGCTACCCCCGGGACACCCTGCGCCGGGTCGCCTTCATCCGGATCTCGCAGAAGGTCGGGATCCCGCTCGCGGAGATCCGGCGCGCGCTCGAGACCCTGCCCGAGGGCCGGACGCCGACCCGCGACGACTGGGCGCGCCTGTCGTCGTCGTGGCGCGACAACCTCGACCAGCGGATCGCGCAACTCACCCGCCTACGCGACGAACTCACGGGCTGCATCGGCTGCGGCTGTCTCTCGCTGGGCAGTTGCTCGCTGGTCAACGCCGCGGATCGCCTCGGTGAGCGCGGGCCCGGCGCCCGGGTCCTCGACGTCGACCTCAACCGGCCACCAGGGTCGTGAGCGGTCCAGGGTCGTGAGCCGCCTACGCCGGCGGCAGGAACCGGCTGAACCGGTCGTTGGCCTTCTGCATCACGTACTCGTACGGCGGGGCGAACTTGCGCGCCCACCAGTAGCCGAAGCGGATGTCGTTGGACGTGTAGACGAGGAACTTGTTCTTCTCGATGCCGGTCAGGATCGCCTTGGCCGCCTTCTCCGGCGGCACCGCGCGTTTCTCGAACGTATGTATGTAGCGCTGGATCCGCTCGTCGTCCCAGTCCACACCGACGACCTCGAGTTTCTGCACCAGCGGCGTGCGCACCGCGCCGGGGACGACGAGGTGCACGCTGATCCGGTGCCGGTGCAGATCGAACCGCAGCACCTCCGACAGCCCGCGCAGGCCGTACTTGCTCGCGCTGTAGGCCGCATGCCAGGGCAGGGCGAGCAAACCGGCCGCCGACGAGACGTTCACCAGCGCACCGCCGCGGCGCGCCTCGATCATCGGCGGGATGAAGTTCTCGATGACGTGGATCGGTCCCATCAGGTTGACGTCGACCATCTGCTGCCAGTGCCGGTGCTCGAGATTCTCCACCGTCCCCCACGCCGAGATCCCGGCGATGTTCATGACGACGTCGAGGCTGCCGAACTGCTGGTGGAACTCCTTCGCCATCCCGGAGACAGCGTCGTGATCGGAGACGTCCGCGACCTTCGTCGCACTGACCGTGCCGCCCTCCGCGACCACCATGTCGACGGTCTCGCCCAGGCCGTCCTCGTTGATGTCGGTGAGGAACAGCTCGGCGCCCTTGCGCGCCGCCGCGACCGCCGTCGCCCGCCCGATCCCGCTGGCCGCGCCCGTGACCAGCGTCTTCTTCTCGTTCAGCGTCCCGATCAAGGTGATTCCGTCCCGCCTGTGGTGACACCGTCCTGGCAGAATAACCCGCCGACGGCACGGGAGCATCGCGACTCGGCGCGGCGATCAACCGGCAAGCACGGCGAGCATGCCGTCGACCGCGGCCGGCCAGCCGAACTGCTCGGCGCGGGTGCGTGCGGCCCGGCGGCGGGCGGTGAGGGGCAGGCGCGCGACGTCGGTCACCGCGGCGGCGATCGCGACCGGGTCGTCGGCGGCGGCGGCCCCGCATTCGGCGGTGACCAGGTCGGCCAACGCCGACGACCTGCTCGCCACCACCGGCGTGCCGGCCGCCAGTGATTCGAGCGCCGCCAACCCGAACGTCTCGTGCGGACCGGGCGCCAGCGACATGTCCGCGCTGGCGAGCAGCGTCGCGAGGTGTCGGCGGTCGTCCACGAACCCCGCGAACCGAACCTGCCTGCCGAGCGCACGCCGCTGCAGCGCAGAGCGCCGCGGCCCGTCCCCGACCACCAGCAGACGCGCATCCACCCCCGCCGCACATAGCGCCGCGACCGCGTCGATGCTGCGATCCGCCCGCTTCTCCACCGACAGCCGGCCGCAGTGCACCAGCAGCAGGCCCGGACCAACGAGCCGGCGCCTCAGACGGTCGTCGCGGCGGTCCGGGCGGAACAGGTCGAGGTCCACGCCCAGCGGCACGCAGGCGACGTTGCCGGCGCCGATCCGGTCGAACTCGCGGCGCGCGAACTCGGTGGTGCAGACGACCGCGTCGTACTCGACCGCGGTGCGCCGGTTCGCGGCGTCGGCCACCACTCGGGCCGCGGAGCGCGGCAGCGCCTGCCCGAGCAACAGGTCGAGGCGTTCATGCGAGATCATCACGCTCGCGACGTCGCGGCGGCGCGCCCACCGGCCGAACCCGCGCAGCGTCAACCGGTCCGACACCTCCAGCACGTCCGGCGCCAACCCGGCGACGACGTCGGCGACGCGGCGCGGGTCGGCAGCCCGGTAGCCGCCGGTGGCGGGAATCCGGTGCGCGGGCACGGTGATCCGCAGGACCCCGGTCGGCAGCAGGTCCTCACGCCGGGACTTCCCGGCGACGACCAGGATCACCTCGTGGCCGCGTTCCCGATACCCCGCACCGAGATGGTGCAGGGCGGTCCGCAGCCCACCCGATCGCGGGCCGTAGAAGTTCGCGAGTTGCACGATGCGCATCCGCCGATCGCAGCACAGCGGACCCAACCCCGGATGAACGCCGGGCGAATGGTTCAGCGCGCCCAGGCGGCGGGATCGACCCCGCCGGCTGCGAGCAGGTCGGTGGCGGCCCCGAGGTCGACCGGCCGCGACAACAGGTAGCCCTGGGCGCGGTGGCAGCCCTCCGCGAGCAGCACTGCGACCGCTTCCGGTGTCTCTACCCCCTCCGCAACCACCCCAAGCCCGAACGCCTGCGCCAGCCCCACGATCGTGCGCACTATCGGCCGGTCCACCGAGTCCGTGGTGAGTCCCTGCACGAACCCGCCGTCGATCTTGATCGTGTCGACCCGCAGCTTCTTGAGCTGGGCCAGCGAGCTGTGTCCGGCACCGAAGTCGTCGAGGGCGATCCGCACCCCCTGCGCTCGCAGCGCATCCACGGCGGCGACCGTGCGGTCGAGGTCGCGCAGCGGCGTGCGTTCGGTCACCTCGAGGCACAGCGACGCCGGGTCGAGTGCGAACTCGGCCAGCACCCGCAGCACGGAATCGGCGAAGTCGGACCGCGCCAGCTGCCGTGGCGAGACGTTGACCCGTTGCCCGATTCCGTTCGCGAGGCCCGCGGCATGCCAGCGGGCCAGGTCGCGGCACGCGCGGGTCAGCACCCACCGCCCCACACCGTGCGCGAGGTCGGTCGACTCGACGATGTCGATGAACGACGACGGCCCGAGCCGGCCCAGCGTCGGGTGCTGCCACCGCAGCAGCGCCTCCACCGCGAGGATGCGGCCGGTGTGCAGGTCGATCTCCGGCTGGTATTCGAGGTACAGCCTGCCGTTGCGCAACGCCGCGGGCAGGTAGGTCTCGATGTTGTCGCGGTAGGCCAGTGCCGCGCGCATCTCGTCGGTGCACAGCACCACGTGATCTCCGCCGACGTGCTGGGCCCTGGTCACCGCCCAACCCGCGTGCCGCAACGCTGCCGCCACCGAATCGACGCCCGGGCGGGCCAGCACGACACCCGCTGAGACGGTGGCCCCGATCGCGTCCGCGCCGGGGCGCAGGCAGTCGTTCAGTCGACGCCGTAGGCGGCGTGCCTCCTGCTCGGCGCCGTGCGAATCGAGCCCGACCGCGCCGAGCAGCACCAGGTCGGCACGCTCCACGCATGCGCACACGTCCGCGCCGAACTCGGTCCGCAACCCGTCGGCGAGCCGCTGCAGGTAGCGGTCGGCGGCACCGTCCCCGATCAGGTCGTCGAGGGCCTCGAATCGGTCGATGCGGAACCGGAACACCGGCACCGGGCCGAGCTGGCTCGGCGCGAGCGCGGCAGACAACCGGGCGGAAAGCTCGCCGCGGCCGAGCAGTCCGGCCTCACCGGACACAGCCGGGCACAGCGCGCCGAACTCGCCCACGTCGCGCATCGCAGACCTCGTCCCGGGCGTGCGCCCGCTCTCCCCGCTGCCATCGTGCCAGCCAGAGCCCGAAGTTGCCGCGTTTGGGTGTTTACGACCGGATCCCGATTCAGTACCGCGGCGGCCCCAGGACGACTGCCGAGTTGTGCCCGCCCATGCCGAGCGACGTCTTGAGCGTGATGCCGGTGCGGTCCATCGGCGTGGCGCCGTCGAGCAGGCGCGGATGGGCGGCCGCGACGATCGGCGGGGCGGCGATCACGCCGTGCTCGTAGCCGAGGGCGGCTGCGGCGACCTCGACCGCGGCGGCGGCCGCCTGGCAGTGGCCGGTCAGCGGCTTGGTCGAGTAGACGGACGCGCCGGTCAGCCACTCGTCGAGCAGTCGGGTCTCGGCGTCGTTGCACTGCTGTGTGCCCGTGCCGTGGGCGTTGAGGTACCGCACCTCGTCGGGCCCCACCTTCGCGCCGGCGAGCGCATCGCCGACACACTCGACGACATGAGTCAGGCTCGGCTCGATCGAGGTGATGTGGAAGGCGTCGTGCGACATCGCGCCGCCGAGCATCGACGTGTACGCGTCGCCACCGCGGTTGGACACCACGAACGCGATCGACGCCTCCCCGGCCGCGAAGCCTTGGCTGCCCTCCTGGAACGGACGGCAGACCTGCAGCGGCTCGTCGGCGACGACCGCGGCCCGAAGGCGCACGAAATGGTCGACGTTCTCCGGCGTCAACGACAGGTCGGTCGCGACGACGACCACGTCGTCGGCGATCCCGCTGTCGAGCCACATCTTCCCGGTGATCAGACCGGTGTTGCCGGACGAGCACATCGACGACACGCTCATCGCCGGCCCGTGGAAGCCGAACTCCTGCATGACCAGGGAGATCGGGGTCGACGGCATCAGGTTCATGTATTGCCACGGGCCCCGATGGCCCGCCTCCTCCAGATAGAAGCGACGCCAGTCGTCGACCTCCCCGAGCACCACGGCGTGCAGCAGGCCCACCCGTCTGCCAGGTGTCCAACCCCGCGCCCGTGCATCGGCGATCGCTTCGCGCGCCGCGTGCCGCATCGCGCGAGAGAACCGCGTCGGACCGTCGGCCGGATCGCCCTCGTCCGAGACACGCGCCAACCACACCTCCTCGTCGCGGTTCGGTCCGTAACCGGGAAGCAGGGTCGCGGCGGGTTTGCCACCGAGCAGTCCGCGATGCAGGTAGTCGGCGCCCCAGCCGTATCCCGTCACCGCACCGATGCCAAGAATGGACGTGCTGTCGTTCATGCGATTCTCCACTGTTTCGTATGTTTACCCGGAAATTTCCCGAGATGTTCCGGCACCGAATTCGGACGAAACACCCGGGTTCGACCCATCGATTGTGCGGTATTGCTGGACGTGTGCCCAATCTCTTGCCCGAATACGTTGCGGCGGGCGGATCGCGAAGGTTGAATGTCCAACGAGCGCGACCGTCAATTTGGGGGGACTAGTTGAGTGCAGCGGGGGATCGATCGCCAATCGATGCGTCGACGGCGGCGGCAATGCCTGAACGGCCGACCGCGTCGGCCACCGCGGCGACCGACGCGCCGAGCCTCGACGAGCGGTATCGGGCGCTGGTCGATCACAGCCCGGACGGGATCTGCGTGCACGAGATGGGCCGACTCGTCTACGTGAACCCTGCCGGTGTGCGATGGATGGCGGGCACCTCGGCCGAGCAGATCAATGGCCACATGATCACCGACTTCGTGCATCCCGAGTCGATCCCCCCGATGCTTTCGCGGATCGCGACGCTCAAGGAGGAGGGCGACTCGTCCGAACCGTCGGAGATGGTCCTGCTGCGCCTCGACGGTGGCACACTCGACGTCGAGGCGGTCTCGGTGCTCACCCGCTGGGAGGGCCGTCCCGCTTACCAGGTCGTCTTCCGCGACCTCACCGCCCAGAAGGCCGCCGAGGCGACCCTGCGCTACCAGGCCGCGCTGGTCTCGCACGTCACCGACGCGATCGTCGCCACGACCGCCGACGGGATGGTCGCGAGCTGGAACCCGGCTGCCGAGAACATCTACGGCCGTCCCGCCGCCGGGGTGATCGGCCGGCCGGTCGGCGCCGCGGTCGGCGCGCCGCTGGATCCCGTCGACGTGGTCGCCCGCGGCGGCATCGTGCACTCCACCCACCGGGCGGCGGACGGGTCGGTTCTGGCGATCCGCGTGTCGGCCGCACGCATGGACGACGACGACTACGTCCTGGTCTGCACCGACTACACGGCACTGCGCCGCGCCGAGCAGCATTTCGAGACCGTCGTCACCTCGCTGGACGAGGGCGTGATCATCATCGGCCGCGACGGCACGGTGACGTCGGCGAACCCGGCGGCCAAACGCATCCTCGGTGTCCGCGTCGTCGACGCGTTCGATTTGCCGATCCTCGACGCCGAAGGCCAACCGGTCGCCCCGGACGCGCACCCCGTCGTCACCACGATGCGGACCGGGATCCCGTGCACTCGCTACGTGTTCGCAATCGACCGCGCCGACGGCCGGCGGGTGTGGCTGCGCGGCAGCTGCGCGCTGCTCAACCCCGACGACGCCGAGCACTCCCCCGTCGTCGCGTCGTTCAGCGACATCACCGACCAGCGCACGGCCACCGAGCGCCTCGCCTACGAGGCCACCCACGATTCGCTGACCGGCCTGCCGAACCGCGGGCAGGTGCTGCGGCGGGCGATGGACGCACTCGCCCCCGGCCGCGCGGAGCGGTTGGCGGCGGTGTTGTTCATCGACCTCGACCGCCTGAAGCAGACCAACGATTCACTCGGCCACAGCATCGGCGACCGGGTGCTGCAGGCCGCGGCGAGCCGACTGCGCGCCACCGTGCGGCGCGAGGACATGGTCGGCCGGCTCGGCGGCGACGAGTTCGTCGCGCTGCTGTTCGGGGAGATCTCGGCCGCCGACGTCGATCTGCTCGCCGACCGGCTGCGCGGCGCGCTCGCAGAACCGGTCGCGGTCGGAGACGGGACGGTGCCCTCCGGCGGCGCGAGCATCGGCGTCGTGCTGGTCGAACCGGACGACCCCCGCACCGCCGACGACCTGCTGCGCGACGCCGACCTCGCGATGTACGAGGCCAAGGAGGCCGGGCGCCGTTGAGACCCCGGCACCCCCTAAGCTGGCCGCCATGCTCGTCATCGGACTGATCCTGTTCGGCATGCTCATCGGAGCCGGGGCCCAGCTGATCCTCGGCCGCTCGGCCCACGGCGTCGACTGGGGCCTCGCCATCGTTGCCGGCCTGGTCGGCTCGTTCGTCGGTGGCCTGCTCATCAGCCTGCTCTCCGGCGACGGCGTCAACTTCCGCCCGAGCGGCATCATCGGCTCCCTCGTCGGCGCGCTGATCGTCACCGGCGGCTGGATCTGGTTCCGCAAGCGCGAGGGCGCCGCGCGCCCGTGATCGGCGCATCGTCGCAGGTCAGCACCCGTGAGTGGTTGAAGAGTCCATACACTGGTCAACCACTCACGGCTACGCCAGCCGCCACCGCGACCTCCCGGTACGCGATCGCCAGCGACTCGACCGTCTCGTGCGCGTTCAACCCGCTCGGGTTCGGCAACACCCACAGCTGCGCGCCCACCAACCCGGTTTCCTGGCGCCCCGACCGCGCCCGCCGGTCACCGAACGCGGTGCGGTAGGCCGTGATCCCGAGCACCGCGGCCACCTTCGGACGAACCGACCGAACCGTCTCGTTCAGCCGCACCACCCCGGCTCGTAATTCCGCGGCGGTGAGTTCGTCGGCGCGCGCGGTCGCCCGCGGCGCCAGGTTCGTGATGCCGATCCCCTTGGACACCAGCAGGTCCCGATCCGCGTCGGACATGCACGCCGAGGCGTCGACGACCCGGTCCACGATCCCCGACCGCTGCAGCGCCGGATAGAACCGGTTGCCCGGGCGCGCGAAGTGCGCGCCCGCGGCGGCCGTCCACAGCCCCGGGTTGATACCGACGAACAGCAGCCGGCCGCCCGGACCGATCAGGTCCGGGACGGTCGCGTCCCGGAACGACTCCAGCTCGGCGCGGGTGAATCCCACGGCTCAGCGCACCGATCCGGGTCGCAGGTCGAGGCGTCGCAGCAGTTGCGCGTTCAGCGCGACCACGACCGTCGACGCCGACATCAGGATCGCCCCGACCGACATCGGCAGCACGAATCCCACCGGCGCCAGCACGCCCGCCGCCAGCGGCACCGAGATCAGGTTGTACCCGGCGGCCCACCACAGGTTCTGCTTCATCTTGCGGTAGCTGGCCTGCGACAGCTCGAGCACCGAGAGCACCGACCGTGGATCGTCGCTGGCCAGGATCACGCCCGCCGACGCGATCGCGACGTCCGTCCCGGCGCCGATCGCGATCCCGACGTCGGCGGCGGCGAGTGCGGGCGCGTCGTTGACGCCGTCGCCTACCATCGCGACCGTCTTGCCCTCCCGCTGCAGTTCGGCGACCTTGGCGGCCTTGTCCTCCGGGCGCACCCCCGCATACACCCGGTCGATCCCGAGTTCGTCGGCGATGTGGCGAGCCACGGCCTCGGCGTCGCCGGTGATCATCGCGACCTCGATTCCGCGGGCATGCAGCGCGTCGACGGCCTCGCGCGACTCGGGCCGGATGTCGTCGGCGAGCCGCAGGGCACCGACCACCGCACCCTCGGCGAGCACGTGCAGGATTATCGCGCCTTCGCGGCGCCACTCTGCGGAGACGGGCAGTTCGTCGGCGTCGTGTTCGCCCAGCAAGTGCGGCCCGCCGACGGCGATCCGCCGGCCTGCCACCGTCGCCACCACCCCGACCGCCGGTGACGACGAAAACTCCTGCGCCCTCGGCACATCCAGCCCCGACGCGGCAGCGACGATCGCCCGCGCCAACGGATGCTCGCTATCCGCCTCGGCGGCGGCGGCGAGCGCGAGCACCTCGTCGCGGTCGTGGCCTGGCGCGGGTTCCACGGCGGTGACTGTCGGTTCGCCGCGGGTGAGGGTGCCGGTCTTGTCGAACAGCACCGCCGACACGGTCCGCATCGTCTCCAGCGCCAGCCGGTCCTTCACCAGCACGCCGCCCCGCGCGGCCCGTTCGGTGGCGATCGCGACCACGAGGGGGATCGCGAGGCCGAGGGCGTGCGGGCAGGCGATGACCAGCACGGTGATGGTGCGGACCACGGCGTCGTCGGGTTGCCCGATGGCGGTCCAGACGATCGCGGTGAGCACGGCCGCGCCGAGCGCGAACCAGAACAGCCACCCGGCCGCGCGGTCGGCGATGCGTTGGGCGCGCGACGACGAGCTCTGTGCGTCGGCGACCAGTCGGGAGATGCCCGCGAGGGCGGTGTCGTCGCCGACGGCGGTGACCCGGACCCGCAGCCCGGAGTCGGTCGCGACGGTCCCCGCGACCACCGCAGCCCCCTCGCCCCGGCGCACCGGTCGCGATTCACCCGTGATCATCGATTCGTCGACGTCGGCCGCCCCGGAGACGACCCGCCCGTCCGCCGGTATCCGCCCGCCGGGCCGCACGACGACGACGTCGCCGACAGTCAGAGCCGCAGGCGCGACGGTGACGACGGTGTCGCCCTCGACAAGCTCAGCCTCGTCGGGCAGCAGCGCTGCGAGCGAATCCAGTGCGGACGTCGTCTGCGCCAGCGACCGCATCTCGATCCAATGCCCGAGCAGCATGATCACGATCAGCAGCGCGAGTTCCCACCAGAAGTCGAGTTCGTGGTGAAGCAGGCCCAGGCTCGCACCCCAGGAGGCGACAAACGCGACGGTGATCGCGAGCCCGATCAGCAGCATCATCCCCGGCGTGCGGGTGCGGATTTCGCTGACGGCGCCGGTTAGGAACGGCCGCCCACCCCAGACGTACATGATCGTGCCCAGCACGGGCGACACCCACCGGACCCACTCCGCATCGGGCAGCGAGTAGCCGATCAGCATCGCGAACATCGGGCTGAACACGATCACCGGAACGGCGAGCACGGCCATGATCGTGAACAACCGGCGGTACACGGCGACATGGCCTGCATGATCGTGGCCACTGTGGCCACCGTGCGTGTGGTCGTCGTGGTGCATCTCGGCGTGGTCTTCGTGGACAGTCGCGGTGTGGTCCATGCCCGCCACTATATACCCCATGGGGGTATATGCAAGGCGCAGGTATGGTGAACGTGTGCCCGAAGACGCCGTCGTCGACACCCTGCGCCGCTGGACCGCCGCCGGCGCGACGTGGAAGGTGCTGCTCCGCACAACCTCCGAGGCCACCGTGGCCCTGTGCCGGTGCGACGGCGGAGAGGAGGTCGACCGGATCACCTCCGGCGACCCGAGTCTGCTCGCCTACGTCGCCAACCGCGACTCGAGCGAGCAACCTCCGCACCGTGCGCTGCGGGTCGCCCGCGTCTACGACCCACCCGCCCCCGACGACGGCGCCCGCATCCTGGTAGATCGCCTGTGGCCCCGCGGAATTCGTAAGGCCGACGCCGCGCTCGACGACTGGTGCAAGGACGTCGCCCCCTCGACCGATCTGCGCCGCTGGTACGGACATCGGCCGGAGGTCTTCGACGAGTTCGCGCGCCGCTATCGCGCCGAACTCGCGAGCCCCGATGGGCACGCCGCGCGCGCAGCGCTCACCCGGATCGCTGACCGCGCCGAGCACCAGACGGTGACGCTGCTGACCGCGAGCAGGGCCGTCGACATCAGCGACGCCGCGGTGCTGCGCGACGTGCTCGCCGAGCTGCCCGGCTGAGCCGCGTCAGGCCGCGAGCAGCAGTCCGATTCCGCCGACGAGCAACGCGACCAACTTCACCACCTCGAACCCGACGTAGACGAAATGCACGTGCGAGCGGGGTCCGTTGCGGCCGGCCATTACCGCGTCGGAGCGCCGGGTCAGCGCGGGGCGGACGAACGCCAACTGCGCCGCCAGCATTGCGATCGCGACGACGAGGGCCACGAGCGCGCTGCCACCATTCCCAACCACACGAAGGTGGCGGCGACCGCGACCGCCCAGGCGCCGCTCATGCAGCCGCGCCGGCCGGAGCCAGATGCGCGACGCACCGGTCGGGTTCGACGAACGGCTCGAGCCTGTCCACCGTGATCGACGCACCCCACTCGGCGAGCACGCCCTGCATCAGGCCCAGATGGATCGGACAGACCACCTCGACCCGGGCTTCGGCCAACTCGAGGAACGGGCAGTGGCGCAGGTCGACCCGGTCGATCGCATCGGGGCGATCGGGCGCGAAGCCCAACTCGACGAGCACCGCGAGCAGATCCTCGACGCCACCGCCGTCGCCGCGGCGGGGCGCGGCCACGACCCCACGCCCGCCCCGCGGCGACTGCCTGCACCGCTGGATCCGCGGCCCCGGCCAGAATCTCGCCCAGCACCGGGGCTCGGCCGCACCGCGACCGAGATCATCTGGCGCAAACCGAGGTCGTACGCGGACATCGACCAGGACCCCGTGGCCGCCCGGACGGTCGATCGCATCGTCGCGGGGCACGGCAGTGTCCGCGTCGCCGACGCCGCCGAGACGGACCTGCCGGACGGCAGCGCCGACGTCGTGATCGGCGAAGCGATGCTGACCATGCAGGGTGAGAAGGCCAAGGACGCCATCGTCGCCGAAGCCGTGCGACTGCTGCGCCCGGGTGGGCGCTACGCGATCCACGAACTCGCGCTGACCCCCGACGACCTGCCGATCAGGTCGGTTCGCAAGGTGAAGCCCGGTGAAAAGTTCCACACAGCATAGTGGTGATCATCACCGACAAGCGCTGCGGCCACGATCGGTCCGGTATCGCAGAGGATCACGCCGGACGGCCGAACCCGTCGTCGAGGATCTCTTCCGACCGCACCGAAACATCCGGATCACTCGCCCTTGCCGCCCCGAAGAACGCGGGCGGCCACCGCCGCTCCGACACCGCCGCGAAACGTCGACGGAGCTCGGCGAGAGCCCTCGGCAGCTCCTCGTCCGGCAACTGCTCGACGAGGTCACGCAGCTCGTCGCGCTCGGCACTCATAGCGGAAGCGTAGCGCGGATCACCCCCCGTTCTGCGCGCCACGCGGCTACTCGCGAACGGAGGCTGGACTACCCCGAAGGCAGCGGTCCGGTTCTTATGCTGAGCCTTCCGCGCCGGAGTCTCGCCAACCGTCGTAGTCCAGCGGGTGGCCACGGGACCAGGACATAGAGTTGATGGCGCTGCCGCCGCCCAGACCCTTGCCCGTCGGCATGGACACCGTGCGACCACCAAGCCCTCCTGGGGCGCGGTCACATCGTGCCAAAACGGCGTCCGTGTGCACTCGTCGAACAAGTGATCATCACCCCAGCAGACCGGCTCGTCCCGGTCTTTCGCATCCCGCAAGCCACCGACGAGAACGGGGCCGCAACCGCTCAACCAGCGGGAACGGCCCCGAACGGTGCGGTTCGCACAATGACCGAGTTGGTGGAGCTGCGGGGAATCGAACCCCGGACCTCTTCGATGCGAACGAAGCGCGCTACCAACTGCGCTACAGCCCCTAGCGACCTCGCGGCCGCGCCCGGCAACTCTAGCAGGCACCCTGAGCGGCCCCGAAATCGGCTGGCTGGCGACTCGTCGCGGTGCTCGACGTGCGGTAACCACCGGTCGCGGGGCGACGCGGGCTATTGCCTACTAGCGATCCTTGGTCGCTAGGTCACCATCGCGACTACTGACCCGAGGCGGCGCGCATCCGGCCGCGTCCGGTGGCAGCGACCTCGGGGCCGGGCGCCTCGAGGTGCTCGAAGGCGGGATCCTCGTCGTCGACCTCGACGACCTTGGCGCCGCGGCGGCGCAACCGCGACGGAATCAGGCGGAGTTCGTCGTCGGTGGTCGACTCGACGCCGAGTCGCGACCTCGTCAGGCGCGCCATCCGCCGGCGCCGGATCTCCTCCTCCATGCGCACCTGGCGGCGCAGGTAGGCGAGGTAGGT
>DATDBL010000361.1:0-4073 GCA_036524855.1 Aldersonia sp. | reverse complement strand
CTGGTTGCGGTGCTTCGCCGGGCGTGCCGAGGCGGTGCGGTCGGTGTTCACGGTGTGGTTGCGGGCGATGGATCCGGATCCGGTGATGCCCGATCCGGCCGGCGGTGTGTTCGCCGACGCGCTGACCGCGATCGCGGCGGTCTGCGACGCGCTCGCGCGCCGGTTCGCGCTGTCCACGGTGTCGCTGGCCGAGACCGCGGTGGCGGTCTCGGGTGCCCGGTTGCTGGCGCCGGGTTGGCCCGCTGAGGTGCAACACGAGCCGACCCTGCCGCTGAGGGTGGTCTGGCCGTGATCCTGTGCGCTGTCGTGTGTTTCGAGACAGCAGCAGAGGGAGGGCGGCCGATGGTCGGCGACGACGAGGCGAAGGTGCGGGCCGAGCGGGCCCGGCGATCGGATTGTTCCGGTATCAGTTGATCCGGGAGGCGGCCGATCCGGTGCACTCCACCAGGGAGCGGGGACGGATGGTGCGCGAACTCGCCGCCGCCGAGCACACCGACCCGTTCGGGCGGCGGGTGCGTATTTCCCGGCAGACCGTCGACCGCTGGATCAGGGACTGGCGTCGTGGCGGATTCGATGCCTTGGTGCCGAATCCACGCCAGGCCACGCCGCGCACTCCGGCGGAGGTGCTCGAGCTCGCGGTGGCGCTGCGGCGGGAGAACCCGGACCGCACCGCCGCGGCGATCCGCCGGATCCTGCGCACCCAGCTGGGTTGGGCGCCCGACGAACGCACCCTGCAACGCAACTTCCACCGGCTCGGCCTGACCACCGGCGCGGGCGCGGGGTCGGCACCGGTGTTCGGCCGGTTCGAGGCCGAGCACCCGAACGACCTGTGGACCGGGGACGCCTTATGCCGAATTCGGCATAACGCCTCTTATGCCGACCCGGTGGTTATGCCGCGCCCGGTGGAAGACGTTGACGTGCCATCGATCCCCGCGAGGTAGTCGGCATAATCAGAGTCCTTCCAGGAACTGCAGCAGGGTGTCGTCGGGCTGGTATCGGCCGGGTGTGGTGTTGATCGGGGCGGTGCGGGCGAGCGCCTGTTCTTTGAGTCCGAGGTCGGCGTGGGCGTAGATCTGGGTGGTGGCCACGGATTCGTGACCGAGCCAGAGCGCGATGATCGAGGTGTCAGTGCGGGCGGCAAGCAGCCGCATGGCCGCGGTGTGGCGCAGGGTGTGCGGCGAGACGGTCTTCGTGGCGATGCTCGGACACGACAACGCCGCGACGGCGGCATGTTTGGTGATTCGTCGTTCGAGGGTGTCGCGGCTGAGCCGGGTGCCGGTCCTGCCGTGGAACAGTGGGTCGGCGGGCTGGCCGCCGCGTTCGGCGATCCAGGCGCCGAGGACCGCGGCGGTGGTTCTGGTCAGCGGCGTGATCCGCTGTTTGCGGCCCTTGCCGAGGCAGTTGATGTGTGCGGCAATGCCGAGCGTGACGTCTCGGCAGTCGAGGCCGACGAGTTCGGAGGCGCGCAGCCCGGTTTGGATCATGGTGGCGAGGATGGTGTGATCGCGTCGGCCGATCCAGCTGGTGCGGTCCGGGGCGGTGAGCAGTGCCTCGGCCTCGAGGTCGGTGAGGTAGGTGACGATGGCACGGTCGAAGCGTTTCGTCGGGATCGCCAATACGCGTTGGATGAGCTGGGCGTGTTCGGGGTGTTGGAGGGCGGCGTAGCGGAACATCGAGTGGATCGCGGCCAGTCTGGCGTTGCGGGTGCGGGTGCTGTTGCCTCGGTCGTGTTCGAGGTGGTCGAGGAACGCGCCGATCAACGGTGCGTCGAGGTCGTCGATCCGCAGCTGCGACGGCGGGGTGCCGGTGCGTTGTTCGGCGAATCTCAGCAGCAGCCGGAAGGCGTCGCGGTAGGCGGCGATGGTGTGGCTGCTGGCTTGGCGCTGGCGGATAAGTCGGTCGGTGAAGTAGCTCTGCAGGGTCGGTGCGAGGGTGGTCATGACAGTACTCCGGGATGGGTTTCGAGTAGGTCGGCGGCGAACGCGAGCAGCTCGGGCGCCGCGTCGAGGTACCAATAGGTGTGTTTGGGGTCGCTGTGGCCGAGATAGGTCGCCAGCCTGGGTATGACGGATCCGACGGCCTCACCGCGCCGGTAGGCGTCGAGGAGGGTGCCAACCGCGAATCCGTGCCTGAGGTCGTGAATCCGTGGGCGGCACAACGCCGATCGTGGGACCAGTCCGGCCTGGCGGGCCGCTCGGTTGAAGACCTTCGAGACCCGGCTTTGGTCCAACCGGGTGCCGGTCGAGGTGACGAACAGCGTGTCGGTGACCGGTGTCGGGCGCAGCCGGTCGCGCACACGCAGATACTCGCGCAACGCCTCGCCGGTGCTGGGGTGCAGCGGGAGCAGCCGGGCTTTGCCGAACTTGCCGTGCCGGACCGTGAGGACGTCGTGGTGTCGGTCGAAATCGTCGGTGCCCAAGGCGATCGCCTCACCGATCCGGATGCCGGTGACCGCGAGCAGCCCGATCAACGCCGGGTAGGTGGCGGCCAGCATCGGGTTGGGCAACTCGCGCGCGGCGGCGATGACGGCGCGGATCTCGGACTCGGAGTACAGGTAGGGGGTGGCGCGCCGTTGTCGCCCGGGAATCAGATCCGGTGGCGGCACCTCGGTTCTGGGGTCGAGGGTGTGCAGGTAGCAGGCGAGTCCGCGCACCGCCGACAGCCGCGACCGGTGCCACCAGGCAGCACCGTTCGGCTGGGTCGCCCAGGCCACCGCGTGGTCGATGGTGATCACCTCGGCGCCGCATTGCTCGAGGTAGCCGAGGAACTGTCCGAGCAGCTTTTCTGCGCGGTCGAGGCGGAATCCCATCGCCCGACGCACCGTCAGATAGTCGGTGAGCGCCTCGCGCAGCGGGTTCACGCCGACACCCCCGGCCACGGGCGGGCCAGCGTGCGCAACCCTTCTATGTCGACCTTGGCGTAGATCGCCGTCGTCAGCCGATGTCGATGCCGCAGCACTTGCCCGATCTCGTCGAGGGACGCCCCGCCCGCGAGCATCGCGGTGGCGGCGCTGTGCCGTAGCCGGTGCGCATACACCGTGGTGGGCAGTCCGGCCCGCCGGGCGGCGGCGGCCGCGCGATTGGACATGGCGTTTCGGCTCATCGCCCGATGCGGTGCCCGGCAGCACAGGAACACCTCCCGCACGTCTGTGGCCGGGCGTGTGTCGCGCAGGTAGGCCACGATCTCTGCGCCGACATCGGCCGGTAGCGGTAGCACCTCGTGCCGGTTGCCTTTGCCGCGGACAGTGAGCTCGCCGTGGCGCCAGTCGATGTCGTCCAGGCGTAGCTGCACGGCCTCGCCGACCCGAAGCCCCAACCTCGACAGCACGGTCAGGATCGCCCGATCGCGGCGACCGACCGCGCTCGCGCGGTCACAGGTGGCGAGCATCGCGGCAACCTCGTCGGGCCCGAGCGCGTTCGGCAAGCCGGTCAGGCGTCGCCGAGCCACACTGGGCACCGCCGTCACCATCCCGGCGCCGATGACGCCGTCGACCTGCAGGAACCGCAGCAGCGACCGCAGCCCCGAGGCCATGTGCGTTGTCGAGTTCGGATAGCGCCGAGACCAGTCCACGACGAATGCGGTCACCGCCGCGGCGGTGACGCGCTCGAAGTCCAACCCGCCCTCGTACTCCAAGCCGTCGAGGAACGCCCGCGCCGGCGGCGCATAACGCGCGATGGTCCGTGCGCTGAGTCCGCGCTCGACCTCCAGATACCGCTCGAACCGTGTCATCGTCCGCTTCGCAGCCGACTCCGGCACCGAGGCGATAGGGCCGACCGGATCGACCGCGCCGCGATCTCGCAGGAACCCCAGCAGCTGGTCGAACCCGCCGATACGCAACGCACGCGAACGCCCTCGCGCATGCCGGTCCGCCAGAAATTCCTTCACCACACTCGGATTCACACGCGACACGTCGATCCCCGTGATCGCCAGCCACTGGCTCAACTGCGCCATTCGACGCAACTGGTGCGCGGCGGACCCCGGTGCGTATCCCACCCTCGCCAGCCACGCGGCGAACTCGTCGGACAACGGCGCCAACGGTCCCGCGACCTGCACCCGTGACGGATCTTCCATCG
>DATDBL010000360.1:0-4074 GCA_036524855.1 Aldersonia sp. | reverse complement strand
GATGTCTATACACTAACTATTCGTAAGTACTTCCGCAAGGTGATGCACGACTATCGGAGCGGGTAGACTGAGTGCCGCCATGGAGACCACCTCGAACCCACCCGATCCGCTCGTCACGGACGTGTTCGCGCGCGCCTGCACCTCCCGGGAGACGCTGCAGAACGTGACCGGGCGCTGGGGCGTGCTCGCGCTCGCCGCGCTGGCGGGGGGGCCATACCGGTTCTCCGCGCTCCGGCGGCGGGTGGACGGGGTCAGCGAGCGCATGCTCGCGCAGACCCTGCAGACCCTCGAGCGCGACGGACTGGTGCACCGCGAGGTGCTCGAGGCTATCCCGCCGAAGGTGGAGTACTCGCTGACCGGCCTCGGCCGCGATGTCGCCGCGCAGTTGCTGCCGCTGATCGAAATGGTGGAGTCCCGGATGCCGGAGGTCGAGGCGGCGCGGCGGTCCTACGACTCGCGCTGAGCCTCGGCGCCCAGCACCTCGAGAATCCCGAAATCGTCTTCCTCGTCGAGACACTCGATGATGTCGTCGGCCGTCTCGTCCGTTACGGGGTACCAGTCGAACAGGTGCAGGTTCTCGCCGACCGGCAGCGCCCGCGCGGTGATCACATCGCCGACCGCCGTGTCCAGCTCCTCGCCCAGCACCTGCTGCACGTCGTCGGTTCGCAGGTCACGCAACTTGGCGCCGTCGTCGTTCGCCTCGACCACCTCGTACACCGCACGCGGGACATCGCCCCAGGTGTCCAGTAGGCGACGGTCCTCGTCGGTGAACAGGCCGTCGCGGCGCCTGGAGTACTCGTCGAGGGCTCCGCCCTCGAACAGTGCCGCGTCAGGGGGGAACTCCTCGAGCCAGCCGCCGAGCTCCGCGTACTGCGTCGCGAATATCTCCGCCCGCAGGTACAGGAACGCCGCTCGTTGCACCTCGGTCGCTTCCGACCTGCCGAGGTGACACACCTTGTACTTGCGCCCGGATCCACACCAGCACCGGTCGTTTCGCCCGAGTTCGGGGTGCGGCCGCGGCGCCATGGCCGCCACCGCCGCAAACAGATCGTGGGCGTCCGCCCAGGCCTCGTCGGCACCGTCGAACGCCCGCTCGAACAGCGATCGGCAGCGGACGATGTCGCTGCGGTCGGCCGCGAGCCACGCCAGGTCCCGCAGCGCGAGCACGAATCCAGAATTCGCGGAAAGTGCCTGTTCGTAATGGTTCTCGGCCTCTTCGAGCAGTCCCATCCGGTCGGTGGCCCGGCCCGCGAGCCAGTGCCCCGCCGACCGCACGCGCCGCGGTCCGTGCGCCAACAGCAATGCGGCGCGCCGGACTTCGTCCATGTCCACGCCCCGCACCAGGTCCCAGGCGGCGTCGGCCGCGGCTGAGGATCCGAGTGCGCCGAAGACGAAGTCGTCGAGTTCGGCATGCTCCCGGTCGAGTCTCGGGGTCATGTCCACAAGCATCCGGAACCCCTGCACGGCCAACGCCTCGTCCTCGTGGAGGTCGTATGCCTCCGCGACCATGTCGACGGCCGTCCGCAGGAGGAAATCGCCGAAATCGAACCCAGCCCGCGCCACGAGCGCGTCCTGCACCTCGAATCCGGCATCCGACAACAACTCCGACAGCGGCGGCGACGGTTCGGTGCACAGCGTCTCGTCGGCGGCGAACAACTCCATCACCAGCGCGTGCGCCAACACCGCCGAGTCGCCGACCACCGCGTCGATTCGCGCGGCGAGGTCCTCGGGCGCGGTGCCTGCCTCGGCGGATACCAACCGACATTCCAGGTCGCGCATTTCGATCCCGATGAGATCGCCGGGCGACCGGTCGCGCAACGCGCCGGTCGGAAGCGCGATGGCGACACCGTGAAAGTCCGCAGGATCCGCGTCTCGGAGTTCGAAATCGTCGTCGTCGTCGCCCTGCACCGCCAGCACCATTCCCGAGCGGCCGAGATCGACCACCGGCGACGTCGCGAACAGATCGATGTCCGCGGCGAGCATGTCGGCCGCGATCTCGTGCGCGGTCAGCCGGTGCGTGAGCACCCGCCCGTCGGTGATCTCGGCCAGACGGACCGTGCGGCCGTCGGCGAGGTCGACGGTCAAGGGGTCGAAGTCGTCGGATTCGGACACCACGCGATCCTAGGTCAGTCCTGGACCACGACGGTGTACCCGCCCTCGGCCAGCGCCGCCAGCACCGCCGCCCGGTGCTCGGGGCCGCGGGTCTCGACCGTGAGCAGCACCTCGACCTCGTCGAGGGCGAGTCGCACCGCCGTGCGCATGTGCACGACGTCGACGACGCTCGCCCCGCTGTCGCTGACCACCTCGAGCAGTCGGCGCAGCCCGCCGGGACGGTCGGCAACCGTGACCCGCACGGCGAGAAAGCGTCCGGCCGCGCGCAGGCCATGGGTGATCACGTGCGTGAGCAGCAGGGGGTCGATGTTGCCGCCGGACAGCACCGCCACGACGTCACCGGTCAGGTCGAGCCTATCGTGTCCGGTCAGCGCCGTGTCGTGACCGGTCAGCGCCGCGACCGCCGCGGCCCCGGCCGGTTCCACGATCAGCTTGGCCCGCTCCAGGCACAGCAGCAGCGCCTTGGACAGCTCCTCCTCGCTGACGGTCAGCATGGCGCACCCGTGCGCGACGACGTGCGCGAACGGGACCGCCCCCGGGGTGCCGACCGCGATGCCGTCGGCCATGGTCGCCATGTGCGCGACCGGCGTCGGCGCCCCCGCCGCCAGCGAACCGGGCCAGGCCGCGGCCGCCTGGGCCTGCACGCCGATCACCCGGACCTGCGGAGCCAACTCGTGCAACGCTGCGGCGATCCCGGCGAGCAGGCCCCCGCCGCCGGTCGGCACCAGCACCGTCCCGACGTTGGGAACCTGGTCGAGGATTTCGAGCCCGACCGTGGCCTGACCGGCGACGACGTCGACGTGGTCGAAGGGGTGTACCAGAGTCGCGCCGGTGCGATCGGCGTATTCACGCGCGAGCACGAGCGCATCGTCGACGGCCGCGCCCTCGAGGTGCACACTCGCGCCGTACGCCTTGGTCGCCATCACCTTCGGCAGCGTCGCCGCAGCGGGCATGAAAACCGTTGCGGGGAGCCCGAGTTCGGCTGCCGACCAGGCCACACCCTGGGCATGGTTGCCGGCGCTGGCGGCGACGACACCGCGGGTGCGTTCGTCCGTGGTCAGGTTGGCGATCCGGTTGTAGGCGCCGCGCGGCTTGAACGACCCGGTGCGCTGCAGGTTCTCGCACTTGAGCCAGACCTGGTGCCCGGTGCGCTCGGAGAGCACGCGCGACGCGATGGTCGGGGTGCGCCGCAGCACCGGCGCCAGCAGGTCGGCAGCGGCGCGAATCCGGTCGAGGGTGAGCAAGTCCACGGCTCAGCCGAGGGCCTGCTCGAGATCGCCGATCAGGTCGGCGGCATCCTCGATGCCGACCGACAGCCGCACCAGGTCCTCGGGCACCTCGAGTTCGGACCCGGCGGTGGACGCGTGCGTCATCGCCCCCGGGTGCTCGATCAGCGACTCCACCCCGCCGAGCGACTCGGCGAGCGTGAAAACCTCGGTGCGTGAACAGAATTCACGTGCGGCGTCGGCACCACCGTGGACACGAACCGACACCATGCCGCCGAATCGGCGCATCTGCTTGGCGGCGACGGCATGGCCGGGGTGATTCGTGAGACCCGGGTAGATCACCGTGTCGATCTTCGGGTGCCCCGACAGCAGTTCGACCACGGCCTCCGCGTTGTCGCTGTGTCGGTCCATCCGCAGCGCGAGGGTCTTGATCCCCCGCAGGGTGAGGAAAGCGTCGAACGGTCCGGGCACCGCGCCGGCGCCGTTCTGCAGGAACGCGAACGCGGTGTCGAGTTCCTCGTCGTCGGTGACGAGCGCGCCACCGACGACGTCGGAGTGCCCGCCGAGGTACTTGGTGGTGGAGTGCAGCACGATGTCCGCACCGAGGGTCATCGGCTGCTGCAGATACGGCGATGCGAAGGTGTTGTCCACCAACAGTTTCGCGCCCGCTGCGTGGGCGACGTCGGCTAGTGCGGCGATGTCGCCGACGTTGAGCAGCGGGTTGGTCGGCGTCTCG
>DATDBL010000359.1:0-3948 GCA_036524855.1 Aldersonia sp. | reverse complement strand
TGATCGAAACCGACGCACACATCCGGCTCGCGTCGTCGGAGTCGTTGGGCGGCATCAAGTTGCTGCGACGCGGCTACAACTTCACCGACGGCTCCGACGGCTTCGGCCACCTCGACGCCGGCCTGTTCTTCATCGCGTTCTGTCGCGACCCGCAGAAGCAGTTCGTGCCGATGCAGCTGGCGCTGTCTCGGACGGATCTGCTGAACGAGTACATCGCGCACACGTCGTCGGCGGTGTTCGCGGTGCCGCCGGGGGTGGCCGATGGGCAGTACTGGGGGCAGGGTTTGTTCGACGGGACGGGAACCCAGTAGGTTTCGGTTTCAGTAGGCACCGTCGGAGCCGGCAACCGCGCGAATCGTCTTGAGCACGATCACGATGTCTCCCACCAGCGACCAGTTCTCGACGTAGGACAGGTCGAGGCGCACAGACTCCTCCCACGACAGGTTCGAGCGTCCGCTGACCTGCCACAGTCCGGTGATCCCGGGCCGGACGAGCAACCGCCGGTGCACCTCGCCGTCGTAGGTTGCCACCTCGCGGCGCAGCGGTGGTCGAGGCCCGACGACACTCATCTCCTTGCGCAGCACGTTGACAAACTGCGGCAACTCGTCGACGCTCGTGCGCCGCAGTATCTTGCCGATCCTGGTCACTCGAGGATCGTCGCGGATCTTGAACAGGACGCCGCCCCGGCTCTCGTTCCGGGCCAGCAGCGAATCGGCCATCTTGTCCGCATCGACGACCATCGACCGGAATTTGAGCATCTGAAACGGTTTGCCGTCCAGTCCGATCCGCTCCGCCCGGTACAGCACCGGTCCCCGGCTGGTCGCCTTGACCGCGATTGCGACGGCGAGCAGCAGCGGTGCCAGCAGGGTGAGAGCGGCGCCGGCGAAGACGACGTCGAAGGCGCGCTTCTGAAAGCGTTGGGCGCCGTGGTACTGCGGTTTCTCCACATGGACCAACGGCAATCCGGCGACCGGACGCATCGACAGCCGCGGGCCTGCTACATCGATCACCCCGGGCGAGACGACGAGATCGACATCGAGCCGTTCGAGATCCCAGCTCAGCTTCCGCATGCCGCGCACGCCGAGGTGCTCGGTCGCGGTGACGGCAACGGTGTCGGCGCCCGACGCCGCGACCGCGTCGAGCACCGCATCCGTGTCCCCGAGGACGGGAATGGCGTGGTCTCCGATCTCGATCGATCGATGCCCGAGGTGCGCGAACCTCGGCACACAGGCCCCGACCACCGCGTACCCGGTTCGCGGGCTGTCGACGAAGGACCGGGCGAGGGTCTCCACGCCCCGGTGGTCCCCGACCACGAGAACCGCGGTCTGGTAACCACCTTCGCGCCGCACCCGCAGCACGTGTGCGCGCCACAGCGCGCGGGACGCGAGCAGCGCACCCAGTCCGATCGGCAGCGCGACCGCGAGGTAGCCGCGTGCGAGGTCGACCTTCGCCAACAGCGCGACCATCGCGATGAGCCCGAAAGTGCCCAGGCTCGCGACGACAATGCGCCGGTACTCCTCGGCGCCCTCCCCGATCACCCGCGGTGAGCGGGTCCGAAAGATCGACAGCATCGCCAACCACAGGGCCGCGAACAGCACGGAGAACACGGTGTAATCGACGGGTCCGGTGTTCAGGAACTGATCGGCGCCGAAGCGCACGTACTGGGCGACGGCGATCGCCCCGACGACGCAGGCGACGTCGGTGGTCAGGAGGCGGCGCTCGTAGCGGGCCTGCCAGGCGGCGCGCGGGACGAGCCCGGAACGCCGGCTCATCATCAATCCACCACGGCGCCGTGCAGGTTCGGGTACCGCCGGTATCGCACTCGTCATGTGCAGCTCCAAAAGTGGGCCGGTACCAACAGGGTCTGAAGCGGGCTAGCTCAATCGCGCGACGGTGAGCTTGCTCTGGCTCTGCCGCAGTTCGTCGACCAACCGTCCGGGTGGCAGCCGGACGTCGGCATAGGTCAGCGTGGCGTCCTTCGGGATGTCACGAGTCAGGGTGCAGCCCTCCGCGATCCCGACCGGCAGCAGCGCCTCGTCCATCGTCACCGCGGCCTTCTCGGCCTCGCCGTAGTAGTCGTAGCCGCCGAGCGAGTCGAGGGTCGCCCCTGCCTTCAGGTCTCGCTTCGCGGTGGCCACCACGTCGACGTGGCGGGTGTCGAGCGAACGCAACGTCGCATCACCCAACAGCACCGCACGCGCGACGGAGTTCGGCACCTCGAAATGGCACAGATGGTAAGGCGTGTAGAAGCTGTACAACGGGCCCTCGCCCAGCTTGTACAGGTTCAGGTAGTGGCGTTGCTTCGGATCGTCGTGAGTGGCAAGAACATAGACACCCGGGCCAGGCTTGGATCCGACGACGTAGTCGACCGCGCCGCCGAGCGCCCGCAGTTCGTCGAGGTCGTACATCGTGGTGAGTTCGTCGATGTGGCCGGCGTGGTCACGCCCCAGCATCCCGCGCCGGTGCACCGACATCCCGGTGGCGTTCGCCACGATCGCCTGTTCCACGCTGATCTTGGTGCCGTCCGCGAACGAGGTGACCATCCACGGGTCCTGACCCCACTTCTCCGCGAAACCACGCTGGGTGGTCGGGGTGCGATAGGGATCCTGCAGGCCCTTGATATTGCCGCAGACCAGCGGTGTGAGCCCGATGCCGCGGACGAACCGGAACAGGTTCATCTGCACGCCCGGTTGATCTCCGTCGCAGCCGGTGAAGATGACACCCGACGCCTCCGCGCGGCGCGCGAGTTCCGTCCCGACGGTGGCGTCGACCTCGGCGTTCATCGACACGAGCGGCTTGCCGTTGTCGAAGCAGGACAACGCGAGGTGGCAACCGAACTCGACGGCGCCGGTGACGTCGACCACAACGTCGACGCTGCCGGCCGCGGTGATCGCGACGAAGTCGTCGGTCACCGCGCACGCGCCGGAGGCGATCGCTCGGTCCATGGCCGCGGCCCCCTCGACCGTCGCGACCGATTCGACTCCCGCCGCGGCGAGGGCGTCGAGCGCCTGTTGCGGATTGCGGACGGCGATCGCGGCGACCACCATGCCGGGGACGCTGTTGACGATCTGGTTGACCAACCCACGGCCCATGAAGCCGCACCCGGCCAGGGCGACGCGGATCGGCGCGCCCGACCGCTGCCGGTCGGCGAGGAGCGTGTCGGTGACGATCATGCGCGTGCACCCTCCCGTTCGCTCACGAATGGCCAGGCGGCGTCCTTGTCGGAAACCGACGAAACAGGCAGCGGCCACTCGATGCCGAACGCGGGATCGTCGTAGCGGTAGCCGGTTTCGCCCTGCGGGGCATAGCGCCCGCCGACCTGGTAGGTCACCTCGGTGTCATCGACTAGGGTCTGGAACCCGTGCGCGACGTAGGCCGGTATGAACAGCGCGGTGTGGTTCTCCGGGGTGAGTTCGACCATCACATGCTTGCCGTAGGTCGGTGAGTCGACCCGTACGTCCACGGCGACGTCGACGATCGCGCCGCGCGTGCAGCGCACCAACTTCGCTTCGCTGTAGGGCGACACCTGCAGGTGCAGGCCCCGCAGCGTACCGGCCGCGTAGTTGTACGACATGTTCGCCTGCGCCACGGACAGGTCCAGCCCGTGCGCGGTGAACTCCTCGAGGTCGAATACCCGCGCGAAGTATCCCCGCGCGTCGGTGTGCGGTTCCAGGTCGACGATCATCGCGCCCGCGACCGCGGTCTCCCGGTAGATCATGCTGGCACCGTCCAGAACAGGTCGGCGTCGAGTTGTCCGGTGTGAAGCAGGAACTCGAGCTGCTTCAGTCGGGTGTGGCCGCGTCCGGTGAAGGTGTCCGCGTCCATGTCGATGGACTCGAAGACCTTGCGCAGTTGGGCCGCCCCCGCCGCCACGTCCCACGCCGTCTTGAAGTCGGGGAACACCTCGTGGATCTTCGCGAACGACACCCGGTAGCTTCGGTCGTCGGC
>DATDBL010000358.1:0-12602 GCA_036524855.1 Aldersonia sp. | reverse complement strand
ATGGTTGCGGCACACCTGCGGCGAATGCGTGTACTGCCGTCGCGGAGCCGAGAACCTGTGCCCCCGTTCGCGATACACCGGGTGGGATGCGGACGGTGGGTACGCGGAGTTCACCGTCGCCCCCGGGGCGTACGTGCACCGACTGCCCGGCGGCTACCCCGACGAGCAGATTGCGCCACTGCTGTGCGCGGGGATCATCGGCTACCGGGCACTGGCGCGTGCGGACCTGCCCGAGGGCGGGCGGCTGGGGATCTACGGATTCGGCGGCAGCGCGCACATCACCGCGCAGGTGGCACTGGCACGCGGGGCCGATGTGCACGTGATGACCCGCGGCGAGGGCGCGCGGGAATTGGCGCGCGAACTCGGCGCCTCCTCGGTCCAGGGCGCCGCGGACCCGCCGCCGGTGCCGCTGGACGCGGCGATCCTGTTCGCGCCGGTCGGCGAGTTGGTGCTGCCGGCACTGGCGGCGCTGGACCGGGGCGGCACGTTGGCGCTCGCGGGCATCCACCTCTCCGACATCCCCACGCTCAACTACCAGGAGCACCTGTTCCAGGAGCGCACCCTGCGTTCGGTCACCGCGAACACCCGCGACGATGCACGCGAGTTCCTCGCCTTCGCCGGGGAGCACCGCATCGAGTTGAGAACCACGCCGTATCCCCTCGACGCCGCAGACCGGGCGCTGACCGATCTGGTCGAGGGGCGGGTGACCGGGGCGGCGGTGTTGGTGGTGTAGCGGCGCGCGCCGCGACCGAGCAGCGGCGGACCCAGCGCAACGGGCCGTGGTCACGACGTCCGGAATCGAGTAGTCGGCTACTCGATGCGTTCGTCCGCCGTTGACCCAGACTCGATATCGACCGTCCGCAAGGGGTGGTCGACACTCGAGCATCCGCGGAGACGGCCATGCAGGACGAGACGGTGTTTCTGGTCGAGGTCACCGGCCCCAGCCTCGCGGCGTTACGCACGTTCGCCGACGAGTTCGACGCCGATCTGGGCTGCCGTCCCATCGCCAAACGCTACGGCGCGGATTTCGTGCTCGCGGCGTATCTGCGTGAGTCGCAACTCGACTCGGCACGGGCGTCGCCCATGCTCGGCGACGTTCGGATTCGCGTGGTGGCCAATCAGACCCAGATTGGTGCGCAACGACAACGTGAGGTGGGCGACGGCAATCGGTTCGCCGCGCGAGTCGACACTCCGCGCGGGCTGGGAAGAAAGGTCTGATGCCGTGACGTACCTGAACGTCGACGAGATCGACTCCGCACTGGTCAATCTCGCCGCCGCGTATCCGACCACGAGCGAGTTGATCTCGGCGCCGCACCCTACACACGAGGACCGACTCTGCCGGATCCTGAAGATCGGCACCGCCCGCGACGGCCCGCGGCCGGGCGTGCTGCTGCTCGGCGGCGTACACGCCCGCGAGTGGGTCCCGCCCGATGCAATCGTCTCTCTGTGCGCCGACCTGCTCGAGGCTTCCGACATGGGAACCGGACTGCGCTACGGAAACGCATACTTCGGCGCCGACGACGTGCGGCGAGTTCTCGAGACACTCGACGTCATCGTCTTTCCCTGCGTCAATCCCGACGGTCGCCGGTTCAGCCAGACCCGGGACTCGGGCTGGCGCAAGAACCGCAGGCCGCATCCCAGCGGCGGCGCCTGTATCGGCGTCGACCTCAACCGGAACTTCGACTTCCTGTGGGATCACTCGAGCAAGTTCGCCGCCGACTCGAACGTGCGGACGTCTGCGAATCCGTGTGACAACGAGGTGTACCGAGGACCCGCCCCGGCGTCCGAGCCCGAGACCCGCAATGTCGTGTGGTTGCTCGACCGCAACCCAGCGCTACGGTGGTTCGTCGACGTACACAGCGCGGTACCCGTCGTACTCCACAGTTGGGGCACGGACCACAACCAGTCGACGAGCGCCGACCAGACATTCTCGAACCCGCTGTTCGACGCGGTTCGGGGGCGGCCGGAAGATACCGCATACGGCGAGTTCATTTCTGCCGACGATCTCGCGGCTGTCACGACCGCCGCGCGGTGCGTGAGCGATGCCATCGCCGCCGTCCGTGGCGAAGTCTACGGCGCAGAACAGGCGTACAGCCTGTACCCGACATCCGGCGCGAGCGACGACTACGCATACAGTCGCGCGTTCACCGATCCGATGCGAGCGCCTCTGTACGGCTTCACGATCGAATGCGGGCGCAGCTTCCAACCGCCCTGGTCCGAAGCCGAGAACGTCATCAGGGACGTGTCGGCAGGCCTGCTCGCGCTCCTGCTCCATGCCGTAGACCACACCGCCATCGGGCAGGTCACCGTCGGGCAGGTCACCCTCGATATCTCGGACGCTCGCTGACGTCGTTGAAAGGATCCGGATCATGTCCACCAGCATCGGCGGGACCCCATTGGCCGACCTGCCCTACGTCCGCTACGCCGCCGACCTCGAACGCGAGGACGACCACGAGGCGGAGATGATCGAACGCATCGTCGCCGCGCTGCACCGAAACAACAAATCGCAGTACAACAAGCGTAAGCACGCGATCCGCGACGCGCATGCCAAGGGTCACGGCGCGCTGATCGGACGACTCGTCGTCGAAGACGGTCTCCCGCAGCACCTGCGTCAGGGTTTGTTCGCCGCACCCGGCAGGTATCCGGTTATCGCGCGCTTCTCGAGCACGGCGGGGGCGATCCGCAGCGACCGGGTCCAAGGAGTGCGGGCGATAGCGTTTCGGGTGTTCGACGTGCCGCGAAATCCCGCGTCCGGGGACGGCGACACGACGTTTCAAGATGTTCTGCTCTCGAATCACGAGACCTTCTTCTTCCCGGACGTTCGCAAGTACCGCCGCAATATGTGGTTGGCTTGGCTGCTTTCCGCGATGCCGGACTGGATGGTGACCGGCGGAGTGGTTCCGTTCGCGAAGGCGATGATCAGGGTCGCCGCCCTGCGCGACAAGCCCGCGAGCCACATGTTCGAGGTTCTCGCCCGGCCCAACACACACATTCTGAGCGACACCTTCCATTCCGCTTCCGCGTATCGATTCGGCGACTACGTTGCCAGATTCAGCCTTGCGCCGGCATCGCCGACGCTGCGCGCGCTGGCGGGGCACCCCACCGGCGGACGCGGGGGCCACGACGCGCTCCGCGACCAGATCGCCGACTACGTCAAGGACGGGAGCGCGCGCTTCTCGCTGCGCGCCCAACTGTGCACGAACCCGTGGACGATGCCGGTCGAGGATGCGGCGAAGAACTGGCCCTCCGACGAATCGCCGCCCCAACACGTCGCGACGCTTGTCTTTCCAACGCAGGACTCGTGCGATCTCGCCCGGTCCGCGTACGTCGACGAGGCGATGTCGTTCAACCCGTGGAATCACATCGAAGAACACCGCCCCCTCGGGTCGATCAATCGGGTCAAGAAGCGCGCCTACGAGGAATCGAGCAGGTTCCGGCATACGAGGAACCGGGTTCAGCCGGCCGAACCATGCAGAATCGACGACGTTCCGGCGTCGACGGGATGGGACGACGACGAGTGACCACCACCGGAATGTACGACGACACTCGCCCTTCTCCCCCCGCGGAGGAATCCGGCCCCACGCCGATACCCCGTCGTTGGAAGATAGTCGCGCGGCCGAAGGAGTTCGCGACGATTCGGTCTACACTGACGGATCCCACCGCTGGCGGCATCATGCTGGTCGGCGCGGCGGGCGTCGGGAAGACGACCCTGGCACGCGCGGTGACCGACAGCCTGGGAAACGACGTGCGCTGGGTCGCGGCCACCGAATCCGCACGCAGCGTTCCGCTCGGAGTGTTCGCGCATCTCGTCGGCACGACGACGTCGCGGGATCCGGTCGCTCTGCTCAGCGCAGCGCGGGAGGCACTCGCGGCGCGCGACGACGCCGTCGTCGGTGTCGACGACGCACATCTGCTGGACAATCTGTCGGCAACCCTGCTGCACCAGATCGCCATGGACCGGGCGGCGCGGGTCGTCTGCACCGTTCGCAGCGGCGAGCCGGTCCCCGACGCGGTCACCTCGCTGTGGAAGGACGGTTACCTGCAGCGTGTGGACCTCGGCTCGTTCACCAAGACCGAGAGCGTCGGACTCATCGAGACCGAACTGGGCGGTGAGATCGAAGAATTCAGCGCGGACGTGATGTGGCAGTCGTCGGGGGGCAACGCTCTGTACCTGCGTCACCTCATCGAGGGCGGGCTGGACGCCGGCGTCCTGACTCCGGTGAACGGCATCTGGCAGTTGCGCGGCGACGTCGCCCTGACTGCGGGATTGACGACACTTCTCGAGATGCGCCTGCGCCGTGTCGGTGCGGGCGTCCGCACCGCGCTCGAGTTTCTCGCGCTGTGCGAACCACTCGCGATCGAAGTCTTGTGCGAGTTGGCCGGAGACGCGCCCGTCGAGGAGGCGGAAGTCCGGGAACTGATCTGCGTAGTCGTCGATGGTGACCGCACCGAAGCGCGCTTCGCCCATCCACTGCTCGGGGAGGTCGTGCGCAGCAATATCGGAACGGTGGCGGCGCGGCGTCGCCGGGGGGCGCTGGTTCGGGCGCTCCGTGGTCGAGATACCGCCACCGCGGCGGGACGGATCCGCGTCGCCCAGCTGTGTCTGCACAGCGACGAGGCGGTCGATGCCGGACTGCTGACGAGGGCCGCGAAGGATGCGATTTCGCTGCACGACCTCCCGCTGTGCGAGCGTCTGGGCCGTGCCGCACTCGCCGCCGGAGCAGGTTTGGCCGCTGCCGTGCTCGTGTCGAGAGCACTAATGTGGCAAGGCCATTCGGCTGCGGCGGAGGAAATCCTGGCACAGTTCGCCCCCGACGATCTCGATGAGCTGGAGCTGGTCCGGTGGGGTGTTCCACGGCTGTCGATCCTGTTCTGGCATCTGGGCGACGTCGACCGCGCCTACGAGGTGCTCGACCAACTGGACGAACGGGTGCGGCATCCCGCTCTCGAGCTCGTCGTGGCGGGGACACGATCCGGCATGGCGGTGCACGAGAACCGGATCGATGAAGCGTTGAAGATCGCCGACAACGTCCTGGCCCGTCCGGACGCACCGGAGCAGGCGGTCGAATGGGCGGCATTCACCTGTGGGCTGGGCCTCCCGCTCGTCGGACGAGCCGACGAGTTCGCCCCGATCTTCGCGAGAGTCCAACG
Source organism: Aldersonia sp. (assembly GCA_036524855.1). GTDB lineage: Bacteria > Actinomycetota > Actinomycetes > Mycobacteriales > Mycobacteriaceae > Aldersonia. Next base: position 7,451 of record DATDBL010000358.1, on the reverse strand, counting down.
CGGGCAGCGGATCACCGACGGCATGATCAACTACATGATGCACTACTGCGATGTCACCGCCCTGTCGTACCTGGGCGAGTTGGACACCGCCCAACGCCGCGCCGACGAATACACCCAGTTCACGTCGGCTGGTGAATACACCGCATGGGCAATCTCACGCATCATGACCGCAGCGGTGGACATCCGACGTGGATTTCTGCCCAAAGTGATTCGGGAAGCCGAGCAGGCGATCGCGGCGCTGAACGCCGAAGCGTCGCTACCGTGGCTGCTCCCGGCACGGCTTCTGTTGATCCGGGCATATGCAGGCCTCGGCCGCGGCAGCGACGCCGCTCGCGTGTTGCAGGACGCGGGCGAGCACACCGGAGAGTTCATGGCCCTGTACGACCCGCAACTGCTGCTCGCGCGGGCGTGGGTCGCCGCCGCATCGGGATCCACCACCTTGGCGATCGAGTTGGCCGGACAGGCCGCCGACGCCGCCTTCGAATCCGGTCAACTCGCCGTCACGACCGACGCGCTGCACGACGCAGCCCGTTTCGGCGATCGCAGCGCGGCGGGACGATTCGACGGCGTTGCCGCCTTTGTCCGCGGGGTGCTCGTCGAGCCACAGGTCCGACACGCCCGAGGCGTCGCCGACGGCGACGGTTCGGCACTCGATGCGGCGAGCGCCGACTTCGAAACTCTCGGCCTGCTGTTGTCGGCGGCGGACGCGGCCGCACAGGCTGCGTCCGCGCATCAGCAGGCCGGCCGCAAACGCGCCACGGCGGAGTCGAGCGCGCGTGCGTTTCGGCTCGCCGCAGTCTGCGGAGGCGCCGAAACACCCGCGGTGCGGTCGGCGGCGCACCCGTTGCCGCTGACCACGCGCGAACGGGAGATCGCGACGCTGATCGCCGCAGGCCTGTCGAACGCCGAGATCGCGCACCGGCTGTTCCTGTCCATCCGCACCATCGAGGGCCACATCTATCGTGCCTGCAGCAAACTCGACCTGACCGACCGTAGCCAGCTGGGGGATCTCATTCAGCGGCCCGACGACCCGCAGTGAGTACCCCGAGCGTGTTGCCGGTCAGCGAACGGGCTTCGGCGCCCAGTAGCCGAACGCGTTCGGGATGTGATCCAGCTGGGGCGCCAACTCTGGCAGGTGCCGCAACAGGACGGTCTTCATCGTGTTGTCCCGAATCCACTGCAGACCTCCCCGGGTGTAGACGTCGGCGGTGTAGCTGTCGGTGAGGAAACGGTCGCAACTGATCCGGCGCGAGGCCATCAGGATGAAGATGTGGAATGCCGTGTCGCTGAACGCGAATCCTTCGGGTCGGTCCTCGGCGTACATTCCGGTGAGCAGGTCGACCTGGTCGATCGTGCCGTAGACGTCCTCAAGCTCGGCGGCCCAGGTCCGGTTGCTCGTGATCTCGTCGAAGCTCTTCGGCACGCGCAACCCGAGCTGTCGACGGAACTCTGTGTATCGCGGCACGCCGAGTTCGCGGCAGCGTAGGATGTCGATGGTCGCGAGGTCCATCGAGATCTCGTGCCGGGACCCGTCTTCCGCTTTGACCTCGCGCTTCAGGTCACGCAGCCCGTCGGGAACGTTGTGGAGGGTGACAAGTCCGGGGTGGGTTGTCCCGAGAGTGAAGAAGAGGTCGGCGAGTTCGGTCTTCTGAAGCAGATCGGCGCCGGCGGTCCCGGTGAGCTCACCGAACCCCGTCGGCGCTCCCGGGATCGGGCGGTTGTCCCCCGCCGACCGGAACGCGAACCGGTCCGGCAAGAGTTGGTGCATCCGGTACACGGCAGAGAACTCTTCGGTGAGCGCGAAGGGCACACCGTGGTCGTTGCGCCGCGAACCGGCCGAGCCGAACAGAATCCGCCCTCCGAATGCCCGCTGCGGCAGGGTTCCGCGCTCGCGAAGCCGATCGCGCAGGTCGTGAACCCGCTTTCCCGCAAGGCCGTACCAGGCACCACGCACCGCGTAGGCGGCCGTCGGGTGGGCGGTGACGGCCGGCGTCCACTCGGTCGTGTGAATCTTCGCCAGCAGAGCGGTGTTGATCAGGCGGGCCTGCTGGAACCGCGTCTCGGCGTCGGTGCGGGGATTCGCCGCCGCGAGCATGTCGCAGATCGCGTTGTGCTCCTGCGCGAACAGTACCTGCATCATGCCCATGCCCAGCCAGAAGCCGGGTTCGCTGATCGGCCCGTCGGCGCCGGCGTCGGCTTTGGCTTTCAGCTCCTCGATCGTTCCGACGGGATCGACGCCGAGCGGCAGCTTCGCGCCGATGCGGACGACGTCGGGAGTCCCGTCCTTCCCGAGTGTCCCGTAGATCTGCGATCCGTCCCACCAGTGCGTCACCGCGTTGGCGAACGCCCCCGATGCCGGCGCGGTGCCGCGAGCGGCTGCAGTGTCTGCGGTGGCCTCGGTCGGTAGCGGTTGAATGCGCGTCACGGTCAGGTCCGCGGTTTTCGTTGATCCGGTCGAGGGGCCGGTCGGTATCCGCCACGGATCGGCGTTATGGCCGGGCCCGTGCTGAATCCAGTCGTGGATCATGAACTGAATCCATGCCGCGATGAGAACGTTGCCGTTCGTGGCGGCAATCATCCCGTCGCGCTTCAAGAGTCGCTCGCTCACCGTGCGGGGGTTGGGCTCGAGGATCCGCGCGTGGTCGGCGCCGGTTCGGTCGCGTGGCATGTTGCGAGCGATTGGCGTTCCGGCCATGCCGGTCGTCGGGTGGGCCAGATCGTTCCAGCTACCGTCGGGCATGCGTTTTTTCGCGAACACCAGCTGGGCCGGCTTCGGTTGCGGCGCGTTCGTTAGGACGCCCGGTGGGGCGTGGAGGTTGTTTCGCTGCAGCGACGCCCGAATTGCGATCAGCATCGCGATGCCCAGCGGTTTCGGCAGGTCGTACCACGGGTAGCGGTGACGCAGACGCAATACGAGCCGTGCCCCGATGCTTTGGCGCCTCGCGGCGCGCCGCTGCCCACGGCGGGCGAAGCTTCCCGGGGTCAGGAACGCGAAGTTGGATTCTGTGCTCACATTTCGATCGTGCAACACGCCGCCGGGGCGGGCGTGAGTAGTCGACTACCTCATTGCCAAATCGATCTACTGCGAGTACTCAGTCACGCGGCGCGAGATCCACCCGCACCCCCAACAACCGCACCGGCCGGTCGAGTTCGAACCGGTCCAGCGCGACGAGAGCCGCCGCGGTGATCTCGCCGACGTCGGTGCTGGGCGCGGGCAGCGTGCGGCTGCGGGAGCGGGTGTAGAAGGTCTTCGTCCGCACGGTCACCGCGACGCGTTCGACCACGCGACCGTCCGCGAGCACCTCGTCGGCCACCTCCTTGGCCAGGCGCACGACCTCGTCGCGGATCTCCGCGCGGTCGGTGAGGTCCTCGGGATAGGTGACCGAGCGGCTGCGGCCCTTGGCGATCCGCGGCTCGGGGTGCACCTCGGTGGAGCCGCCGCCGCGACCGATAAGTTGCAGCCACGGACCCATCTGCGGACCGAACTCGGCCGCGAGGGCGGCCCGGTCGGCGTGCGCGAGGTCGGCGACGGTGTGGATGTCGAGGTCGGCAAGGCGCTTGGTGATCCGTGAGCCGATCCCCCACAGCGCACTCGTCGGCCTGTGCGCCATCACCGCCATCCAGGTGTCGGCGGTGAGCCGATAGACGCCGTCGCCGCGGCCCGGTTTGGCGAATCCGGTGGCGAGCTTCGCGCGCTGCTTGTTGTCGCCGATGCCCACCGAGCAGGCCAGGCCGTCGTCGGCGCCCACACGCTCCCGGATCGTGGCCGCCGCTTGTTCCGGGTCGGCGTCGAGCCCGAGGAACGCCTCGTCCCAGCCGAGCACCTCGACCAGCGGAGTGACGGTGCGCAGCGTGCCCATCACCCGCGCCGAGATCTCTTCGTAGTGGGCGTGGTCGAGCGGCAGAAACGTCGCGTCAGGGCACTTGCGATACGCCAGGCGCAGCGGCATCCCCGCGTGCACCCCGACCGCACGCGCCTCATAGGACGCGCAGGTGACGACCTTGCGCGGCTGCGTCGGGTCACCGGTGCCGCCGACGATCACGGGCGTCCCGACCAGGTCGGGGCGACGCAGGCGCTCGACCGCGACCTGGAACTGGTCGAGATCCACATGCAGCACCCACACCCCTCCGAGTGTGCACCGTAGAGTGCTCTGCGTTGACCGACCGGGTTGACGAGCCGGGTGCACGGAAGGAGCACGCGTTGGCAGAGTTGCCGGACCAGCCACTCACCGCCTCACCGGAACCCGACATGGGGTTCGTGACCGGGTGGCCGGTGCGCGCCGCCGACGTCGACCCCGCCAACCGGCTGCGACTCGACGGCGTCGCCCGCTACCTGCAGGACATCGCGTGGGAGAACCTGCAGGCGACGTTCTTCGCCGAGACCGATCCCTGGTGGATCGTGCGGCGGACCGTCGTCGACGTCGTCCACCCGGTCGCGTGGCCCGCCACCGTGCGGCTGCGTCGCTGGTGCTCGGGACTGTCCACGCGGTGGACGAACATGCGGGTGCAGGTCACCGACGAGAACGACGGGCTGATCGAGACCGAGGGTTTCTGGATCAACGTGAGCAAGGAATCCGGGATGCCGACCCGGATCAGCGACGAGGGCCTGGCGTACCTGTCGCAGTCCACCGACCAACACCGGCTGCGATGGCGGTCCTGGCTCACCGAACCGCCCCCGCCGCCGTCCGCGTTCGACGTCCACTTCCCGTTGCGCGCCACCGACATCGACCAGTTCGAGCACGTGAACAATGCCGTGTACTGGCAGGGGGTCGAACACTTCCTGCGCGACCATCCCGACCTGCTCACCGAGGGACACCGCGCGGTGATCGAGTACCACGCCCCGGTGACGGCGGGTCAGGACATGGTGGTGCGTGGCCGCTTCGACGAGGGCACCGGACTGTCGCTCTGGTTCCTGGTCGGCGACACGGTGAGCACCGCCGCCCGGATCGGGCCACTACCGATCTCCGCCCAGCCGACTCCTACCCTGTCGTCATGACGGTGCGCACGCTGATCCTGATGCGGCACGGCAAGTCGGCCTACCCCGACGGCGTCGCCGACCACGACCGCCCGTTGGCGAAGCGGGGCCAACGCGAGTCCGCTCTGGCCGGCGACTGGCTGCGGGCGACCCAACCGCCGATCGACGCTGTGCGCTGCTCGACCTCCGAGCGCACCCGGCTCACCCTCGCCGCGACGGGCGTCGACGCTCCGGTGGAGTACGAGGAGTCGATCTACGGCGGCTACCCGAGCGAACTCGTCGAGGTGATCCACCTCGTCGACGACTCGGTGCAGACCCTGCTGCTCGTCGGGCACGTCCCCGGAATCCCCTGGACCGCTTGGGAACTCGCCAGCAACAGGAGTTCGCCGCAGGCGCAGGCGATCGACGAGAAGTTCCCCACCTCGGCCTTGGCGGTGCTCGAGTTCGACCGCCCATGGTTCGACCTCGTCCCCGGCACCGGCGACCTCGTCTGCTTCCATATCCCCAGGTAGCCACCCGTGAGACTTGATGAGTCTCTGGACTCGTCAACCACTCACGGGTACGAAGTGCTTATGGCTCTGGTCGCGGGAATCGATTCGTCCACCCAGTCCTGCAAGGTCGTCGTCCGGGACGCCGACTCCGGGGAGTTGGTGCGCAGCGGGCGCGCCGGGCATCCGCCGGGCACGGAGGTGGACCCGCGACTGTGGTGGGAGGCGCTCGAGCAGGCGGTGCAGGCCGCCGGGGGGCTCGACGACGTCGCCGCGGTGGCGGTCGGCGCCCAGCAGCACGGCATGGTGTGCCTGGATTCCGCGGGCGGTGTCGTCCGGCCCGCGCTGCTGTGGAACGACACCCGTTCCGCCGCCTCCGCGGATGCGTTGGTTCGCGACCTCGGCGGGCCGAAGGCGTGGGCGGACGCGGTCGGGGTGGTGCCGCTCGCGGCGATCACGGTGGCGAAGCTGCGCTGGCTCGCCGACCACGAACCCGCCAACGCCGACCGCACCGCCGCGGTGTGCCTGCCGCACGACTGGCTCGGCTGGATGCTCACCGGCGCTCGCGGCCTCGACACGCTGGCCACCGACCGCGGCGACGCCAGCGGCACCGGATACTTTTCTGCCGCCGACGACGCCTACCACCCGGAGTTGCTCGCCCTCGCCCTCGGCGACCGCCAACCGACGCTCCCCCGGGTCGCCGCGCCGTCCGAGCAGATCGGGACCGTCGCCCGACTCGCCGACGGCGCCCTACTCGCCCCCGGCACGGGCGACAACGCCGCGGCCGCGCTCGCGCTCGACGCTACCGACGGCGACGTGGTCGTCTCGATCGGCACCTCCGGCGTGGTGTCGGCGGTGACCACCGCGGTCGCGCGCGACCCGTCCGGCGAGGTCGCGGGCTTCGGGGACGCGACCGGCCGGCAGCTACCGCTGGTGTGCACGCTCAATGGCGCCCCGGTCCTCGACGCGACGGCCCGGCTGCTCGGCGTCGACCACGACCGCCTCGCCGAGATCGCGCTCGCCCAACCGAGCGACGGCCTGGTCCTCGTGCCGTACCTGGCCGGCGAGCGGACCCCGAACCGCCCCGCCGCGAGCGGTGCGCTGCACGGACTTCGGACCGACACCGCGACCCCCGGCCACGTCGCCCGCGCGGCGGTCGAGGGCCTGCTGTGCGGCCTGGCGGACGGCATCGACCGGCTGCGCGCGCAGGGCGTGCGCACCGACCGGGTGCTGCTGGTCGGCGGCGCGGCCAGGTCACGCGCGGTGCGCGAACTCGCCCCGGCGATCTTCGGAATGCCGGTCGCGGTGCCGGAGCCCGGCGAGTACGTCGCCGACGGTGCCGCCCGACAGGCCGCGTGGGTGCTCGCCGGCACACCCGAGCCGCCGGGGTGGTCTGAGTCGGTCAACGGGGTGTACGTGGCGGACCCCACCCCACAGATCCGGGACCGCTACGCCGAGGTCCGCGACCTCACCGACGGGTCGCCGCTGCTGGGCTGACGGGCGATCAGCGCGTCGACGGCGACACCGAGCCGCAGCACCTGGTGTCGGCCGCGTGGCCGGTGCCGATCATGGAACTTGAGCAGAACGGGCCTTCGGAGCTGATCGGCACCCATGCCAGCTCCCCAGATGCGGCTATTCTCGGGCAGGTCCGGTTCCGTGCACGGGCGCCGCCTCCCAGGTGAAAGTCGCGCTCGGCACCGCGCGCACTCCGAATGAGTCAACCGGTTGCCGGGTGTTCCGGGTGTGGAAGCGAGTGTGATTGACATCACATTCACCCTGAACCACACTATTCGGACAATACCCGAACGCTGTGATCAGGTTTCAAATTGCCTTCCGATCCAGTCATGGGTTAGCCGGGCCAAGGAGTCTCGAAATGACGGAACCGGACCAGTGGCAGGGCGGCTCGCACAGCTTCCAGGACTCGATGGAGCCACACCGGGCCGATGTGCCGCTCCTTCAGCCACGATCGGCCGAGCAGGAGCGTGCGC
>DATDBL010000357.1:0-26678 GCA_036524855.1 Aldersonia sp. | reverse complement strand
GCCCTGCAGGGGTCCGAAGACCTCGAGATCAGCAGCATGTGCGCGACGTTCGCCGAGACCGAAGTCATCTCGCTGCTCGCGCAGGGACAGCGCAAATCCGACATCGCAGCCTCGGTTCACAAGGCGGTGTCCGCGCGTACGGTCGGACTCGTGGCTCAGGTCGGGAAGGCGACGCCCACGGTGATGACCGGCGGGGTCGCGAAGAACTCCGCCGCGCGCCACTACCTGTCGCGGGCGTTGCGGAACGAGGTCGACGTGCTCGATCAACCCCAGATCGCCGGTGCGTACGGGGCGGGACTGCTCGCCCTCGACGAATACCTGGGTTCACGCGACCAAGATCGGGAGGCGGCGATCGGTGCCGGCATCGCGGCACGACACACCGCGTCGGTGCCGCACTGCGTGAGCTGTGACGGCGACTTGACAAACACCAGCACCCCCGTGGTGCTCGACATCGGGAGGAACCGCTGATGGCAAGGGAAACCGCAGAACCTTACGTACCCAACCCCGCCGAGTCGACGGTCTACATCGTGGGCGGAACCAGCGGTGTCGGCCTCGAGATCGCGCGACGATACGTTGCGGCGGGCACGCAGCGAATCGGACTGGTAGGCCGTAGTGCCGAGCGCGGCGAGAAGGCCGCACAGGAGATCCGCGGGCTCGCGTCGGGGGTGTGGTGCCTGTTCGTGTCGGCAGACGTGAACGACCCGGCCGAAGCGGCCCGGGCAACGACGGAGCTGTCCGGGTCGCTCGGGACAGCCGACATCCTCGTGAACAGCATCGCGGCGTCGTACACCCCTCGCCTGCTCCACGACATCGAACCCGCCGACATCCCCGCGACCTTGATGCAACAGGCGCTCGGTCCGATGAACATGTGCCGCGCGGTTCTGCCCGACATGCGGGCACGAGGCGGCGGCGCGATCGTGAACATCGCATCCGATGCGGCCAAGTACCCCACGCCGGGCGAAAGTGTCATCGGAGCGGCGATGGCCGCGATCGTCATGTTCTCAAAGACGCTGGCGATGGAAGCCAAGCGCGACGGGATCCGCGTCAACGCGGTCACCCCGTCGCTGATCCGGGACACAGGCGCGTTCGAGCGGGTCATGTCGGACCCGTTCAGCGCCAAGCTGTTCCAGAAGGCGGCACGCCTCGCCTCGCTCGGCGTCGCCGAACCCGCGGACGTCGCCGACCTCGTCCTGTTTCTCTGCAGCCCACAGGCTCGTCGAATCACCGGACAGGCCATCAGCCCGAACGGCGGAATCTCGGCGGGGTGACCACCCCGCGAATCCGACAAATCTGGCCCGGATCATCCGCGCTACGATACGATCAAATTATCGGTACAACCATTCAATGGACTGTGTCTTTCGCTAGGGTTGTAGACCCTGGCGAAAGCGCGTTGCACACGATCACTCAGACGGGAAACCGCCATGCCCCTTACCGAGTCCTATTGGCCGGCCACCAAGAGCTCGGGTGTCCGCGACATCACCCTCGGCGACCTGCTGCGAGAAGCCGCGTCCGCGGTGCCGGATCGACTGGCGCTCGTCGACGCCGTCGAGAACCCCGAGGAACGACGCCAGTGGACCTACGGTCAGCTGCTCGCCCAGGTCGAGGAGACCGCGCGTGCTCTGCTTGCCGACTTCGAACCCGGTGACCGTATCGCCATCTGGGCCGCCAACAGTGCCGACTGGGTGGTCCTCCAGCAGGCGATCGCCATGGCGGGCATGGTCGTGGTCGGGATCAACCCCGCCTATCGCGCCCACGAGCTCGAGTACATCCTTCGACAGTCCCGTACGGTCGGGCTGTTCTTCCAGGAGGAGTACCGCGGTGCCGACCTGGCCGCAATGCTCGAGGAGGTTCGCCCCGCGCTACCCTATCTGCGCAAGGCCGTCCCGTTCGGCGAGTGGCACAGCTACCGCGCATCCGATTCGGTGTCTCAACTCCCGGCGGTGCAGCCGACCGACCCCATGCAGCTCCAGTACACCTCCGGAACCACCGGATTCCCGAAGGGTGCCGTGCTGCATCACAAGGGGATCGTCAACGAGGCCACATTCGTGTTCGAACGCGCCGGGATCGTGGACGACCTCGTGTGCATCAACTCCATGCCGATGTACCACATCGGAGGAGGGGGAGTCACGGAGCTGGGCACCTTCGCGTCCAAGGGAACGTACGTGGTGCTCCCGGGGTTCGACCCCGCCCTCACGCTGGAGACGTTCGAGACCTACCGCGGCACCCACTCGCTGATGGTGCCGACCATGCTCCTCGCGGTGCTCGAACACCCGGATAGCCGGACCCGTGACCTGTCCAGCGTGCACACCATCTTGTCCGGTGCGTCCGCAGTTCCCCAAGCGCTCGTCGAACGCGTCATCGCACGGCTCGACTGCAAGTTCACCATCCTGTTCGGGCAGAGCGAAATGCACGGCGTGATCGGTCAGACCCGGATCACCGACGATCCCGTCGACCAGGCGACGACCGTCGGACAGCCACTTCCCGAGCTCGAGGTCAAGATCGTCGACCCGGTCGAGGGGACGATCGTGCCGATCGGCGAGCAGGGTGAAATCTGCTGCCGCGGTTACCAGACCATGCTCGAATACTCCGACATGCCCTCCGAAACCGCGGCGACGATCGACAGCGACGGATGGCTGCACATGGGCGACGTCGCGACCATGGACGAACGCGGCTTCCTCCGCATCACCGGCCGGATCAAGGACATGATCATCCGCGGTGGTCTCAACATCTACCCCCGCGAGATCGAGGAAATGCTCTTTCAGCACGCCGCGATCGCCGACGTCGCGGTCGCCGCAACTCCCGACGAGAAGTGGGGCGAGCAGATCGCCGCCGTGATCCGCCCGATCGACCCCTCGAATCCACCCGAGCCTGCCGAACTCAAGGTTTGGTGCCGGGAACGGATCGCCGCCCACAAGGTACCCGCGATCTGGTACTTCGCCGAGGCCTTCCCCATGACGCCGTCGGGAAAGATCCAGAAGTTCAAGCTGCAGGACGAGATTGCCGCGGGGACGCTCACGGCCGCGGCGACGAGCGACACCGCTCAGCCGGTGGCCGGCGCGTAGGGCCGGCGACAGCGGCACGCCGCGCACCTTTTGTACGCGTCGCGCAGCCTGCGACCGCAGCGGCGCGTACAAAAGCTGCGCGGCGTCGCGGCACAGGCTCGACCCAAGGGTGGGGCGCTCTGGCCGCACCCTGTAACTCGCAACTCACGCAGACACTGCGCACGACAAGCTCGCCGGTCGGCGTTTCCGCGGCTCACCCGCGGGCCCGAGCGACTCGCTTGTTCACCGCACGCGCACACGCGGCGCTGGCGATGCAGACCCGCGTGGCGCTGACACTGCGCATGGTCGGCGGTCTGACCGTGCCCGAGATCGCCCGTGCCTCCCGGTGCAGGGAACCACCATGGAGCAGTGCACCACTCGCGCGAAGGTCAACATCAAGGCGGCTCGCATCTCTATCGGATGCCGTCCGCCGACGATCTGCCGGCTCGTGTCTCCGGCGTACTCGTCGCGCTGTTCCTCGTCTTCAACGAGGGCTACTTGGCCAGCGGCCCCGACACCGACCCCCGTGCGACACGACCTGATCACCGAGGCGATCCGGCTCGCCCGCCTGAACCGAGCGCTCCTGCCGCGGGACGGAGAAGTGGCCGGGCTGAGCCACGCAGAACTCACCGAACCAGCAAAGTCCATCTCACCCTGGAGTTGAGCATGCCTTCACACGACGAACAGCGCGCCCGGCTGTTCTTGCAGGCGCTGATCGGAGGGTGACACAGACCACGGGGGATGGCGGGCCGGGGAGACGAACAGCTTGGGGCACCAAGCTGGTCAAATGGCTTCGCTCAATCGTGGCGCGACCGGCCATCTTGGTCGTCAAGTCCTCTGATCCGGCCGGAGTCCGCACGGAGTGCGGGCTCAGCCCGGGCCGTTGGGATGGGTGAGGTCGTAGGCGCGGGAGAGCTTGTTGGGGACGACCATGCGCCAAGCGTCGACGACCAGCTCGCGGGCCTCGGTCGTGTCCAGTGCCGCCAGCTCGGCGTGGACCCAGTTGAAGCGCATTTCCGACGCCGATGGCATCTGGAACTTGTGCGGCTCGCTCGCGACGAGGGCCGCCCGCTCCTCCTTCGGGAATGCGAAGCCCATCACGCTCTCGTCGAGGGAGAACGCCACGTAGACGATCTGCCCGACGCGGAACTTCAACTTGCCGCGTACGTACACCGGGTAAGAGCGCTCCAACCCGGCGCCCAGCGCCCGAACGTCTTCGATCACCGCCATGCTCGGAACCATTCGATAATGGGGCGGGGCGGGCCGCCTGTCCGCACACCGTCCAGTACCCGCAGCTCGCCCTGCTCGGTCCCGTCCATCGCAATCCCTTCCGCTAGGCGCCGGTTGTCGTGGCGAGAGTGGTGCGCCGACCGCGGTGCAGCCGCGTCCACTTCCGTATCATGGCACCACCACGGGAGGACCACAGGATGGAACGCTTGAAGTCTGCAGACGACCTGAAACTCCCGATCGGCCTGGAAAGGCTGCGGGAGATCCTCCGGAAGGGAGGTGCGGACTCGGCCTGGGTCTATGGGAGCTATGCCCGCGGAGAACAAGACCACGACAGCGATTTGGACCTGCTCATCGAAATGAGCCCTGACCGCGACGGGTGGGATTTCGCAGGACTGCTGGTAGAACTCGAGAATGCAATCCCAGTGAAGGTCGATGCCACAACGAAACTCGCCCGCCGCTTCGCGCCGTACATCGAATCAGACCTACTGCCAATTCTGTAGGAAGGAACAGCATCCAAGTCTGCTCGGGTGCGGGGTAGGTTGTGCCGCACCAGGATCGTCGTCGGTCGGCGCGAAAAACTTGTCAGAGGTGCCCGATACGATCCGGGTATGTTCGCGAGTAGGGATGAGGTGGCCGGAGCGTTGGACGCGCTCGAGGCTGCGGTGTCCACGCTCGCGGATCTGGATGTGGGTGGGTTGTCGAACCCGGACCGGCTCGACCTGATGCGCCGCCTCGAATGCTGTGCGCGTCGGGGTGACGCGATCGGGCAGCGGGTGTTGGGGGCATGGTGGGAACAACGCGAGGTCTCCGAGTTCGGCGGCCAGCACTCCTTCGATGTGCTCGCCGCCGCCTTGCATCTGAGCCGCGCCGAGGCCGGCAAGCGGTTCCGTACCGCGATCGAGCTTGCGCCCCGCACTAGCTTCACCGCCGAGCCGTTGGCGCCGGAGCTACCGGCGACCGCGGAGGCGTGCAGATCCGGGGCGATCGGGGATGCGCACGTGCAGGTGATTCGCCGGTTTCTGCGCGACCTGCCGGCGGGGGTGGATCCTCAGACCCGCGAGCGCGCCGAGGCACAGTTGGCGGCGGCGGCCACCACCCTGGGTCCGGACGCGTTGCGCAAGGTCGCCGACCGGCTCGCGGCCTACATCGACCCGGATGGGGACGGCGAGGAGCGTGAACGGGTCCGGCGCCGCGGGATCACCCTGGGGGATCAGGGCTCCGACAAGATGAGCAAACTGTCGGGCTGGGTCGACCCGGAGCTGCGCGCGTATCTGGAGGCGATCGAGGCGAAGCTGGCCCGCCCGGGGATGTGCAACCCCGACGACGAGTGCCCGGTGGTGGACGGTGACCCCGACGAGGCGGTCGCCGGGCGGGATACCCGTAGCCCGGCGCAGCGGCGCCACGACGCGTGGAAGGCGACGTGTCGGGCGATGTTGGCCAGTGGCGAGTTGGGGGTGCACCGGGGGTTGCCGGTGACGGTGATCGCGACCACCACGGTGCGCGAGCTCTCGGCGGCGGCGGGGCATGTGGTGAGCGCGGGTGGGTCGGTGTTGCCGATGCGGGATCTGATCCGGATGGCCTCGCACGCGCATCACTATCTGGCGGTGTTCGACGACGACGGGCGCGCGTTGCATCTGGGGCGTAGCAAGCGGTGTGCGAGTGCCGATCAGCGGATCGTGTTGTATGCGCGAGATCGCGGCTGTACGTATCCGGGCTGCACCGCCCCCGCCTATCACGCGGAGGCGCATCACCTGGTGGAGTGGGCCGAGGGTGGTGCGACCGACATCGAGAATTTCGGTCTGGCCTGTCATGGGCATCATCCGTTGGCCGGGACCGGGCCCGAGGACTGGCGCGCCCGCCGCGGCCGCGCCGGTCGCGGTGGGCGGATCGAATGGGTCGCCCCCACCGAGATCGACCCCACCGGGCAGCCGCGGATCAACACCTACTTCCATCCCGAAGACCACCTCCTCCTCAACGACGACGACGACACCACCAGCGACGGTGACCCCCCGTAACCCCCTGCCCGGCAGCCCAACCCGGCCGCCGGGCACCCCCCAGCGCCCACTGCCCGCCGTCGCCAGACACGGCCACCACCCGGACAAGGAGAACCACAACAACATTCACCAACCCGGCCGCCCGCGGTGAGCCTGCCAAGGACCGAACAGCGCACCGCCGCCCGCGGTCCGCCCGGCCATCTGGCGTGATGCAGCCGCGCCGCGGCGCGATGCCCTCGTGCACGGTCGAAGCACCGCAGGCTCATGGTGCTGAAATTCGAGCAGTCGTCCTTCGAAAACAGCGCCTACATGGCGAAACCCTCGTCGTTGCCCTACCGCGAATCGGCGATGGATATCCTCGATGTGCTAGCCGAGAGAACTCGAACGGATTTCAGTGTAGTGCAGGGGAATCGAGATGTCGCTTACGCGATGCTGCTGCGCATTCAGGTGGTCGGGGAGAACCTCTCGAAGGTGCGATCACTGTTCCCGGAGATCTACGACCGGCATAGTTCCGATAGCTGGAACAGGCTGATCCGATCCGGAACATCATCAGCCACAGGTACGCGGAGGTTGACGTGAAGATTGTCTGGGATGTCGCAGCGCACCATCTCGATGAAGTGCGCACGACCATCGCCGCCGCTGTCGCCGCGGAGCGATGAGTGCCGGAGCGGCGCGATCGCCTCGCTCCCAAATCCGGCTCCTGCGGAGCCGGTCACGTCATGTCACCGGGCCCGCACCGGGCGGCGTCGCTGCTCACGCGCCGAATGCCAGGCCCGCACGCCGAGCACTCCACCCCCGAGCTGGCGTTGGCAAGTGCGACTGAGACACCGCGCCGCAGCGACCACCGAGCCTACCTGTTCGACGAGATCCCGAGCCTTGCATTCACCGCCCCAGGACGTACCAGCGAGACGGACGTCGCATTCGAACTCGTCGACGAGATCCTCGTGCTTCGACAGCGAGACAATTGGCCCCGCGCACAAACCGGACAGCGAGGCGCATCTGCTCGCTCGCCGCCAAGTCGCCGTCTCGGTAGTCGGCCTCCCGTGGGTGCCCGGTGACACCACGGACTCGTCGAGCGCGCAATTACACAGAACTGGCCGGGGGAGTGCTGCTTTGAGGCAGCGCCGCTGGGAACTCCGGTCCCCCTCGTCTTGACTGGGCACCGTTCGGTACTATGGTATGTCCAAATATTCCGGGGTTCGCTCCACGGGTTGGCCCCGACCGTGAGCGCGGTGCCGGGCGGCCGAGGAGGACCATGAGCACAACGGCCTACAGCCCCGAGTGTCGCGCGGAGAGTCGCTCTGGGTGTCCAGGCTGCGAACGAAGTCAGACGACCGTAGCTAGGGGTGCGTCATTGAGTTTTCGGGAGCGTGAGGAGGTCCCAATGACGATCGTAGGTGGTTTCGACGTGCATCGACAGCAGATCACGTTCGATTACGTGGACAGCGACACGGGCGTGGTCCGGTCGGGTCAGATTCGACCGGCCACGCGGGATGTGCTGCGCCGCTGGTTGGGTGAGCACTGCCCCGACGGCGGCGGGGAGATCGCGGTGGAGGGCTGCACCGGGTGGCGGTTCGTGGTGGAGGAGTTGACCGCGGCGGGTGTGGTGGCGCATCTGGCCGATCCGGCGGAGACGGCGGGGTTGCGCGGGCCGAAGAAGCGGGCCAAGACCGACCGCGCGGATGCGCGGCTGTTGCGGACGTTGTTGTGGGAGGGCCGGTTTCCCGACTCGTGGATCCCGTCGCCGCAGGTGGTGGAGGTCCGCACGCTGGGCCGGCTGTACTGCGCGTTGATGGAGGAGCGGCGCGGGTGGCAGCAACGCGTGCACGCGCAGCTGTTCCACCAGGGTGCCCCGAAGATCGGAGGGTTGTTGACCGAGGCCGGGCGGGAGGCGCTGGTGGCCGTGGAACTCTCCCCGGCGGGGCGGCAGTACGTGGATACCGCGATGCGGCGCATCGACGCGCTGAGCGAGGAGATCGATCCGCTGCGCCGGCAGCGCCGCCCGCTGTGCTGCTCGCCGCGGCTCGCCGGACTACGCTTACTACCACAAGGTCGCCGACACCCTGGACGGTAAACAGCCGGTGTTGCTTGCGCCACCGCGGCGACAGCGCTGCATCAAGCGGTGCCGCATGTCCGCGCGGGTGCTGCCGATGTCGTGGTGGCGGTCGGTGTGGAGAAGGCCAACAGCGACGACAAGCTCAGGTCGTTGCGTCTGTTCGAGGGCGCGCTCGCGGCGCAGCTCGACACCAACCTGACCGGCAACTGGCGGCGGTTCATCCACGCCTGCCTGCCGCATCTGGAAAGACCCACGGCTACATCCTCGGCGTAGCATCGGCCGCTGCCATCATGGGACCGCCCGCCGAATCATTCTACGCTGCGAGCAAAGCCGGATTCGAAGCGCTGCTCGACACCGTCCGCGTCGAGATTGGTCCCCTGGGGATCGACCTCGGCATCGCCTACCTGATGTTCATCGACACACCACTGGTGCGCGACGGCGACCAGATCCACCCCGATCTGGGCGAGCTGCGCCGCTCGATGCCTGGACCCGCGAAGAAGACCTATCCGGTCTCCGCCGCGGTCGATGCGATGGCGAAGGCCCTCGACGGACGCAAACCGACCGCTTTCGTCCCGAATTCGCTACGACTGCAATACCTCTCGCGCGGCATCGTTCGGCCGGCCATCGACCGGTCCTTTCGTCAAGTTGTACCACGTATCGATGCCTTGACCCAGCAGAAGGTCGACAGACTCGGCCCTTACGACGCGGCGTTCGGCCGGCCCTCCACCCCCCGAAACCTGACACTCGGCCAGTTCCGCCGATAACGACGCCCACCGGCGAGTGTGTCGAGTTCGCGATCGCCGGTACCGGCTCGCCCGAGCGCGCTGATCGCCCTGTTGGGATAAAGGATCCGCTCGTTCGCGATTGTTCGATCTCGCTTCCAGTCCGGATGGTCATCACGGCCATCATCCGCCAATGCCTCGGGGGGCAAGCGCAGCGCAAAGGATCTCGATCCGATCCGAAACCACGACACGCCGACGAACCCCAAGATCAGACCGCAGAATCAGGGACGCCCGGACACCCGTGAGTGGTTGTGGAGTCTATGGACTCGTCAACCACTCACGGGTGGTGAGCTGCGCATCACCTGCGCGGAGCGCCTCAGTCGAACACGAGCACCGGTTTCACGACGGTGCCGTCGTGCTGTGCCGCGACGGCGTCGTTGATCTTCGCGAAGGGGAAGGTGCTGACGAGTTTGTCGACCGGGAGGCGGCCGGTGCGGTACAACTCGACCAGTTCGGGGATGAAGTCGTCGGGGACGCTGTCGCCTTCGATGATGCCGGTGACGGTGAGGCCGATGGTGAGGGCGGCGATGATGTTGAGGGCGATCGCGCCCGTGGGGTCGGCGGGGACGCCGATCAGGCCGACGGTGCCGCGCACGGCGGTGGCGGCGATGAGGGCCTCGATGACGGCGGGGATGCCGGTGGTGTCGACGACGTAGTCGACGCCGCGGGGCACAATCGCGCGGACCTGGTCGGTGAGGTCGCCGGCGGCGGGGTCGATCACGTGGGTGGCACCCAGCTCCAGGGCCAGGTCGCGGCGCCGCGCGGTGGGTTCGACGACGATGATGGTCGCGCACTCGCGCAGTAGGGCCCCCATGACCGCGGACAGGCCGACGGAGCCGCCGCCGGCGATGGCGATCGCGGAGCCTTTCTGCGCCGCGAGTGAGCGGGTGACGGCGCCGACGCCGGTCTGCACGCCGCAGCCGAGTGGGGCGAGCAGTTCGAACGGGATGTCGGCGTCGATTTTGACGACGTTGCGTTCGGAGGCGAGCGCGACGCTGGCGAAGGAGGACTGGCCGAAGAACATGCCACCGACCGGGTCGCCGCCGCGGCTCAGCGGTTTGCTGCCGTCGGTCCGGACGCCGCCGTAGTTCATGGCGTTGAAGTTCTCGCAGTAGGACTGGCAACCGGTGGTGCAGGTCGGGCAGTCGCCGCAGCTGTTGAACGTGATGCCGACCCGGTCACCGACGGAGACCTTGGTGACGCCGTCGCCGACGGCGAGGACGGGTGCCGGCGCCCTCGTGGCCGACGACGGCGGGGAACTCGACGGGCAGCACACCGTCGCGGGCGGCGAGGTCGGTGTGGCAGATCCCGACTGCCGCGATCTGCACGAGCACCTCACCGGCGCGGGGGCCGTCGATCTCGATGTCGGAAATGGAGAACTCGCTGCCGAGTCCGGTCAGCAGTGCTGCAGTGGCCTTCATGCGTACTCCCTCATTGCGCGGCATCGACGTTGCTCGGTATTCAGCGGTGCCGCGGTGCTAACGAATCCAGACCAGCATCGCTTCAGCGGATAGCCTGCGCAACAATTTCGGCGGTAGGGGTGGAGATTTCATCCCACCTGGGCACGCGGTCTATCCCACGGGGGTGATGTTCATCGAGTTCGATCCGCCGGTCGCTGCGTGTTGACCATAATGGTCTAACCATAGTAGCATTGCTCCGGCTAGACCGATGGAGCAGGCGGTGACAATCATGACGGATCACATGGTCGCGCGGGGTCCTGGGACGGTCGTGGACGACGCGGCCCCCGGATTCAACCATCGCATTGATCGACTGTTCATCGACGTCGCCCGCGCGATCCAAGACGGATTGCTGGAGCCCGCCGAGTTCGCAGACGTGGATCGCGTCCTTTCGCGGCTGGAAGCCGCTCGTCGCGGTGACGGCCGCGCCTCCGCCGCTCGGCTGGGATCGACGGTGGAGATCGTTCGCGACCTGATCTCCACACATCAGCCCACAGACCCTGGCCACCGGGTGCGGGCGACATTCGAGCCGATATCGTCAGCCCTGGGATTTCGCCGCTCGCTGTTCTCGACAGTAGACAACGCGCGATGGGTTCCGACAACCCTCTACATCGAGGCCGGGCTCCCGGTGAACCACGCACCACTTCGCCAATTCCTCACCGCCCAGACCATCAGCCTGCAGGACGCGCCGCTCGAAGCCGAGGCCGTTCAACGATTGAAGCCCCGACTGGTGGAGTCCCCGAAGACGCACATCATGACGTACAAGCCACTGATGACGGCGTCCGATTCGCACGGCTATGCTGTCGCTCCTGTGTTGAGCAAGGGGACCGTCGTCGGCATGATTCACGCTGATCGATTCGACAGGCCGGCGCTTCGAGCCGACCTCGACCGCGTGGCGTTCTCGTCGAGCGTCATGGGCCTACTCGCCGAACAGATCGTGCAGCGGCGCCGTTTGTCCGAACTGGCTGAACGCCTCAGCAGCGTCGTCGAATTCGCCGAGGAAGTACTCGCCGGTCGGGCCCGATTCGACGCTGTGGCGAACGCCGGCCATCGGATCGACCGTGCGTCGCCGTCGCGCGAACCTATGACCGCACGTCAACGATCGATTCTGCGCCGGTTGTCTACCGGGGCGACCAATGCTCAGATCGCGCGAGAAGTCGGGATCGCCGAGGGCACGGTCAAGGCTCACATCAAGCAGATCTACGCGCGGCTCGGCGTTCACAGCCGCGCTGCCGCAGCCGCCGCCTACCGCGCGGGCCTGGACAATCCAGCGTTGCCGTGATGGTCGAACTCGAACGCGTCGAACAGCTCCGCCGCCTCATCGACCGTGCGCGTCGGGTCGCGGAAGCGTCAAAGGCTGAACCGACCAACCTCATCCAGCTGCGAGCGGATCTGACGGGATGCCTGACGGATTTCGAAGCTCACTTGCTCGCGGAAGGGCTACCGGATTCGCCGATCCCGGACCGCCAACGCGCGGAGTTGACCGCGCTCCTGATCCGGCTCCTGACACTGCACGAACGTCTGCTGGACGCCCTCGACGCCCTCGACTCTCGCTTGTTCGGGGCGCTCCATGGTCTGTTCGAGAGACACGGCGGAGACGGTCGAGCGTGTCCGGCCGAAACGTTGGTCGAGAGCGTCTACGAGGTTACGCGAACTCCCGTGTACTGCGTCGCTGTGGCCTCCGGCATCGGGACGATTATCGCGGCCCAAGGGATAGGTGACAACGTCGGCCGGCGGTGCATCGTCCCATTGGAGTCGGTGGAGGACAGCGCAATTCAGTGCAGCCACCCCGTCTCGTCCGCGGCCACATCGATCGCCTGTCCCGATCTGAACGCAGATCGCGACGACTGCGTCGTCGCGATCCGAGTGGCGGACGGCGTCGTCTTGGTGTCGTTCGGCGCGCGGGCCCAAACCGGAGATCACGTGGCATACCTGGCACTGGTCCAGCAGCTCGTGCTCGTGGCAAAGGAGAACGACGACAGCGATCGGGGGCGGGAGAACCTCGTCAAGCGTGTGACCGGTGAGCTCCATGTCGATATCGACCCCCGCATCATCGACCCGGACCCTCGACCGACTCCCTGGCCCACAAGTTTGACGCGACGCGAGCGCGAGATTCTGCAATTGGTTCTGCTCGGGCTGTCGAACTCCGACATCGCATCGGACCTCGTCATCTCGGTCGAGACCGCGAAGAGTCACGTGAAGAGCATTTTGCGCAAGTGCGGCGCAGCGAACCGTGCGGAGCTCATCAACCGTCTCGCAAGCGCGTAACCACTCCCATTGGGGTGATGTTGAGGGGCATGCAGGGGGATATTCGGTGATCCCCGTCACCTGACGCCGGGCAGGAACCATGATCTCCACTGCATCAACCCGATTCGCGGGTTGCGATTTCCAAGGAGGTAGGCGTGATCCGTGACGTCGACTGCGACTTCCACGAGCGTGACCCGCAGGATTGGACGTGGACCGAAACCAGCGCGCTGATTTTCAGTGTCCCCGAGGCGGGAATTCTTGGCAACGCATACGTCTTGGCCAGGCCGAATCTCGGGGTCGCGCTGTCATCAGTCGCGCTCGCGCAAGGCATGTGCCCGTCGGCAGCCGAGATGGACCTCGCAGATTGTCAGGTACATCTACCTTGCCCGACGTCTTTCACAGACTTCTCGCTTCCGAACGGCTTGAGCGTGACGGTGTCCAACGCGCCACGCGACTACACCTTTCGCTACGAGAATGCGCTCGACAAGTGCTTCTTCGACCTCAAATTCGAAGCGCTGCATCACCCGTTCGACATGCATGATCCCGCCGAGAACGCGCTGCTGACCGCAGCCGATTCGATCGCCTCCGCAGACACCCATGGTGACGGCTGGGCCAACGGTCATTTCGAGGTCAAGGGCCACATCACCGGCGAACTCGAACTCCGCGGCAAGCGATACGAGGTCGACTGCTACGAGGGCATGGACCATAGTTGGGGACCTCGCCGTGATCTGGGAACGTGGGCGGTGTCGTGGATCTCCGTCAACTTCGGCCCGGAGTTGGCCATGCATCTCGCCGTTGAAATGACCATCGAGCGTGGTCAGGTCCGGTACGGCGACCTCCGCTTCGGCTTCGTCACTCATAACGGCGAAACGGAAAGCTTGGTCGCGGCGCAGGTGGAGGCGGCGCGGATCGACAACCTGACTGTTTCGAACCACATCAAGGTCCGTAGTGCCAGCGGCGCCGAATGGGAATTTCGCGGTAGCGCGGTGGCCGCTCACCCGTGGTACGGGTTCAACCCTCGAGACGTCGCGTTCCAGAGCCTTCATCGATACGAACACAACGGCATGATCGGCTACGGAGAAATGGCCGACATATTCGGACTCGACTATCTGTCGGAACATATCTCCAAGCACGGAAGAGGAGCATGACGTGACCACAGTGCACGACTCCAACGCGATCGACGACTTCGATATCCGCGACAACCCGCCCAAGAGCTTCATATCCGATATGCGTCAACGGTTTCCGGTGGATACCGAACTCGATGCAATCCTCGTCAGGAAGATGGAGCGACGCAGTGAAAGCTCGTATCAGCGGGTGACCCTCGACGAGTTCGGTCACTACCTGGATGCCTTGCTACGAGCGAACATCGCCGGTGACTACAGCGTGTCCGACGTGCGCTGGCTCGCGGGCGGTGCCTCGAAGATGCAGATGCGCTTCACCTTGGACTGGACCGATCCAGAGCGTGGCGAAGTAAAGGACACGCTCGTCGTCCGGATGGATCCTTCCGAGTCCCTGAACGCGACAAGCCGGAAGCAGGAAGCCGAAATCCTCTCGGCCGTGAACGGTGTCGTTCCCGTCCCCCGGGTCAGGTGGTTGGACGACACCGGCCGTTGGTTCCCCGAACCGGCGCTTGTCTACGACTTCGCCTCAGGAGTCACGAAGCCCACCGAGACCGAGACTGGGTCGGTGAGTGGCCTGGGCACCGTCTTCGGTACACAACTTCGAGAGCAACTCGGCGTCCAGTTCGTAGATCAACTCGCGGCGTTGCACGCGATCGATGTGAATACGCTGCAGCTGACGCACTTCGACCGCCCTCAACCTGGCACCACCCAGGCCGCGGAATGGAAGTTGAACCAGTATCAGCGCGTATGGGAGGAAGACCGCGGCGAAGACTTTCCGCTGATGGATGTCGCGGCGCAATGGCTCCGCCGAAACGTCCCTGTCGTCGACCACGTCAGCATCATCCACGGCGACTACCGAAGCGGAAACTTCCTGTTCGATGAAGACTCCGGGGCAATCACGGCGTGGCTCGACTGGGAATACTGTCATCTTGGCGACAGGCACCGCGACCTCGCTTGGGCCACCGACGCGACCTTCGGTCACACCGACCCAGCGACCGGGGACTACCTCGTGTGCGGACTGTTCACCGAAGGCGAGTTCTTGAGGCGGTACGAGGCCTCGTCCGGATTCACTGTCGACCTAGATCGCCTGGCCTACTACAAGATCTCGAACACGTTTCAGCTCATCGTCGCCACCCTCGCGACCGCGTACCGGGTCGCCCGCCTCGGGAAGACCCACCAAGACGTCCTGCTCGCCTGGGTCGAGGGCATGGTGCCGGTGTTGTCGCGACAACTGTTGGACCTGTTGAAAGAGAGAATCTGATGACCGACCATTCGGACAACTTGCTCCGTGCAGTTGTGAAGTCGCTGCGTGACGTCGTGGCTCCCGCAGTGGACACCGCTGATCCGATGGCGCAACAGCAACTGGCGTTGTCGTTGAACGCCCTGGAGTTTGTACGCTCGCGCTTGGGCGATCTGCACGCGCGCGAGGTTTTCGAGCTGGAGCACCATGTCAACATGGGCCGCCGAGTACAGGCGGAGTTGGGCGCCGAGACCGAACGCTTGGACGGTGCCCTGACCGTCGGCGAGAAGGTGCTCGCGGATCCTCGGGCTCGTGACCTGTCCCTGCGTAGGGCCACGGCGGCAATTGCCTCGGCGATCCGTGACCTTGTCGCGTCGCCCCTGGACGACGCGATCCGACGCCGGGTCGACCTCGCAATTCTGGAATCGACGGAAGCGCGGGTCGCGTTCGAACGGGCGTGGTACCAGCCGATGGGCTTCGATCCTGACGCCGCCACAATCGGCAGTGTGCAGGCGGCCATGTCGGCGAACTGACCACTCGGCCCGCGCCGGCAAGGTCGTTCCCCTTTCGGATTTTAGGTCTGACCATTACTCTTGTTGACATGCTCAGTGACGTGGTCCCGCGTGCCGGAAGCGATCGATCAGATCCGGCCACAGATGCAGGTGCGGGGACTGAGGTTCTGTCCTGGCGTCTCGGGGTCGAGACGAGGCTCGCCGATTCGCGGGCCGACGATTGCGGGCTGTTCGGGTTGGTCGCGACGACGGCGGAGGCGGTGGATACCACCGTCTTCCTCCTCGGGCCGGACGGCGCGGTGATGAAGCCGTGCGTGCGACCGAACGCCCCGGCCGCCATTCCGACGCTCGAGCGCTTGCGGCGTGCAGCAGGTGAGTCCGGTAGCGGGCTTCCGGCGGTGGTCGCTGTGATCGATGGCGCGCCCGGTGAGTTCGTGTTGGCCGCGATCGCGCAGGACGACCACGTGTTCGGGTGGCTGGTCGCTGCCTGCGCCGCGCCGGCTGATGTTGAGAACATCTGTTGGGCGATCGACCGGGCGGTGATACATCTGCGTTCGGAGTTCGTCATTCAGCGGCGTCTGTCGCGGGTTGCGTGGAATGCGCGGGCGAACCTGGCGCGGCAAATGGTGCGGTCGACGAGCTACGACGCGGATCTTCGTGCCTGCGCCGAGTACCTCGGTGTGGACCTCGAGGTTGGGCGTGTCGTCGCTTTCGTCCTCGAGCGCGGCAGGTCGTCAGGGTCGGGGGTCGATGTCGGTCGACTCGAGAACTTCGTCGCGGCGGAACTCGACGTCGATGTTCTGTCGATTCGCGGCACCGAGGGCGTGGTGCTCGCGATCGCGGCGAAGGACGCAGTCGAACCCGCGACGTTCGTGGACCTCTGCACGCGTGCCGTCGCGCGCGGACTCGACCGGATGGGCGATCAGTTCGCGGTGGCCGGCCTCTCCACCGTCACGCGGCCCGCGCAACTGCGCCGTGCGTACCGCGAAGCGTTCGAGGCCGCACGCTGTCTGGATCGGTATCCGTCGGATTCGACCCGTGCCGTCGCGTGTGATGCGCTCGGTCCGGCGCGCCTTCTCATCGCCAACAGCAACGAACAGTCGGTTCGGACATACGTGCACGACATCCTCGGCCCGTTGCTGGTTGGCGGCACGGCCAACAACGATCTGCTTCGGACGTTGCAGGCGTTCTTCGACGGTGGCCGCAGCGTGCGCGAAACCGCAACGCGACTGGCTGTGCACGAGAACACCGTGCGGCATCGGCTCGGCCGTGTGCACGACGTGACCGGGCTCGATGTCGCGACGAACTCGAACGACCAGCTGAGCGTGCAGACGGCGTTGGTCATTCTGCGGTTGCAGGGGCACCACGCGGTCCCGGGATTCGCGGTGGGCGCTGTCGCCGGCCCGCGCGGTCGCTGACGCGTCGGGGCTCCCTGTAGCGTCACTTGACTGCCCGATCGCGGGTCAGGATCGACCACAGCGACAGTCTGCAGGGCGCGGATTGTGGAGTTCTCCAACCGGCGTGGCGCCCTGTGGGGCGGACTTCTTGACGAGTCGAATCGCGGCAACCTTAACTGTGGCGAAGCGTGATGCGGACCACAGGACATCAAGTCCCGACATCGAGGAGCCCAGAATGAAACTGCTACAGACACCCGGTGGGCGGAGATTCGTCTGCGCCGCGGCAGGAGTCGCGACGGTGGTTGCGGTCACCGCATGTGCCGGCCCTGCCAACGGTAGCGACGACAGTGTGAAGATCGGACTACTCGCCAATCTCACTGGGGGAGCGTCGACGTCGTTCGGAATCCCGTTCGAGCAGGGATTCGAACTGGCCCTCGACGAGGCCAAGGCGCAACTCGACAACGCCGGAGTGACAGTGGAAGTGGTGACCGAGGACGCCAAGTCCGCGGTGCCAACCGCGGTTACCGGATACAACAAGCTTCGGCAGGAGGGTGTCGCACTCGTCGTCCAGGACTCGCAGAGTCCGTTGGGGCAGGCGGTGGCACCACTGGCGAGCGAGGACGGGATCGCGTTGTTGAGCGGGGCCGGCAGCTCGCTGGAGAACCCGGACGGATACGCCTTCCGATTCACCGACCTCGCCACGCCCACCGCGGCGGTGGGAACCTACCTCTCGGCCCAGGGTGCCGAGCGGATCGGTGTCGTCGTCGCCGGCGACAATCCGTCGTTCGCCACCCTCGCGGGGGCGACGGAGAAGGGACTGCCCACCGGATTCGCATCTCGTCAGGAGGTCTCTTCCCAGGACTCGGACTTCTCTGCCGTCCTGGCGAATCTGCGACGCGACCGGGTCGATGCCGTCGTGCTGTCGGTGTTGCCGGCGCAAGCCGGCAATCTCCTGCTGCAGGCGAGCCAGTCCGGCGGGCTGGATGGCGTGAAGCTCGTCGGCACCCTGGCGACGAGCACCGAAACCTTTACGGTCGCGCAGGACGTAGCCCGCGGATTCGAGTTCCCGCAGGTGTGGGCGCCGTCGATCTCGGGCGACTCGGACTTCCAGCGCCGCTATACCGAGCAGTACGGCGAAACGCCCACGGCCTATGGAGCTCTCGGGTACCAGGTCGGCTGGATCGCCGCCGCGTCGATCATCACCGCCGACGGCGCGGGGACGGCCGACGGCGCGAGCACGGTCGACGGTGCGGCCGTGCGCGACGCGCTGCCCGCGGCATCGACGTCGGATCTGGTTCACGAGCACGGCATTCTCGATCTCGAGCTTGCGTCGGACGGTGTCGCCATCTCGAAGGGCGTGATGGCGACCTTCGGGCCGGACGGTTCGGTCGTCGCCACCGAACCGCAGGAGTGACGTCGTGGACTTCCTGCTTCAGCAGACCGTCAACGGGATCGTGCTCGGCAGCGCTTATGCGTTGTATGCCGCGGGTTTCGGACTGGTCATGGCGAACCTACGCATCTTCCATGTCGCCCACGCGGCGATCTTCACGTGGGGCGCGGTCTTCGCGTGGATACTGACCGACCAGTTCGGATGGTCGTTGCTCGCCGCATTGCCCGTTGTCGCTGTCCTCGCCGGACTGCTCGACGTCCTTGCCTACCTCCTGCTGATCCGCCACATTCTGGGTCGGCGAGACCATGAGATGGCGGCGTTCATCTCGTCGATGGGCGGCCTCATCGTCCTCGTCGAACTCGCCGACCACTTCCTTGGAGGCTCGGTTGTGCGGATCGGTGCCGATGCGTTCGACAGCGTCCCCGTCGCGATCGGCCCGATCCGGGTCAGCACGCTTCACGTGGCGATGGTCGGTCTCGCGTTCGTCATCGTGGCGGTGACGACGTGGGTCCTTGCGCGCACCCAGTGGGGCAGAGAGATTCGGGCTGTCGCATTCGACCGTGAGACGGCGTCGATCCTGGGTGTCGACGTCGACCGGGTGAGCGCCGGCGTGTTTTTCGTCTCCGGGGCGATGGCTGGAGTCGCGGCGTCGTTCGTGGCGATGGCGTTCAATATCATCGACGCGGATCTCGGTTCGTCCTACCTCGTGATCGCGCTTGCAGCCATGGTCGTCGGAGGCTTCGGCAGCATCCCGGGGATGTTGGTCGGTGGTCTGCTGATCGGCGTCGTGTCCACGTACGCGACCGGTTACGTGTCGAGTTCTGCGAGCGAACTCGTCGTATTCGTCCTGTTGCTGATCTTCCTCGCGCTGCGCCCGGAAGGGCTGTTCCGGGTGCGGGCCGAGTTGACGAGGGTGTGACGTGATGACCGAGTTGTTCTCGAATTTCGGTGCCTACGACTTTGTGATCCGCGACGGCATGGTGCTCGCTCTGATGGCGCTGTCGATCTACGTCGTCCTGAGCGCCGGCATCTTCGCGCTTCCTCAGGTCGGCTTGATGGCGATCGGCGCCTATGTCTCGGCGATCGTGTCCCTGGAAACCGGTGCGCCGTTCTTCGTCTCGTTCGTTGCCGGGGTCCTCGCCTCGGGTGTCGTCGCGGTCGCGTTGGCGACTGTTCTACGCCGCCTCAACGGAATCTATCTCGCGATTGCGAGTATCGCGTTCGCCGAGACCGTCCGCGTGGCTGTGTTGAATATTCCGATCACGGGCGGTGCCCAAGGGTTGGTGGGGATTCCACGGTCCGCCAACGATGTCGTGATCTGTGTTCTCGTCGCCGCCGCCTTCCTTGGGTTGTGGCTGCTGAAGCGCTCGCGCTTCGGCCTCGCGATTCGTGCGATGCGCCAGGATCCGGTGATGGCGAGCCACCAGGGCATCGACGTCGTCCGTTACCGCACAATGCTGTTCGGGCTGTCCGGGGTTCTCGCCGGCGCTTCGGGCGCTCTGTACGTACACATGTCGGGGTTCGCCGAACCGAGCCAGTTCAGCTTCGACCTGCTCACGCAACTGTTGGCGATCGTCGTCATCGGTGGATCCACGTTCGTGGCCGGCTCGTTGGTCGGCGCAGTCGTCGTCTTCGGCTTACCCATCGCGCTGACCGGCCTGGCCGAGTACGAGGTGATGGTCAACGGGGCGCTGATCGTGTTGATCGTGGCGTTCGCTCCCGGTGGGATACTCGGGCTGCTCGAATCGGTGCGAACCCGCCGCCGGGCCACGGTCTCCGCCGCAACTGGAGAACACCCACAGGTTCCAAAGCCCGTGACGCTGCCGCGACCGGATGCGTCGCCCGGACAGGTGAACCTCGAGGTGAGCGAGATCGTGATGGCGTTCGGCGGGGTGCGGGCACTCGACCAGGTGAGCGTCCAAGCTCGGTCGGGGGAGGTCCTCGGCGTCATCGGGCCGAACGGCTCGGGCAAGACGACCTTGCTCAACGTGCTCTCCGGCGTCTATCGTCCCGCCAGTGGTGCTGGCCGACTGCTCGCCCGCGATCTCCCTCCGCTGTGGGGACGTCCGCACCGGATCGCGCGAGAGGGACTCGCCCGCACGTTCCAGCACATCCGGCTGATGGACACCGAAACGGTGCTGACGAACGTCCGACTCGGAGTCCCCGTGGGAACAGGCGAATCCGCTCAGGACCGGGCAAGGCGGCTGCTCGAGGAACACGGTCTGGCGTGGGCGGGCCACGTCCAAGTCGGTAATCTGCCCTACGGGGTGCGCCGCCGGGTCGAAATCGTCCGCGCGCTGGCGCGCGGTCCGCGGGTACTTCTGCTCGACGAGCCGACCGCGGGCATGAATCCGACCGAACGCGAAGAGGTTTTCGATACGATTGCGACCATCCGCGACCGGGGCGTAGCGGTCATCGTCGTGGAACACGACGTCGCCATGATGCGATCGTTCTGTGATCGCCTGATCGTGCTGGATTTCGGGAAGATGATCGCCGACGGCGACCCCGACACCGTGCTCGACTCGAAGGAGGTCGTCCGTGCATACATCGGATCCGGTTCTCTCGCTTGAGAACCTCACTGTCGCCTACGGTCACGCGAACGCGATCACCGATGTGTCGCTGCGGGTTGCACCCGGGGAGACGCTCGCGTTGATCGGACCCAATGGGGCCGGCAAGACCACGCTGCTGCGGTCCGTGATGAATCAGGAGCGTAAGAGCAGTGGGCGAATCCGGCTGTGCGGAAGGGATGTTTCGACCGTGCGGACCGCGCGGCTCGTCCGTGCCGGGATCGTGCACGTCCCCGAAGGGCGGCACATCGTCGCCCCGCTGACCGTGCAGGAGAATCTCCAGCTGGCGGCTGCGGCGGCGCACCGCTGCCCGCGTCGCGAGATACGGGAGTCGGTTGCGATGGTCTACGAACTCTTCTCGCCGTTGGTGCGCCTGCGGAACAAGCCGGCAGGCCTACTCAGCGGCGGTGAGCAACAGATGGTGGCGATCGGGCGGGCGTTGGTGGCGCGACCGATTGTGCTGCTTCTCGACGAGCCCAGCATGGGGCTCGCGCCGGTCATGGTCGAGACGATCTACACGTTCCTCGCGCAACAGCGGGAGTTGCTCGGGGGTGTCGCGATCATCCTCGCCGAGCAGAGCCGCATCGCGCTCGACGTCGCCGACCGTGCGGCGGTGCTCAGCGGCGGACGGGTCGTTTTCGAAGGTTCGAGTTCCGAACTCGACGATTCGACCATCGCCGCGGCCTACCTCGGGAAGGCCCAGGCCAGTGTGGCCGACTAGAACAATGCCCGCAACGGCATTCACACATCGAAGGGAGATCCGATGATCACCGACGCAGATTCCGAGTTCCACCCCCGCGACCCCCAGGACCGGACGTGGACCGAGACGATGTTCCTGCCGTTCGTCGTGCCGGAGGCAGGCATCTTCGGCAACGTGTACGTCCTCGCCCGACCGAACGTGGGGATCGCGACCTCGTCGATCCTGGTCGGGCAGGGATTCTGCACCCAGCCCTACGAAATCGACTTCACCGACCCGCAGGTACACCTGCCCTGCCCGGACTCGTTCTCGAAGTTCACCCTCGCCAACGGTCTCAGCGTGCACGCGCCCACACCGCGGGAGTACGACCTCAGTTATCGCAATGCGTTGGGCGCATGCTCGTTCGACCTGTCGTTCCGGGGACTGCACGAGCCGTTCGATCCGGGCGATCCGGACCAGAATCCGTTGTTGGGAGCCGACCGCGCCCACGCCGACGCCCGACACGGTGACGAATGGGAGAATGGGCATTTCGAGGTCAAGGGCCACATCACCGGTGAGCTCGAGTTGCGTGGGCAGCGGTATCGGGTCGATTGCTACGACGGGATGGACCACAGCTGGGGTCCACGGACCGAGACCGGCACGCGGTCGGTCGCGTGGGTATCGGTGAACTTCGGGCCCGAACTCGCGGTGCATCTCGCCGTGCTGATCGACCTGCGCGACGGTATCGTCGTATACGAGAAACTCCGGTTCGGGTTCGTCGTCGAGAACGGCACCGTGCACCCGGTCGTCGATGCGTCCATCGAGGCCGAACACACCGCATTGCTGGCCATCAGCAACCACATTCGGGTCACCGACGTCCGCGGACGGGAGTACGAGTTCCACGGCACCGCCATCTCGAGCCACCCGTGGTACTCGTTCAACCCCAGCCATGTCAGCTACCAGGGCGTGTTCCGCTACCACTGGGGCGACAAGATCGGATACGGCGAGATGGCCGACATCTACGGACTGGACTACCTTGCCCGACGCATGTCGCGGCACGGCCGCGCACAGGAGAGCCTCGCATGAGCGACTACGATTTCACCTGGTCCACCGACTTCGACGCCCGCGACAACCCGTCCCCGGAATTCATCGACACGCTCCGACGTGAACACCCCACCGAGCGTGAAGTCGACGCCATGCTCACCCGAAAGTTGAATCGTCGGAACAGCCCGCCGTATCACCGCCCCGAACTCGGCGACATGGCCAAACTGCTCGATGCGTTCCTCACCCACGAACTCGGTACCTCCGACTTCGCTGTGCGCGATCTGCACTGGTTCACCGGCGGGGTCTCGAAGATCCAGATCGGCTTCGTTCTCGACCGGCCCAGCGGCGACGGCCACACCACCTCCGAACACCTCGTCATCCGCATGGACCCCAGCGAAGGATCGAACGCCACAAGTCGCGCACGCGAATTCGAGTTGCTCAACCTGATGCGCGACGTCGTCCCGGTACCCAAACCCTACTTCCTCGATGCAGAGGGAGAATGGTTTCCCGAACCGGCGCTGATCTACGAATTCGTCGACGGCGTGACGAAGCCGCGTAGCACGCGAACAGGACGAATCAGCGGCCTCGGCACGGATTTCGGTCCCGAGCACCGTGCCGTTCTGGCCCCGCAGTACCTGGAGCACCTCGCGCGGATCCACACCACCGACGTCGCGGATCGACAGTTCGCTCACCTGCAGGTGCCCCGCGTCGGCACCACGGAATCGGCGGAATGGATGGTGCACCACGCCCTGCGAACCTGGGAAGAAGACCGCGGCGAGGACTCGCCTCTCATGGAGGTCGCCGCCAACTGGTTGCTGAGCAATCTGCCCGAACTCGACGTGGCCGGGGTCGTCCACGGTGACTTCCGAAGCGGGAACTTCCTCTTCGACGAGAACACCGGGAAGATCCAGGCGTGGCTCGACTGGGAGCGTGGCCTCATCGGAGACCGTCATCGCGACCTGGCGTGGATCACGCTCCCCACGATGGGGCACTACAGCCCCGAAGGGCGCTACTACGTGTGCGGACTGATCCCACTCGACGAGTTCTTCGCCCGATACACCGAGGCTTCCGGCCTCGAGGTCGACCCAGACCGGCTGCGGTTCTATCAGATACTGAACTGCTTCACCATCATCGTGTCGACGATGGCCTCCAACTTCCGCATCGCCCGGCTCGGCAAGTCACATCAGGACATCCTGCTCACCCGGGTGGAAGGACTGGTCCCGGTCGCGTCTCGCCAGCTCATCACACTCCTGAGGGGGAACAACGCATGATGGACCACAGCGAAAATACGTTGAACGCGGCTATCAAGTCGTTGCGCGACACCGTCGCGCCGGCGGTCGACCGTAGCGATCCACAAGCAGAGGAACAACTGCGGCTGACGATCGACTTCCTGTCGTTCCTGAAGACCAGGATCTACGACATCCACGCTCGGCAGCGATACGAACTCGCCTGCCAGATGCAGGTTGCCCGCGCGCTCCTGGCGGATGCCGCATCGCTCGGCCCCGACGTCGGCGATCGCCTCGCAGCCGCTCTGTCGGAGGCCGAGACTACGCACGCGGCAGCGGATTCCCACACCGACGACCTGCGGGCAGCCTCGCAACAACTCTGGGCCACCGTGCGCGGAGTCGTCCGCAGCGCGCGCACCGCGCCGGAGGCGGTCCGCGACCGCATCGGCGAACGGGTACTCTCCGGAATCGCGCCGCTCGTCGAGCTCGAGAGCGCGTGGTACGTCCCCTTCGGGTTCGAACCCGCGCCCGACAGCGTTCCCCATCTCGCCGACCTCCTCGCCGGATCGAGCCCGCTCGAGTCCCGATGAGGGTCCTGGCAACCAACGACGACGGCGTCGACTCCACCGGACTGGCCACGCTCGCCGCGGCCGTCACGGCCGACGGGCACGACGTCGTCGTGGTTGCACCCCATGCCGACGCCAGCGGAAGCGCGGCAAGCCTGGGCGTCGTTGTCGACCGCGCCGGAGTCCGAATGGCACGGCACCGCAGCACCGATTACCCCTCCATCTCCGCCTACGCCGTCGAGGCGCCACCCGCACTCGGCGTGCGCGCGGTGTGCGCAGGCGTACTCGGGTGGCGGCCCGACCTCGTGGTGTCCGGCATCAATCCCGGTTACAACACCGGTCGCCTCGTTCTGCATTCGGGGACGGTCGGTGCCGCCTACACCGCCGCCAGCCTCGGTGTGTGCGGGGTGGCCTTCAGTACGGCGACCCATCCCGCGCACGGCAGCCAGACCGCGGCGCGAGTGGCCACGCATGTCGTCCGAGCGCTCTGCGACGTCGGCCTGCCGCCGATCGTGGTGAACGTGAACGTGCCAGACCTGCCGTTCGACGAGATCCGGGGCCTCACCTTCACCGCCCCTGCACGTACCAGCAAGACGGACGTCGCGTTCGAACTCGTCGACGAGACCCTCGTGCTTCGACGGCGAGACAATCCGCCGCCGTACGAACCGGACGGTGAAGCGCATCTGCTCGCGCGCGGCCATGTCGCCGTATCGGTACTCGCCCTCCCGTGGGGGCCGGCCGACACTTCCACGTGTGTCGAGTCCGCGATAGCGCGGAACTGGCCGGTGGCGGTGCAGGGTTGACGAAGCTGGCAGAGCGCGGGCTCGCTCCGCTGTTCGAACTCGCGGTGGCACGCGGCAGCGCGCAGGCCGCTGCCCTGTTGCTGGAGCAGTCCGCCGACGATTCGCTCGCGCTCGAATGGACCCGCCAGGCACTCCTCTCGTTGCTGCGCGTGGGTGTGCGGGACGTGTGCGAGATCTGAAACGCCGCCGAATTGCTCACGGAGATCGAGGCGATTCGGCGTCGTCGCCAGGCCCAGCGGATCTCCGACCATCGCTCCCAGTTCGCGGGTCTGCGCGCGCTGCTGGCGCACCTGCGCTCGGCGCCGCGGGCCGAGCGTCCGTATGTCGTCACCGAGGGGTTGTGCCGCGATCTGGGGTTTCAGAAGTCGGTGTATTCGCCGGCGACCAAGTCCGGGTGGTCGCCCACCACCATCGCGATTCATCCCGACCTCGGTGATGCGTTCGCGCCGTTGCGCGACGCAATCGTGGCGTTGTCGCTGCCAGCGGGCGCTGCCCCGCGCGAGGAGGAGGTCGTGCGCCGCGGGCGGGCGATAGCGGTGGATCCCATCGACATCTACCGCGACACCTACGCGCCGCTCGTCGAACTGTCGCGACCGCGCGGCTACCTGGCGGTGCCCGTCGTCTGCGCAGGCCGGGTGACCGCGCTGCTGCACGCCGACCACCACGACGTCGAACTCGACAGCGCGGACATGAGCAGGCTGCAGGCCGCGGCGGCGGTCGTTGCGCTCGCCGAGGAGCACGACACCCTCAGATCGGCGATCACGACACGCAACCGCCGCGTCGCGGAGGAGATCAGGGCGCTTCAGTCCATCCTCGACGAACTCGAGCAGACTCAGCTGAGCATCGCCGAGGCGCTCGGGGGAGGCTCCGGCACGGATGATTTCACGAACGTCCCCGCGCAGACGGGACACAGCGCGACACTGACCGCGCGCGAACGCGAGGACTTCGAGTTCGTCGCCCACGGCGCCACGAACGCCGACATCGCACAGGCACTGTTCGTCTCCGAGGGGACGGTGAAGTCGCACATCCGGCGGGTCTACCGAAAACTCGGGGTGTCCACACGCGCCGAAGCCGCGGCGTTGTACCGGGACGTCTACCGTGGCTCCCGGGGGCGGGTGAGCAGTCTCGATGAACCCCAGTGACGCCGTGACCGACGAGATCGACCGCATGCTGGCCGACCTCGCCGGCGGGTCGGCGACCAACTGCCGCGATGTGGGAATCAGGCTGGTGGATCTGATCGAACAGCAGGACCGGACGCAGTCCGCCGAACTGCTCCTGCTGGAGACGACGGCGTCCGCCCTACAGGAAGCCACGGCCCGCCTGCACCAC